>JBBRGX010000019.1:0-29079 GCA_038223605.1 Actinomycetales bacterium | reverse complement strand
GCGAGCTCGGAGCCGTCCGAGACGGCCACGGCGGAGAGAGTCATGGAGGTAGACCTGCTCCCGGCCACCAGGCAGGCGAACGACGGGCTCGGCCTCGTCGGGGCGGCACAGCTGGAGACGGCCTCGCCTGCCGGGAGGTCGTGCTGCCAGACCTGGACGCCGGAGTCCGCGTCGACGGCCGAGAGGGACCGACGATCGTCCGCCAGGAGGACGAGGAGGCCGTCGGTGGCGGTCACCAGCCGCGAGAGCACGCTGGATCGTGAGGTCCACCGGACGGCGAACGTGGTCGGCGGCGTGAGCAGCGTGCCGTCGATGGCTTCCAGTCGTGCGGTGTGGTCCCGGGCTCGCCGGAGGTCCTCCGCGACCCGAGCCGCGCCCGCGGAGCCGGCGACGAGGGCCAGCCCTGCGCCGAGGGCGGCGGCGGTGCGGGAGTGCCGCCGCAGGGAGCTGGCGACCGATCGAAGCAGCTCGGCGGGTGCACGTCGGGAGGGCGACGGCCTGCCGTCGTCGGAACCTGGCTCGTCGTCGTCCAGGACGACCTCGACCATCCCGCCCCCGCGTCCTGGTGCCACATGGCGACTGTACCGACGAGGCGGAGCGACGGGCCGGCATCGTCCGGGCGCGGTGCCGCGGTCACCCGGCGGGTCCGTGTCGGTGGCGGGCCGTACCGTGGATGCATGCGTCCAGTGACCGACCTCCAGCGACGGGTCGAGCCCTTCGAGGTCATCTCCGACTACACACCCTCAGGCGACCAGCCGACGGCGATCGCCGAGCTCACCGCACGGATCACCGCGGGGGAGAAGGACGTCGTCCTGCTCGGTGCCACCGGTACCGGCAAGTCGGCGACGACCGCCTGGCTGATCGAGAAGCTCCAGCGCCCCACCCTCGTCATGGCCCCGAACAAGACTCTCGCCGCTCAGCTGGCCACCGAGTTCCGCGAGCTGCTGCCGAACAACGCCGTCGAGTACTTCGTGTCGTACTACGACTACTACCAGCCCGAGGCGTACATCGCTCAGTCGGACACCTACATCGAGAAGGACTCCTCGGTCAACGACGAGGTCGAGCGGCTACGCCACTCGGCGACCAACTCGCTGCTCACCCGGCGCGACGTCATCGTCGTCGCGTCCGTCTCCTGCATCTACGGCCTCGGCACGCCGCAGGAGTACGTGGACCGGATGGTCCGGCTCTCGGTGGGCGACCAGGTCGACCGGGACCAGCTGCTGCGCAAGTTCGTGACGATGCAGTACACCCGCAACGACATGGCCTTCACCCGCGGGACGTTCCGGGTGCGCGGCGACACCGTCGAGATCATCCCGGTCTACGAGGAGCTCGCGATCCGGATCGAGTTCTTCGGCGACGAGATCGAGGCGATCACCACCCTGCACCCGCTCACGGGGGACACCGTCCGCTCCGAGCAGGACATGTTCCTCTTCCCTGCGACGCACTACGTCGCCGGGCCCGAGCGGATGGAGCGGGCGATCGGCACGATCGAGGCCGAGCTCGCCGAGCGGCTGGAGGTGCTCGAGCGACAGGGCAAGCTGCTCGAGGCGCAGCGCCTGCGCATGCGCACCACCTACGACATCGAGATGATGCGCCAGGTCGGCAGCTGTGCCGGGATCGAGAACTACTCCCGGCACATCGACGGGCGCGAGGCCGGCACGCCGCCGCACACCCTGCTCGACTACTTCCCCGAGGACTTCCTGCTCGTCATCGACGAGTCCCACGTCACGGTGCCGCAGATCGGTGCGATGTTCGAGGGCGACATGTCCCGCAAGCGCGCCCTGGTGGACCACGGCTTCCGGCTGCCGAGCGCGATGGACAACCGGCCGCTGCGCTGGGAGGAGTTCGTCGAGCGGATCGGGCAGACGGTCTACCTCTCGGCGACCCCCGGCAGCTACGAGCTCGCCCAGTCCGACGGTGTCGTCGAGCAGATCATCAGGCCGACCGGCCTGGTCGACCCGCAGGTCGTCGTCAAGCCGACGACGGGGCAGATCGACGACCTCCTCGCCGAGATCAGGCTGCGGGCCGGACGCAACGAGCGCGTCCTGGTCACGACGCTGACCAAGAAGATGTCGGAGGACCTCACCGACTACCTCGTCGAGCGTGGCGTCCGGGTGCAGTACCTGCACTCCGAGGTCGACACCTTGCGGCGCATCGAGCTGCTTCGCGAGCTCCGGATGGGGAAGTTCGACGTCCTGGTCGGGATCAACCTGCTCCGCGAGGGCCTCGACCTCCCGGAGGTCTCGCTCGTGAGCATCCTCGACGCCGACAAGCAGGGCTTCCTGCGCTCGGCCACCTCGCTGATCCAGACCATCGGTCGCGCGGCGCGCAACGTCTCCGGCGAGGTCCACATGTACGCCGACACGATCACGCCGGCGATGGCGATGGCCATCGACGAGACGACCCGTCGGCGCGCGAAGCAGGTCGCGTACAACCTCGAGCACGGAATCGACCCGACCCCGCTGCGCAAGAAGATCAGCGACGTCACCGACATGCTCGCCCGCGAGGACATCGACACCGCCGAGCTGCTCGAGGGCGGCTACCGCAAGCAGGGACGCGGGGGTGCGCCCGTCCCCGGGAGGGGCGCCGGGTCGGCCCGCGGAGGGTCGACCAGCGGGCCGAGCCGGCTCGCAGCGGTCCCGGCCGCCGAGCTCGCCCAGCTCATCCAGGAGCTCAGCGACCAGATGCACGGTGCCGCGGCCGAGCTCCAGTTCGAGCTCGCGGCCCGCCTGCGCGACGAGATCGGCGGCCTGAAGAAGGAGCTGCGCGACATGCAGTCGGCGACGGCCTGACGTCGGGGTCCGGCGGACGTCACGCGGCCCGTCGGCCGGGACACCGCCGACTATGCTCGGGGCTCGGAGGGGAGTACCCCAGAACGATGACGTCGTCAGCACGGGTCCCACGGCCCCGGTGTCATCGGCCCGGCAACGGGCGGGGGAGACCTCCGGTACCCGTTGACCCGTACCGGAGGACTGCGTGAATGTTCCTGTCTGGGCATGGCTCGCCACGATCGCCGGGGTGCTCGCGCTCGTCGCCTTCGACTTCTTCTCCCATCTGCGCACCCCGCACGCGCCCACCCACCGCGAGGCCGCCCGGTGGTCGGCCTTCTACGTCGGCCTCGGCCTGGCGTTCGCCGTGCTGGTCTGGGTGGCCTGGGGCCCGGACCGCGGGACGGAGTTCTTCGCCGGGTACGTCACCGAGTGGAGCCTCTCGGTCGACAACCTCTTCGTCTTCCTGCTCATCCTCACGAGATTCGGCGTGCCACGGGAGAACCAGCAGAAGGTGCTGCTCATCGGCATCGCGATCGCCCTCGTGCTCCGCGGGATGTTCATCTGGGCGGGTGCGGCGGTCATCGCGCAGTTCAGCTGGGTGTTCTACGTGTTCGGGGCCTTCCTCGTCTTCGCAGCGATCCAGCTCGCCAGGGAGGACCACGACTCCAGCGGTCCGGAGGAGTTCCACGAGAACGCCGTCCTGCGCTTCGTGCGGCGCGTGCTGCCCTCGACCACCGAGTACCACGGCGACCGGATGACGATCGTCAAGGCCGGCCGTCGGCTGGCGACCCCGATGCTCGTCGTGATGATCGCGATCGGGACGACGGACGTGCTCTTCGCCCTCGACTCGATCCCCGCGATCTTCGGGCTGACCAAGGCGCCGTACATCGTCTTCACCGCGAACGCCTTCGCCCTGCTCGGCCTGCGCCAGCTCTTCTTCCTGCTGGGCGGCCTGCTCGAGCGGCTCGTCTACCTCTCGGAGGGGCTGTCCGTCGTGCTCGGCTTCATCGGTGTCAAGCTCGTGCTCGAGGCGCTGCACGGCAACGAGGTGCCGTTCATCAACGGTGGTGAGCACGTCAGCTGGGCGCCGGAGATCTCGACACCGGTCTCGTTGCTGGTCATCGTCGCCGTCCTCGCCGTCGCGACGATCGCCAGCCTGGTGAGCACCCGACGCGCCTCGCGCGCGGGCGACCCGGCAGCCTGAGCGGCCTCATTCCCAGGAGCGGAGCGCCGGGTCCCACTCGCGGACGGTGCGCCCGGCCAGGAGCCCCGCGACGTGGAACGGGTCGGCGTCCAGGATCGTGACGGCTCGCTCCTGCGACTCCGCCCGCACCAGCAGGAGGGCTCCGCTGCCGTCGGTGAACGGACCGCTGCCGACGAGCGTCCCGGTCTCGAGCAGTCCGCGCAGCCACGCGCGGTGGTCCGGGCGCAGGACGGAGCGCTCGGCGTCCCGGTCGTCGTAGCGGTACTCGATCGCGAAGGTCGGCATGGGGTGATCATGCCTCGTCGGCCGGCAACGGCAGCGTGCTGTCCGGGCAGCGGTCGTGCGTGTCAGACCTCCCACCTACGATGTCCCGGTGAATGACCGCCTGCGCGTCCAAGGAGCCCGAGAGCACAATCTGCGTGGGGTCGACGTCGACCTCCCGCGGGACAGCCTCATCGTCTTCACCGGTCTGAGCGGATCGGGAAAGTCGTCCCTCGCCTTCGACACGATCTTCGCCGAGGGTCAACGTCGCTACGTTGAGTCGCTCTCCTCCTACGCCCGGCAGTTCCTCGGTCAGATGGACAAGCCGGACGTCGACTTCATCGAGGGCCTCTCTCCTGCGGTCTCGATCGACCAGAAGTCGACCAACCGCAACCCCCGGTCGACGGTGGGCACGATCACCGAGGTCTACGACTACCTCCGCCTCCTCTTCGCCCGCGCCGGGACGCAGCACTGCCCCGTCTGCGGGGAGCAGGTCAGCCGGCAGACCCCCCAGCAGATCGTCGACCGCCTCCTCGAGCTGCCGGACGGCAGCAGGTACCAGGTGCTCGCGCCGGTCGTCCGCGGTCGCAAGGGCGAGTACGCCGACCTCTTCGCCGAGCTGCAGACCAAGGGCTTCGCCCGTGCACGGGTGGACGGGGTCGTCGTCGCGCTGACCGAGGCGCCGGCGCTGGAGAAGAAGCTCAAGCACACCATCGAGGTCGTCGTCGACCGGCTCGTGGCCAAGGAGGGCGTCAAGCGGCGCCTGACGGACTCGGTCGAGACGGCTCTCTCCCTGGCCGGAGGGCTGCTCGTCGTCGAGATGGTCGACGCCGCCGAGGACGACCCGGCGCGCGAGCGCCGCTTCTCCGAGCACCGCGCCTGCCCCAACGACCACGAGCTGACCCTCGACGAGATCGAGCCGCGCACCTTCTCCTTCAACGCCCCGTACGGTGCCTGCCCCGAGTGCACGGGAATCGGCACCCGCCTCGAGGTCGACCCGGACCTCGTGATCCCCGATGAGGACGCCACCCTGGAGTCGGGAGCTGTCGCGCCGTGGGCGCAGACGTCCTCGGAGTACTTCCAGCGGGTCCTCGCCGCCCTCGCCGACGACCTCGGCTTCCGGATGGACGTCCCGTGGCGGGCCCTGCCGGAGCGCGCCAGGGACTCCATCCTCTTCGGCCAGGACCACAAGGTGCACGTCCGCTACAAGAACCGCTGGGGTCGGGAGCGGCAGTACTCCACCGGTTTCGAGGGCGTCGTCACATTCATCGAGCGGCGGCACAACGAGACCGAGTCGGACTGGTCGAAGGAGAAGTACGAGGCCTTCATGCGTGAGGTGCCGTGCCCGGTCTGCCACGGTGCGCGGCTCAAGCCCGAGGTGCTCGCGGTGAAGGTGGGGGACCTCTCGATCGCCGACCTCTGCCGCCTCCCGCTCAACGAGGCGCGCAGCTTCCTCACCGGGCTCGTGCTCGGCACCCGCGAGCAGGCGATCGCCGCGCAGGTGCTCAAGGAGATCAACGCCCGGCTCGGCTTCCTGCTCGACGTCGGCCTCGACTACCTCTCCCTCGAGCGCCCGGCCGGCACGCTCTCCGGCGGGGAGGCCCAGCGGATCCGGCTCGCGACGCAGATCGGCTCCGGCCTCGTCGGTGTCCTCTACGTGCTCGACGAGCCGTCGATCGGCCTGCACCAGCGGGACAACCGGCGCCTGATCGAGACCCTCACGCGGCTGAGGGACCTCGGCAACACGCTCATCGTCGTCGAGCACGACGAGGACACGATCCGCACCGCCGACTGGATCGTCGACATCGGTCCCGGCGCGGGGGAGCACGGCGGGCGCGTGGTCCACTCCGGTGACCTCGCCGGCCTGCTCACGGCACCGGAGTCCATCACCGGGGCCTACCTCTCCGGCCGGCGGAGCATCCCGATGCCGCAGGTGCGGCGGCCCGTCGACCCGGAGCGCTGCCTGCGGGTGATCGGTGCCCGCGAGCACAACCTGCGGGGGATCGACGTCGAGATCCCGCTCGGGGTGCTCACCGCCGTGACCGGCGTCTCGGGCTCGGGCAAGTCCACCCTGGTCAACTCGATCCTCTACACGGTCCTCGCGAACGAGCTCAACGGCGCGCGGCAGGTCGCCGGTCGGCACACCAGGGTCACCGGACTCGAGCACCTCGACAAGGTCGTGCACGTCGACCAGGGCCCCATCGGGCGGACACCCCGGTCGAACCCGGCGACCTACACCGGAGTGTGGGACCACGTCCGCAAGCTCTTTGCCGAGACGACCGAGGCGAAGGTCCGCGGCTACATGCCCGGGCGGTTCTCGTTCAACGTCAAGGGCGGTCGTTGCGACGCCTGCGCGGGCGACGGGACGATCAAGATCGAGATGAACTTCCTTCCGGACGTCTACGTGCCATGCGAGGTGTGCCACGGCGCGCGCTACAACCGCGAGACGCTCGAGGTCCACTTCAAGGGCAAGACGGTCGCCGAGGTCCTCGACATGCCGATCGAGGAGGCCGCCGACTTCTTCGCCGCCGTTCCATCGATCGCGCGGCACCTGAGCACCCTGGTCAGCGTGGGTCTTGGCTACGTCCGGCTCGGCCAGCCGGCGCCGACCCTCTCGGGCGGCGAGGCGCAGCGGGTCAAGCTCGCGAGCGAGCTCCAGCGACGGTCGACCGGCCGTACCGTCTACGTGCTCGACGAGCCGACCACGGGTCTGCACTTCGAGGACATCCGCAAGCTGCTCGGTGTGCTCCAGTCCCTGGTCGACAAGGGCAACTCGGTCATCGTGATCGAGCACAACCTCGATGTCATCAAGAACGCGGACTGGGTCATCGACCTCGGGCCCGAGGGCGGCTCCGGCGGTGGACTGGTCGTGGCCGAAGGAACTCCCGAGCATGTCGCGACCGTGCCGGCGAGCCACACCGGGCGCTTCCTCGCCGAGGCGCTGATACCCCTGGCTGTCGCCGTGAGCGCCTGAATCGCGCGTGGACACGGCCTTCCGCTGCACGGCTCCAGCCCTCACGATGAGCCCATGGAACCCCGTGAGGTCGCGGCGCGGTCGTTGATGGTCGCCGCCATGTTCGACGCCGTCGCCGAGACCTACGACACCGTCGCGGTGCCATGGTTCGGCCCGATAGCCGAGGGCCTGGTCGAGCGCATGGACCCGCGACCGGGGGAGCGGGCCATCGACCTCGGGACCGGACGGGGTGCTGCACTCTGGCCCCTGGCCTCCGCGGTCGCCCCGGACGGCGAGGTCACGGGCCTTGACCTGTCGGTGCAGATGATCGCGACCGCGCGGGCCGAGCTCGTGCGACAGAGCGCTGCCCGGGCCCTCGCTCCCATCGATCTCGTGGTGGGTGACGCGACCGCGCCCGAGCTCCCGGAGCGCTCCTACGACGTCGCGGTCGCCTCGTTGGTGCTCTTCTTCCTCCCCGAGCCCGCCGCCGCGCTGCGCTCCTGGTACCGCCTGCTCGTCCCCGGGGGCCGGCTCGGCATCTCGACCTTCGCCTCGCGCGATGCCGCGTGGGATCGGCTGGACGACGTCTTCACGCCCTACCTCCCGCCCGCCCTGCTCGATGCCCGTACCTCGGGCGCGCGTGGACCGTTCGCCAGCGACGGCGGCGTCGCCGGCCTGCTGGAGGAGAGTGGGTTCGTCGACGTCGCGACCCAGGTGATGGCACTGCCGGTGCACTTCGCGGACGTCGAGCAGTGGCGGGCCTGGACCTGGTCGCACGGTCAACGCAGCCACTGGCTCCCGGTCCCCGTCGAGGCGAGGGACGGCGTCCTGGCCGAGGCAGCGAGGCGGCTCGTCCCGATCACCGAGCCCGACGGCGGCTTCACCCTCACCCAGCAGGTGCGCTACACCACCGGTCGGCGACCCTCGCTCCCGTCTGCGGACGTCACTCCCGCGTGACGGGGCCAGGCTCCGTGCGGACCGGGAAGTTCACCGAGCGCGAGATGAAGCAGTGCTCGCCGGCGCGGCCGTGCAGCGCATCGAGCACGGTCTCGCCCACCTCACCCTGGACGGTGACCTGAGGTCGTAGCACGACCTCGGTGAACTGACCCGCGCCGGCGGCAGCGACGCGCATCGTGCCGCTCGGGTCGTCGTGGTAGGCGAGCACGACGATCCCGTCGTTGGCGGCCAGGTGCAGGAACCACAGCATGTGGCACTGCCCGAGCGCAGCGACGAGCAGCTCTTCGGGGTTGTACCGACCCGGGTCACCGCGGAACGCAGGATCAGCCGACCCGAGCAGTGGCGGCTTCCCGGCGAAGACGATCTCGTGGTCGCGGCTGTAGGCCGTGTAGCTGGTCGTACCCGTCGACCCTGCGCCGGTCCAGGTGATCGCGGCTCGGTAGCTGTGCAGGATGCCCATGGTCAACGGTACCGACTCCGGTCTTGCACCGCCGGGTTCGGCTGTCGGTGTCCTGACCTAGGCTCGACGCATGGCCGACCCGGCGAGCTACCGCCCCCGCCCCGGGGAGATCCCGGACGAGCCGGGCGTCTACCGCTTCCGGGACGCCGAGCGGCGCGTCATCTACGTCGGCAAGGCCAAGAGCCTGCGGTCGCGCCTCGGCAGCTACTTCCAGGACCTGTCCGCCCTGCACCCGCGCACCCAGCAGATGGTCACGACGGCATCGAGCGTCGAGTGGACGGTGGTCGGCACCGAGGTCGAGGCGTTGAGTCTGGAGTACTCCTGGATCAAGGAGTTCGACCCGCGGTTCAACGTGAAGTACCGCGACGACAAGTCCTACCCGTACCTCGCCGTCACCCTCGGCGAGGAGTTCCCGCGGGTCCAGGTGATGAGGGGAGGGAAGCGACCTGGCACCCGGTACTTCGGGCCGTACGGGCACGCCTGGGCGATCCGCGAGACGGTCGACCTGCTGCTGCGCGTCTTCCCGGTCAGGACCTGCGCCTCCGCCGTCTTCCGTCGTGCCGAGCGGACCGGCCGGCCGTGCCTGCTCGGCTACATCGACAAGTGCGCTGCTCCCTGCGTCGGACGGGTCTCCGCGGCCGAGCACCGGGTGCTGGCCGAGGAGTTCTGCGACTTCATGGCCGGCGACACCGCGCGCTTCGTCCGTCGCGTCGAGAAGCAGATGCAGCGGGCGTCCAGCGAGCTCGAGTTCGAGCTCGCGGCGAAGCTGCGTGACGACCTCGCCGCTCTCCAGCGCGCGACGGAGAAGAACGCCGTCGTCCTGCCCGACGGGACGGACGCGGACATCTTCGCCCTCGCGGGGGACGAGCTCGAGGCGGCCGTCCAGGTCTTCCACGTGCGGGGCGGCCGCATCCGTGGTCAGCGCGGCTGGGTGGTCGAGCGGGTCGAGGACGTCACGGACGCCGATCTCGTCGAGCACCTGCTCCAGCAGGTCTACGGCGACGACGCGGTGGTCGAGCCGGCGAGGTCCTCCGGCGGGGCGCGGCGCCCGGAGCGGGCGGCCGAGATCAACGCGACGGTCCCGCGCGAGGTCCTCGTCCCGGTGCTCCCGCCCGACGTCGACCAGGTCACGGCATGGCTCGGCGGGCTCCGCGGCGCCAAGGTCGTGCTCCGGGTCCCGCAGCGCGGGGACAAGAAGGACCTCGCCGAGACCGTGCGACGCAACGCCGAGCAGGCGCTCGCGCTGCACCGGACGCGGCGGGCCGGTGACCTCACCTCCCGTGGCCGCGCTCTCGAGGAGCTCCAGGCGGCGCTCGGCCTGGACCGCGCGCCGCTGCGCATCGAGTGCTACGACATCTCGACGACCCAGGGCACCCACCAGGTCGGCTCGATGGTGGTCTTCGAGGACGGCGTGGCGCGCAAGTCCGAGTACCGGCAGTTCGTCATCCGCGGTGAGGACGGCGATGGTGCCCGGGACGACACGGCTGCGATGTACGAGGTGCTCACCCGCCGCTTCCGCCGGTACCTGGCCGAGCGGCCGGCCGAGGGAGAGCCGGGCCGGCGGTCGGGGGCCGTCGACCTGGAGGAGGACCTCGCCGAGGAGTCGAGGTCGGGACGTCGGTTCGCCTACTCGCCCCAGCTGGTCGTGGTCGACGGCGGTCCGCCGCAGGTGGCCGCGGCCGCACGAGCTCTCGCCGACCTCGGCGTGAGCGATGTCGCCCTCTGCGGCCTGGCCAAGCGGCTCGAGGAGGTCTGGCTCCCGGGGGACGACCACCCGGTCATCCTTCAACGCTCCTCCGAGGGTCTGTACCTGCTGCAACGGGTCCGGGACGAGGCGCACCGCTTCGCGATCAAGCACCACCGAGCCCGCCGCGGCGCTGCCATGACCCGGTCGGCGCTCGACGACGTGCCCGGGCTCGGCCCCACCCGGGCGGCCGCCCTGCTCGACACCTTCGGCACCGTGGCGGCGCTGCGCAGGGCGACGGTCGACGAGCTCACCCAGGTCCAGGGGATCGGTCCGGGCACCGCACAGGCCGTCGCCGACGCGCTCGGTCCTGGCTGACCGGAGCGGGCGTCGGACTCCTGCCGGCTCACCGCGGCCCAGGCCGGGCGGCTGCCCCCGAGGCCGCCTGCTGGCATGCTGGGACCATGACCGAACCTCCCGCCACGACCGTCCCCTCGGGCATCCCGGCGCTGGAGGCGGCCGCCTCCAGCCCCCGGGGGACCAACCCCGAGCTGCTCGTGGTCACGGGGATGTCCGGAGCCGGGCGGAGCCACGCGGCCGCCGTGCTCGAGGACCTCGGCTGGTACGTCGTCGACAACCTCCCCGCCCAGCTCCTCCCGCAGCTCGCCGGCATGCTCTCCGCCGGCCCTGGCGGGGTGCATCGCCTCGCCGCCGTCGTCGACGTGCGCAGCAGGCGGCTCTCCGCCGACCTCGTCGACGTCCTCGACTCCTTGCGCGAGGCCGGGCTCGACTTCCGGGTGCTCTTCGTCGACGCCTCGGACGAGGTCCTCGTCCGTCGGTTCGAGACGGTCCGTCGCCCCCACCCGCTGCAGGACGGTCGGCGCATCCTCGACGGCATCGCCGACGAGCGGGTGATGCTCGAAGGGGTCCGCCGACGAACCGATGTGCTCATCGACACGACCGAGCTGAACGTCCACGACCTCGCGCGTGAGGTCCGCGCCGCCGTGGCCGCCGGTGCCGACGACCAGATGCGGATCACCGTCGTGAGCTTCGGATTCAAGTACGGGCTGCCGCTCGATGCCGACCACGTGACCGACGTCCGCTTCCTCGCCAACCCGTACTGGATCACCGAGCTGCGGCACCTCACGGGCCGCGACGGACCGGTCCGCGACTACGTCCTCGGGCTTCCCGGGGCCGAGCTGTTCGTCGAGCGCTACCTCGCGCTGCTCGAGCCTGTGCTCGCGGGCTACGAGCACGAGGACAAGCGCTACGCCACGCTCGCGATCGGCTGCACCGGCGGCAAGCACCGCTCGGTCGCGATCTCGGAGGCGATCGCCGCAGCGCTGCGCGCCCAGGGGCGCCAGGTGGTGGTGACCCACCGTGACCTCGGCCGTGAGTGACGGTCCTGGCGCGGGCGGCAGTGCGGGCCGGGCCTCGCGGGTCGTGGGGGAGTCGGCCCATCGACGGCGTGGACCGGCCGTCGTCGCGCTCGGCGGCGGGCACGGCCTCTCCGCGAGCCTCGGCGCGCTCCGTCTCATGACGGACCGGATCACCGCCGTCGTCACCGTCGCGGACGACGGTGGCTCCTCCGGTCGGCTGCGCGGCGAGCTCGACGTGCTTCCGCCCGGGGACCTGCGCATGGCGCTCTCGGCGCTCTGCGACGACACCGACTGGGGGCGGACCTGGCGCGACGTCCTGCAGCACCGTTTCAGCAGCGACGGACCGCTCGACCAGCACGCCGTGGGGAACCTCCTCATCGTCGCCCTGTGGGAGCTGCTGGGTGACCCGGTCGCCGGCCTCGACTGGGTGGGCCGGCTGCTCGGAGCCAGGGGCCGGGTGCTCCCGATGTCGCAGCTCCCGCTCGAGATCGAGGCCGACATCCTCATCGACGGCGTCCCGACCCTGGTCAAGGGGCAGTCGGCGGTCGCGAGCGCGCGCGGAGAGATCGTCGCGATCCGGCTCTGCCCCGCAGAGCCGCCGGCGTGCCCGGAGGCGGTCGCCGCGATCGCCGCGGCGGACTGGGTGATCCTCGGCCCGGGCTCCTGGTTCACGTCCGTGCTTCCGCACGTCCGCGTCCCCGAGCTCTACGAGGCCCTGCGGACCACCCCCGCGCGGCGCTGCGTGACCTTGAACCTCCGGCCGGCCGACGACCCGACGGCGATGACCAACCTCCAGCACCTTCGCGCTCTCGCGGCGCACGCCCCCGACCTGCGCGTCGACATCGTCATCGCCGATCCGTCTGCGGTTCTGCACGTCGACGAGCTCCACGAGCAGGCGTCGTCGATGGGGGCCCAGCTGGTCCTCCGGCAGGTCAGCGCGGGGGACGGCACCGCCCGGCACGACGCTCTGCGGCTCGCCGCTGCCTACCGCGATGCCTTCGAAGGCTCCTGGGGCGACCTGGGCACCGGACCAGGGATGGCAGGATGACCCCATGGCGTTGACGGCACAGGTGAAGGACGAGCTCGCCCGACTGACCGTCGACAAGACGTCGCAGCGCAAGGCCGAGGTCTCAGCGATGCTTCGGTTCGCTGGGGGCCTGCACATCATCGCCGGCCGTATCGTCATCGAGGCCGAGCTCGACACGGCGATCGCCGCACGACGCCTTCGGCTCGCGATCTCCGAGATCTACGGGCACTCCAGCGAGATCGTCGTGGTCACGGGCTCGGGGCTGCGCAAGGGCACGCACTACGTGGTGCGGGTCGTCAAGGACGGGGAGTCGCTCGCCCGGCAGACGGGCCTGCTCGACAACAGGGGCCGGCCGGTGCGCGGGCTGCCACCCCAGGTCGTCTCCGCCGGTGTCGGTGAGGCCGAGGCGGCGTGGCGCGGTGCGTTCCTCGCCCACGGCTCGTTGACCGAGCCCGGCCGGTCGGCGGCGCTCGAGGTGACCTGCCCCGGGGCGGAGGCGGCCCTCGCGCTCGTCGGCGCCGCACGTCGCCTCGGCATCTCCGCGAAGGCACGGGAGGTGCGCGGGGTCGACCGCGTCGTCATCAGGGACGGGGACGCCATCGGCGCGATGCTCACCCGCCTCGGTGCCCATGACGCGGTGATGGTCTGGGAGGAGCGCCGGATGCGCCGCGAGGTCCGCGGCACCGCCAACCGGTTGGCGAACTTCGACGACGCGAACCTGCGTCGGTCCGCCCGGGCGGCGGTCGCGGCCGGTGCCCGCGTCGCGCGGGCCTTCGAGATCCTCGGCGACGACCTTCCCGAGCACCTGCGCGAGGCCGGCCAGCTGCGGCTGCGCCACCGCGAGTCCTCGCTCGAGGAGCTCGGCCAGCTCGCGGTCCCTCCGCTGACCAAGGACGCCGTGGCCGGGCGGATCCGCCGCCTGCTGGCCACGGCGGACAAGCGGGCGTCCGAGCTGGGGATCCCCGACACGGAGGCCGGGCTGAGCCCGGACCTGCTCGACGTCTGAGCACCGGGACCGCCGGCGATCCTTGCCTCGCGCGGGTGCCTCGCGCCGGGGCGGCCGGCCCGCCGGCGGACACGCCCGGGATCTCACGGCCCGAGCCGGAACCACAGGTCGGCCCTGCTGGCTTCCGCGCTCGGCCGGCCTCGCATTACGGCGTCTGACCAGCACGGGCGCGGCCCTTCCCGCTGGCCGAACGTCCTGCCGTCCGATGTGTCGAACGTGTAACGTGGGTCTCACCCGGAGCCCGTGAGTGATCACGACCGCGCCCGGGGCGTACAGCGCCGTACGAATCCGTTCATGACCCAGCTGCGTGTCGGCGAACCGGCGCGCTCCGAGGAGGCATTGTGACCATCCGCGTCGGTATCAACGGCTTCGGCCGCATCGGACGTAACTTCTACCGGGCGATTCTTGCTTCCGGTGCCGACATCGAGATCGTCGGCGTGAACGACCTCACGGACAACAAGACGCTCGCGCACCTGCTCAAGTACGACACCGTGCTGGGCCGTTTCCCGCTGAGCGTCAGCTACGACGACGACAACATCATCGTCGACGGCAAGAACATCCGTGCCCTTGCCGAGCGCGACCCGGCGAACCTGCCGTGGGCCGAGCTGGGTGCTGACATCGTCATCGAGTCGACCGGCTTCTTCACGGACGCCACCAAGGCGAAGGCGCACCTGACCGCCGGTGCCAAGAAGGTCATCATCTCGGCGCCCGCCTCGAACGAGGACGGCACCTTCGTCATGGGTGTCAACCACACCGACTACGACGCCGCGAAGCACCACATCATCTCCAACGCGTCCTGCACCACGAACTGCCTGGCCCCCATGGCCAAGGCGCTCAACGACGCGATCGGCATCGAGCGTGGCCTGATGACCACGATCCACGCCTACACCGGTGACCAGAACCTGCAGGACGGCCCCCACAAGGACCTCCGTCGCGCTCGCGCCGCCGCGCAGAACATCGTCCCCACCTCGACCGGTGCGGCGAAGGCTGTCGCCCTCGTCCTTCCCGAGCTCAAGGGCAAGCTCGACGGCTTCGCGATGCGCGTGCCGACGATCACCGGCTCGGCGACGGACCTGACCTTCACCGCCTCGCGCACGGTCACCGTCGAGGAGGTCAACGCTGCGGTGAAGGCCGCAGCCGACGGCCCCCTCAAGGGCATCCTCGAGTACACGACCGACCCGATCGTGTCGAGCGACATCGTCACCAACCCGCACCAGAGCATCTTCGACTCCGGCCTGACCAAGGTCAGCGGAGACCTCGTCAAGGTCGTCGCCTGGTACGACAACGAGTGGGGCTACTCCAGCAGCCTCGTCGCGCTGACCTCCTACGTCGGCGAGCGTCTCTGACCCTCGGCTTCTTCGAGCCACAGCTCATGACCGACGTCCGCGTGCACGGCGACCAGATGGTCGTCCGGGCACGCGGACGTCGGTGCGTCCGCCCCTGATCACCTGCGAAGGACACCCATGAAGACCATCGAGGACCTCGGCGACCTGCGCGGCAAGCGCGTGCTCGTCCGCTCCGACTTCAACGTGCCGCTCGACGGCACCACCCTCACCGACGACGGCCGGATCCGCGCGGCTCTGCCGACGCTCACCCGGTTGATGGACGCCGGCGCCCGCGTCGTCGTCACCGCCCACCTCGGCCGCCCGAAGGGCGCCCCGGAGGACAAGTACTCCCTGGCGCCCGTCGCGGCCCGCCTCACCGAGCTCCTCGGCACGCCCGTCGCCCTCGCGACGGACGTCGTGGGCGACTCGGCCAAGGCCACCGTCGCCGCTCTGCAGGACGGCGACATCGCCCTGCTGGAGAACATCCGCTTCGACCCGCGCGAGACCTCGAAGGACGAGGCCGTCCGCGGCGAGCTCGCCGACGAGCTCGCGGCCCTCGCCGATGCCTTCGTCTCCGACGGCTTCGGCGTCGTGCACCGCAAGCAGGCCTCGGTCTACGACATCGCGCTCCGCCTGCCGCACGCCGCCGGCAACCTGGTGCTCGCCGAGGTCTCCGCGCTGCGCAAGGCCGTCGAGGACCCGGAGCGTCCCTACGTCGTCGTGCTCGGCGGCTCGAAGGTCTCCGACAAGCTCGGCGTGATCGCGAACCTGCTGACGAAGGCCGACAAGCTGCTGATCGGCGGCGGCATGGTCTTCACCTTCCTCAAGGCCCAGGGCTACGAGGTCGGCTCCTCGCTCCTCGAGGAGGACCAGGTCGAGACCGTCAAGGGCTACCTCGCCACGGCAGCCGGGTCCGGTGTCGAGATCGTCCTCCCGACGGACATCGTCGCGGCGGACTCCTTCGCCGCCGACGCTCCGCACGTGACGGTCGCCGCCTCGGCGATCCCGGCCGACAAGATGGGCCTGGACATCGGCCCCCGCTCCGGTGAGCTGTTCCGCGCCGAGATCCTTGCGGCGAAGACGATCGCCTGGAACGGCCCGATGGGCGTCTTCGAGTTCCCGGCCTTCGCCGAGGGCACCCGCGCCGTGGCGCAGGCGCTCGTCGACACCGACGGCTTCTCGATCGTCGGCGGTGGCGACTCCGCCGCTGCCGTCCGTCGCCTCGGCTTCGACGAGGCCGGCTTCGGCCACATCTCGACCGGTGGCGGCGCGAGCCTCGAGCTGCTCGAGGGCAAGATCCTTCCCGGCATCGCAGTTCTGGAGGACTGAGACATGGCAACGCGTACCCCGCTCATGGCGGGCAACTGGAAGATGAACCTCGACCACAACCAGGCGGTGCACACCGTGCAGAAGCTGGCCTGGACCCTGAAGGACGGCAAGCACGACTACTCCGCCGTCGAGGTCTCCGTCCTGGTCCCCTTCACGGACCTGCGGTCCGTGCAGACGCTCGTCGACGCCGACAAGCTTGAGCTGAGCTACGGCGCACAGGACGTCTCGGCGCACCTCGACGGTGCGTACACCGGCGAGATCTCGCCGGTCATGCTCGCCAAGCTCGGCGTGACCTACGTCGCCGTTGGCCACTCGGAGCGCCGTCAGTACCACGGCGAGGACGACGCGCTCTGCGCGGCGAAGGTCGCGTCGGCCTTCAGCCAGGGCGTCACGCCGATCCTCTGCGTCGGTGAGGGGCTGGACATCCGCAAGGCCGGCGACCAGGTCTCCTACACCCTCGCCCAGGTCGACGGAGGACTCGCGGGCCTGCCGGCAGAGCTCGCCGCGACCGTCGTCATCGCGTACGAGCCCGTCTGGGCCATCGGCACCGGTGAGGTCGCGACCCCGGAGGACGCTCAGGAGGTCTGCGGAGCGATCCGCGCCCGCCTGGCCGAGCTCTACTCCGCTGAGCTCGCCGCCGGCGTCCGCGTCCTGTACGGCGGCTCGGTCAAGTCCGGCAACGTGGCGTCGATCATGGCGAAGCCGGACGTCGACGGTGCTCTCGTCGGCGGGGCGAGCCTCGACCCCGAGGAGTTCGCCAAGATCGCGCGGTACCAGTCCCACCAGGTCGGTCTGTGACCTGAGCCGTCGCGGGGCCCCGTCGGAGTGACCCGGCGGGGCCCCCGCCCCGCCGGGTTCGTCCGATCACCGCCCGGTCGCCTATCCTTGCCGGGGCGCGCACCGCGCCCCACCTGTCGAACGAGGGACGTACCAGCTCGTGCAAACGTTGCAGCTCGTCTTGCAGATCCTGCTCATCCTCACGAGCTTCCTCGTGATCGTCCTGGTGCTGCTGCACAAGGGCAAGGGTGGCGGGCTCTCGGACATGTTCGGTGGTGGCATGTCCAGCGGAGCAGGAAGCTCCGGTGTCGCTGAGCGGAACCTCAACCGGATCACCATCGGCCTCGTGCTGCTGTGGACCGCCGTGGTCATCCTGCTCGGCCTGATCCAGCGCGTCCGCGGCTGAGAGGAAGACAGTCATGGCAAGCGGAAGTGCAATTCGCGGTTCCCGGGTCGGCGCCGGCCCGATGGGCGAGGCCGAGCGCGGCGACTCCGCTCCGCGGGTCTGGGTCTCCTACTGGTGCGCCCACGGTCACGAGACGCGGCCCAGCTTCGCCGATGACACGAACACCGAGGTCCCCGAGACCTGGGACTGCCCGCGCTGTGGGTTCCCGGCCGGCCAGGACAAGGAGAACCCCCCGTCTCCGACCCGTAACGAGCCGTACAAGACGCACCTGGCCTACGTGAAGGAGCGTCGGTCGGACGAGGACGGCCAGGCCATCCTCGACGAGGCGCTTGCGGCACTGCGAGCCCGCCGCGGCGTCTGACGCAGCACCGGTCCGACAGCACGAGGGGCGCTCCCGGGAGACCGGGAGCGCCCCTCGTCGCATGTCGGCCGGTCGTCGGTCAGGGCTCCGTCCGCCCGGCTGCCGCGAGGTCCAGGAGCCAGCGGGTCTGCTCGCGTCCGGCCACCCCTGCGCTGGGCGTGCGGTGCAGGTCGTCCCCGCGCAAGGCGCGGCCCACCGCCTGCGCCTTGCCCTCGCCCGCCGCGACGAACCAGAGCTCCCTCGCCTGCGCCAGGGCGGGATAGGTCAACGTGACGCGCTCCGGCGGCGGCTTGGGGGAGTGACGCACCCCCACGACCGTCCGGTCGTCGACGTCGAGGGCCGGGTCGCCGGGGAACAGGCTGGCGAGGTGACCGTCGGGCCCCACGCCGAGCAGCACGACGTCGAAGGCGGGAACGCCGGCGCCGCCCGGGGCGTAGGACGCGAGGGTCGTGGCGTACTGCGCGGCAGCGCCCTCCGGGTCGGCCGCCGCACCGGCCGCGGGCATCGGGTGGACGTGCTCGGGGGGGATCGGCAGCCGGTCGATGAGCGCGGCCCGGGCCTGGGTCTCGTTGCGCTCGGGATCTGAATCGGGGAGGAACCTCTCGTCGCCCCACCACAGGTGCACGCCGGTCCAGTCGACGGCCTCGCGCAGGGCTGAGACGTCGATCTGCGCCAGGACGTCGATCCCGACCGTGCCGCCCGTCAGGACGAGGTGCAGCGGCCGACGCACGGACTGCAGGTCGATCAGCCGCAGCAGCACTCGGGCCGCCGTGGCGCGACCGAGGTCCGCTGCCGTGGGATGGACGACGACCGAGCGGCTGCTCACGCCTCGCCGATCCGGGCCAGGCCGTCGCGCAGGACCTCGCCCCAGACCTCGTCGGAGTCGAGCCGCCTGAGCTCCTCGGAGAGGCACTCAGGGAGCTGGCGCAACGGCATCGCCGCATGCCGGGTCGGCTGTCCAGGCTGGTCGATGCTCGCGGTCCGCCCGTCCGGCCGGTTGATCACGACGGGTCCGGACGACCGGTGCAGGACCACCTTCGTGACAGCCTTCGCCTTCGGGCTGCGGGTAACGGTGACGGGGCAGCGCAGCGCATGAGCGAGCCAGGCCGCGAGCAGCGGGACGGACGGATGGGTGGAGTTGCCTTCGACCTCCGCCCGCGAGACCGACTCGTAGGGCGGCTGGTCGAGCGCCGCCGAGAGCAGGCCACGCCAGACGGTCAGCCGCGTCCATGCGAGATCGGTGTCGCCGTCCTGGTACGAGTCCCGCAGGCGGCGGAGGCTGCCCAGCGGGTCGCCACACTCCAGGGTGTCGGTGATGCGGCGCTGGGCCATCGCCCCGACGGGGTGGCTCGACGGGTCCATCGGCACCTCGAACGGCCACCAGGCGACGATCGGCGCGTCGGGGAGCAGCAGCGGCATCACGAGGGTGTCGGCGTGCGCCAGCATCCGTGGCGAGGCCGTGAGGACGATGACCTCGCTCGCTCCGGCGTCCCCGCCGACCCGGATCTCCGCATCGAGCCGTGCGGTGGTCCGTTTCGGGTCGGCGACGAGGACGATCACGCGGCAGGGGTGCTCGCGGCTCGCGTCGTTCGCGCTCTCGACGGCGGTCTCGACCTCGTGGTCACCCACGTCGATGATCAGGGTCAGCACCCGGCCGAGGGCGACCGCGCCGCCCTCGTCGCGCAGGCGCTCGAGCGCCTTGGTGACGGCGCTCGTCGTCGTCTGGGGCAGGTGGACGATCATGCGTTCCTCCTCATGGCCGACGCCAGGTGCGGCCGTCCCTGGCCATCATGGCGTCGGCGGACGACGGCCCCCAGGCGCCGGGACGGTACTGCTCGGGCTGGCCGTGCTTGGCCCAGTACGCCGTGATCGGGTCGAGGATCTTCCAGGAGAGCTCGACCTCCTCGTGCCGGGGGAACAGGGGCGGGTCGCCGAGGAGCACGTCGAGGATCAGCCGCTCGTAGGCCTCGGGCGAGGTCTCGGTGAAGGCGTGACCGTAGGCGAAGTCCATCGTCACGTCACGCACCTCCATCGCGGTGCCCGGGACCTTGGAGCCGAAACGGATCGTCACGCCCTCGTCGGGCTGGACGCGGATCACGAGGGCGTTCTTGCCGAGCTCCTCGGTGGAGAAGGCCTCGAAGGGCAGGTGGGGCGCGCGCTTGAAGACGACGGCGATCTCGGTGACCCGACGGCCGAGGCGTTTGCCGGTGCGCAGGTAGAAGGGCACCCCGGCCCAGCGCCGCGTGTCGATGTCGACCCGGATCGCTGCGAAGGTCTCCGTCTCGGAGGCGGTGGAGATCCCCTCCTCGTCGAGGTATCCCACGACCTCCTCGCCGCCCTGGAAGCCGCCGGCGTACTGCCCGCGAGCGGTGTGCCGGCCGAGGTCCTTGGGCAGCCGCACCGCGGAGAGCACCTTCTCCTTCTCCGCGCGCAGGGCGTCCGCCTCGAAGGAGACGGGCTCCTCCATCGCCGTGAGCGCCAGGAGCTGGAGCAGGTGGTTCTGGATGACGTCCCGGGCAGCGCCGATGCCGTCGTAGTAGCCCGCGCGGCCGGCGATGCCGATGTCCTCGGCCATCGTGATCTGCACGTGATCGACGTAGTTGGCGTTCCAGATCGGTTCGAAGAGCTGGTTGGCGAAGCGGAGCGCCAGGAGGTTCTGGACGGTCTCCTTGCCGAGGTAGTGGTCGATCCGGAAGACGGACTCCGGCGCGAAGACCGACGACACGACGTCGTTGAGCTCACGTGCGCTGGCCAGGTCGTGACCGAAGGGCTTCTCGATGACCACCCGGCGCCAGGCGTCACCGCGCTGGTGGGAGAGCCCCGAGCGGGCGAGCTGGCGGCAGACGAGCGGGAACGCCTTCGGCGGCACCGAGAGGTAGAAGGCGTGGTTGCCGTTGGTGCCGCGCTCCGCGTCGAGCGCCGCGACCGTCTGGCCCAGGCGGTCGAAGGCGTCGTCGTCGTCGAACTCGCCCTGGACGAACCGGATGCCCTCGGCCAGCTGACGCCACGTCGCCTCATGGAACGGCGTCCGCGAGTGCTCCTTGACCGCGTCGTGCACGACCTGGGCGAAGTCCTGGTCGACCCAGTCGCGCCGGGCGAACCCGGTCAGGGCGAAACCGGGCGGAAGCAGCCCGCGGTTGGCGAGGTCGTACACGGCCGGCATGAGCTTGCGACGGGCGAGGTCGCCGGTGACGCCGAAGATGACCAGGCCGCAGGGTCCGGCGATGCGCGGCAGTCGGCGGTCGCGCGGGTCACGCAGCGGGTTGACCCCCGCCGCGACCTTCGCTGGCCTCACCGGGAGCTCTCGAGCACGGTGCGGACCGTCTGCAGGAGCTGGTCCCACGACGCCTGGAACTTGCGCACGCCATCGGTCTCGAGGTCGCTCGTCACCCGGTCGAGGTCGATGCCGAGAGCGGTCAGGGCGGCGAGGGTCGCCCGGGCGTCCGCGAAGGCGCCGGTGATGGTGTCGCCGGTGACGGCTCCGTGGTCGGCGACGGCCTCGAGCGTCGCGGCCGGCATCGTGTTCACCACCTGCGGGGCGACGAGCTGGTCGACGTATCGCGTGTCGGAGTAGCTCGGGTCCTTCACCCCGGTCGAGGCCCACAGGGGGCGCTGCGGGCGGGCGCCGGCCTGGGCAAGAGCTGCCCATCGGTGCGAGCTGATGCTCTGCCCGAACGCCTCGTAGGCGAGCCGGGCGTTGGCGATCGCCGCCTGGCCCCGCACGGCGGCGGCCTCGGGCGAGCCAAGGGCGTCGAGCTTCGCGTCGACGGCGCTGTCCACCCGCGAGACGAAGAACGAGGCGACCGAGGCGATCGGGGCGAGGTCGATGCCGTCGGCATGCGCCTGCTCGAGACCGCTCTCGAAGGCGTCGAGGACGTCGCGGTAGCGGCTCAGCGAGAAGATCAGCGTCACGTTGACGCTGATCCCCTCCGCGAGGGCCGAGGTGATCGCCGGCAGCCCCTCGACCGTCGCCGGGATCTTGATGAACACGTTCGGACGGTCGACACGGGCCCAGAGCATGCGGGCGGCCGCGAGGGTGCCATCGGTGTCGTGGGCGAGCCGGGGATCGACCTCGATGGAGACGCGCCCGTCCACACCGCCCGTCCGCTCGAAGACTGGGCGCAGCACGTCGGCCGCTGCCCTGACGTCGTCGGTGGTGATCGTCACCACCGCCTCGTCGAGGCCGACGCCCTGGGTGGCGAGCTCGCGCACCTGGCTCTCGTAGGAGTCGCTGGTCAACGCCGCAGCGAAGATGCTCGGGTTCGTGGTCACACCGACGACACCGCGGTCGGCGACGAGCGCCGCGAGGCTCCCGCTGCGCAGCCGCTCGCGCGAGAGGTCGTCGAGCCAGACGGCGACCCCCGCGTCGCTCAGCAGTCGGATCGGTTCCGGAACGTTCTCCTGCTCGGCGGTCATCCCGCGCTCCTCGATGCTGGGCGGAGCGCCGGCGCGGCGTCGACCGATGCCGCCCCAGCGCCCCGCGAGGGTCGTGCTGGACGTCAGGACGTCGGGGTGCCCACTGCCGTGAGCGAGTCCCGCGCGGCGGCCACGACGGCCTCAGCGGTGATCCCGAACTCCCGGTAGAGGGTCTCGGCGTCCGCCGAGGCACCGAAGTGCTCCAAGGACACCGAGCGACCCGCGTCGCCGACGATGCGACCCCACGACAGCGCGATCCCGGCCTCGACGGAGACCCGGGCGCGCACTGCAGGGGGCAGCACCTCGTCACGGTATGCCTGATCCTGCTCGGCGAACCACTCGAGGCACGGAGCAGAGACGACCCGGGTCGGGACGCCCGAGGCCTCGAGCGTCTCGCGGGCAGCCACGGCGAGCTGGACCTCGGAGCCCGTGGCGATCAGCAGCACCTCCGGAGTGCCCGTGCTCGCCTCGAGCAGGGTGTACGCCCCGCGGGCAAGGCCGTCCGCCGGCGCGAAGCCGTCGACGCCGCGCGGGAACGTCGGGACGTTCTGTCGCGTGAGGACGAGCCCGACCGGGTGGTCGGTGCGCTCGAGGATCGCCTTCCACGCCTCGGCGGTCTCGTTCGCATCGGCCGGCCGGACGATGTCGAGACCGGGGATGGCCCGGACGGCCGCCAGGTGCTCGACCGGCTGGTGCGTCGGGCCGTCCTCGCCGAGGCCGATCGAGTCGTGGGTCCAGACGTAGATCGCCGGGACGCCCATCACCGCGGCCAGACGCACGGCACCACGCATGTAGTCCGAGAACGTGAAGAACGTCCCGCCATAGGCGCGGGTGAGGCCGTGCAGCACGATGCCCGACAGGATCGAGCCCATCGCGTGCTCGCGGATGCCGAAGTGCAGCGTGCGGCCGTACTTGTCGCCCGCGAACTCGTGCGAGGACCGCTCGGCCGGCAGGAAGGACGGAGCGCCCTTCATCGTCGTGTTGTTCGAGCCGGCGAGGTCGGCCGAGCCGCCCCAGAGCTCGGGGAGCACCCCGCCGATGGCGGAGAGCACGTCGCCGGAGGCGGCGCGGGTGGCGACGGACTTCCCTGCCTCGAACACCGGGAGCGAGTCGGTCCAGGCCTCGGGGAGCTCGTGCGCCGCGAGGCGGTCGAGCAGACGGGCCCGCTCCGGGTTCGCCGCGCGCCATGCGGCGAAGGAGGCGTCCCAGGCGGCGCGATCGGCAGCACCACGCTCGACGACGGCCCTGGTGTGCGCCAGGACCTCGGGCTCGACGACGAACGAGGCCGCGGGGTCGAAGCCGAGGACCTCCTTGAGCCCGGCGACCTCGGCCGTGCCCAGCTTGGACCCGTGCGCGCCGTGCGTGTTCTGCTTGGTCGGGGAGGGCCACGCGATGATCGTGCGCAGCTGGATGAACGAGGGCCGGTCGGTGACTGCCTTGGCTGCCTCGATCGCGGCGTCCAGGGCGGCGACGTCCTCGACGTAGGGGCTGCCGTCGGCGGTCTTGGTCCAGTCGACGGTCTGCACGTGCCAGCCGTAGGAGGCGTAGCGGGCCACGACGTCCTCGGTGAAGGCGATCGAGGTGTCGCCCTCGATGGAGATGTGGTTGTCGTCCCAGATCACGACGAGGTTGCCGAGCTCCTGGGTGCCGGCGATCGAGCTCGCCTCGGACGTCACGCCCTCCTCGAGGTCGCCGTCGGAGGCCAGGACGTAGATCGTGTGGTCGAACGGGCTGGTGCCGGTAGCGGCGTCGGGGTCGAGCAGACCACGCTCGCGGCGCGCGGCCATCGCGAAGCCGACCGAGCTCGCCAGGCCCTGGCCGAGCGGACCGGTGGTGATCTCGACGCCGGCGGTGTGCCGGTACTCGGGGTGACCAGGGGTCTTGGAGCCCCAGGTACGCAGCGCCTCGATGTCCTCGACCTCCAAGCCGTAGCCGGCGAGGAAGAGCTGGAGGTACTGGGTGAGGCTCGAGTGGCCGCAGGACAGGATGAACCGGTCGCGACCCAGCCAGTGCGGGTCCAGCGGGTCCAGACGCATGACCTTCTGGTAGAGCAGGTACGCGACCGGGGCCAGGCTGATCGCCGTCCCGGGGTGCCCGTTGCCGACCTTCTCGACGGCGTCGGCCGCAAGGACCCGGATGGTGTCGACGGCGCGTCGGTCGAGATCGGTCCAGACGAGCGCTGACTGGGGGGCGTTCACAGACCCTCTTTCCTGCCCCCGTCCCCGGAGGCGTACCGGTCGGCGTGCGGGAGCGTGCGGGGCCCGCAGGGGCCTCGGCCGCGACTCTCCAGGGCACGTGGCCGCCTCGTTCGGCGACCGGGACGAGCCTACTGGCCGCACGGGCGCGCTTCCCGCTGCGTCCATCTGTCGACCGCGGTCCTGGAGCACCGGGCCGCGCGCTCGCGGCGTAATAGCATGGGGGTCATCCACCCGGGGAGCGACCAACGTCCCGGGCCCTCGAGGATCGGAGCTCGGACCGCGTGCGCACGAGTCACCTGAATGCGAGCGCTTCCGTCCCGGCCGACGACGAGCCGGGCGCCCCGGCCGGGGCCGTCCGAGGATCGAGTGCTCCCGGGCCGCGTCGCTGGCTCTCCGTCGCCCGTGCCTACCTCGCGCTGACCAAGCCTCGGATCATCGAGCTCCTGCTGGTCACGACCGTCCCGACGATGATCCTCGCCGAGCGTGGCATGCCCTCTTGGGGGGCTCGTGCTCGCGACGCTCGTCGGCGGGGCGGCCTCCGCAGGCTCGGCGAACACGCTGAACTGCGTGATCGACCGGGACATCGACCAGCTGATGAACCGCACCCGCAAGCGGCCGCTGGTGACCGGTGAGGTGAGCCCCCGGGCCGCCCTGGTCTTCGGCCTCGCGCTCGGGGTCGGTTCGCTGCTCTGGTTCGCCCTGCGGGTCAACCTCGTCGCGGCGGCGCTGTCCCTCCTCGCGATCCTGCTCTACGTGGTCGGCTACACGATGCTGCTCAAGCGCCGCACACCGCAGAACATCGTCTGGGGCGGTGTCGCCGGCTGCATGCCGGTGCTCATCGGGTGGTCCGCGGTCACCGGGAGCGTCGCCTGGGCGCCGGTCGCCCTCTTCCTCGTCATCTTCTTCTGGACGCCGCCGCACTACTGGCCGCTGTCGATGAAGTTCCGCCGCGACTACGAGGCTGCAGGTGTGCCGATGCTCCCCGTGGTCGCCGGACCGGTGCGCGTCGCCTGGGAGATGGTCGCCTACACGGTCGCGATGATCGTGGCGTCCCTCGCGCTCGTCCCGCTGGCGGGGATGACCTGGGTCTACGCGATCGCGGCAGCGCTCCTCGGCCTGTGGTTCGCCGGATCGACCGTCGGCCTGCTCCGGCGTGCGCTGCACCCGGCACCCGGGGTCAAGCTGGGGGAGATGCGTGTCTTCCACCACTCGATCACCTACCTCACGCTGCTCTTCGTCGCCGTCGCCGTCGATCCCTTCCTCCCGCTGTGACCCCGCGGGCCGCCACCGTGCCCGAGGCCCCCACCGCGCTCACCGCTGCGGTCGGCACCTATCTCGACCACCTCGCGGTCGAGCGGGGGCTGTCCGGCAACACGCTCGCGGCCTACCGACGCGATCTCGCCCGGTACGTCGACTTCCTCGCCGACCGTGGCCGGGCCGCTCCGGGAGAGGTCCAGGAGTCCGACGTGCGTGACGCCGTGCTGGCGGTACGCACGGGCGGGGACGGCGGCACCCCCCTCGCTGCGTCGTCGACCGCCCGGTTCGTCGCAGCGGTGCACGGCTGGCACCGCTTCCTCGCGGTGGAGGGCGCGTCGACCCTCGACCCGAGCCGCGAGGTCCGTCCACCTGCGCGTCCTCGGCGGCTGCCCAAGGCCCTGGCCGTCGAGGACGTCGTCCGCCTCCTCGACGCCGCGGGTCGTGGCGACGGGCCGGTCCCGCTGCGGGATCGGGCGCTGCTCGAGCTGCTCTACTCCACCGGTGCCCGGATCAGCGAGGTCGTCGGCCTCGACGTGGACGACCTCGACCGGGAGACGGCCGAGGTGCTGCTTCGCGGCAAGGGCGCCAAGGAGCGCGTCGTCCCGGTCGGCTCCTTCGCGATCGCCGCCGTCGAGGCGTACCTGGTGCGCGCGCGTCCCGAGCTGGCCGGGCACGGGTCGGGGACGCCGGCGCTCTTCCTCAACTCGCTCGGGCGGCGGCTGAGCCGGCAGTCGGGCTGGGCCGTCCTGCGGCTCGCTGCCGAGCGCGCGGGTGTGCGCGGCGACATCTCACCGCACACCCTTCGTCATTCCTTCGCGACGCACCTGCTCGCCGGTGGGGCCGATGTGCGGGTGGTCCAGGAGCTGCTCGGCCACGCCTCGGTGACGACCACGCAGATCTACACACAGGTCAGCCCCGACCAGCTGCGCGAGGTCTACGCCTCCGCCCATCCCCGCGCCCGCGGGTGACGGAGCCGGCCAGCCAGTCGCGCCGGCCGCGGGCCCGTGCTGCGGTAACGTTCGGCGCGTGACCAGCCAGGACCCGACGGACGCGACCACCGCCACGGACCTCGTCGGACGCCCGATGCCGGTGTTCGCCGACCCTGCACCCCTCTCCTCCCACGGGCCGGCCCGGATCATCGCGCTGGCCAACCAGAAGGGCGGCGTCGGCAAGACGACGACGACCATCAACCTGGGTGCTGCGCTCGCCGGCTACGGCCGCAAGGTGCTCGTCGTCGACTTCGATCCGCAGGGCGCTGCGTCGGTCGGCCTCGGGGTCAATCCGAACGCGCTGGACGCCACGGTCTACAACCTGCTGATGGAGCGCTCGGTCACGTTCGAGGAGGTGGTCCGCTCGACGAACGTCGAGGGCCTTGACCTGCTCCCGGCGAACATCGATCTCTCGGCGGCAGAGGTCCAGCTGGTCGGGGAGGTAGCCCGTGAGTCGATCCTCGGCCGGGTGCTGCGTCAGGCCGAGGACGACTACGACGTCATCCTCGTCGACTGCCAGCCCTCGCTCGGCCTGCTCACGGTCAACGCCCTGACGGCAGCGCACGGGGTGCTCATCCCGCTGGAGTGCGAGTTCTTCGCGCTGCGCGGGGTGGCCCTGCTCGTCGAGACGGTCGAGAAGGTGCGCGACCGGCTCAACCCGCGCCTGCAGGTCGACGGCATCCTCGCCACCATGCACGACCCCCGGACGCTGCACTCGCGCGAGGTCCTGGCCCGCGTGAACGAAGCCTTCGGCGACCAGCTCCTGCACACCGTGATCGGGCGCACCGTGAAGTTCCCGGACTCGTCCGTCGCTGCCGAGCCGATCACCAGCTACGCGCCGACGCACCCGGGAGCGCACGCCTACCGTCAGCTGGCGCGCGAGCTGGTGGCCCGCGGCGATGCCGTCTGAGCGGACGGGTGCCGAGCAGGCTCCGCACCCGGGGCAGGTGGGCGACGCCCTGCCGGTGACGACCGATCCCGGCGCCGCAGAAGCGTTCTCGGTGCACCTGGTCAACTTCGAGGGCCCGTTCGACCTGCTGCTGCGCCTCATCGCCCGGCACACGCTCGACATCACCGAGGTGGCTCTCGCGCAGGTCACCGACGAGTTCATCGCGGCCGTGCGGGCAGCGGAGACGAGCGGAGCCCCCTGGGCCCTCGGTCAGATCAGCGAGTTCCTGGTCGTGGCCGCGACGCTCCTCGATCTGAAGGCCGCCCGCCTGCTGCCTGGTTCGGACGTCGAGGACTCGGAGGACCTCGAGGCGCTCGAGGCTCGCGACCTGCTCTTCGCCCGGCTGCTGCAGTACCGCGCCTTCAAGGAGGTCGCGGCGAGCCTGGGGGAGCGGCTGGCCGGTCAGGCCCGTCAGATCCCCCGTGCGGTGAGCCTCGAGCCCCAGCTCATGGCGCTGCTGCCCGAGCTCGTGCTGGCCATCGGTCCGGGTGAGCTGGCCGTCCTCGCCGCGCACGCGCTCGCCCCGAAGGTGGTCCCGCACGTCGATCTCGCGCACCTGCACGCACCGTCGGTGAGCGTGCGCGAGCAGGCGGCGATCGTGGTGGAGCGGCTGCGGCGCGGCTCGGGGATGTCCTTCCGGGCGCTGGTCGCCGACGCCGACTCGACGATCGTCGTCGTGGTGCGCTTCCTCGCGGTGCTCGAGCTCTTCCGCGAGGGGGTGGTGGCCTTCGACCAGGTCGAGCCGCTCGGTGAGCTGACCGTGCGATGGACCGGCGGCGAGAACGACACCGTCGAGGTGACGGACGACTACGGCGAAGGAGTGCCTCATGAGTGAGCAGGAGTTCGACGAGGCGGCGCCCGAGGTGCCGGCCGACGTCGTCGACGTCGATGAGCATGCCCCGCAGGTCGCGGCTGGTCCCGCCGGGGTCGACGAGCTCGCCTTCGATGTCGAGGACCTGCCCGGTGGCGCCCGCGCGGCGCTGGAGGCTGTGCTCATGGTCGCCGACGAGCCGATCCCCGCAGTCCGCCTCGCGACGGTGCTCGGTCTGCCGACGGCCGCCGTCGAGGGTCAGCTCCACGCGCTCGTGGCGAGCTACCGCGCAGAGCTGCGTGGCTTCGAGCTGCGGCAGGTCGGCGACGGCTGGCGGATCTACTCCGCCGCGGCGCATGCTGACGTCGTCGGGCGCTTCGTGCTGGACGGCCAGACGGCCCGCCTCACGCACGCCGCATTGGAGACCTTGGCCGTGATCGCCTACCGTCAGCCGGTCACCCGCGGTCAGGTCTCCGCGGTGCGCGGTGTGAACGTCGACTCTGTGGTGCGGACCCTCGCGGCCCGCGGGCTGGTCGGTGAGATCGGCACGGAACCCTCC
>JBBRGX010000018.1:0-33822 GCA_038223605.1 Actinomycetales bacterium | reverse complement strand
TCCAGAGAACCACCCAGCTGACGACACCCACGGGGATGGTCGCCACGGCGAAGAGTGCGCCGCGCCGGACGTTCTCGACCCGGACAGCGGGCACCTGCGGGACGGGTGGGATGAACTCGGTCGACACGGCAGCCTCTCTGGGTCAGCCCGGCCAGCCCGGGATGATCAACGACAACGTAGTGGCGCCGCGGGCCCCCCGGGGCCGAGTTCACCCGCCCGGCTCCCTGGGCTCGAGCCGCGCGTGCGCCCGCCACCCCACTCGCACCGCCGCCGATCCACACCATCGCCAACCCTGCGCCGGCCGTGCCGTGATCCACAACCCATGAAAGGGGGGTAGACAAGAGAGGTCGTGATGCATCTATTGTCATCAAACAGCATCAAACGACATACCCGACACCGAGCCACCTGGAGGCGGCATGAGCAGGGGCCTCACGAGCCGACGACCGGGATCGCGCACCGCGGCACACCAGCACGCGGAACCGGACCGCCAGA
This sequence comes from Actinomycetales bacterium, assembly GCA_038223605.1. Lineage (GTDB taxonomy): Bacteria > Actinomycetota > Actinomycetes > Actinomycetales > Cellulomonadaceae > Actinotalea. Next base: position 33,330 of record JBBRGX010000018.1, on the reverse strand, counting down.
GCGAGGGCACCCCCGCCGGGCTGCTCCCGGGGCTGCGTGCGGCCGTCCTGTCCGTAGCGACCGGTTCCGCAGCCGGGGGCCTCGGCCTCGCCGCCCGGAGCGTCCTCGGACCGGCGCCCGCGCACGCCTCCGTCGATCTGCTCGTGGCCGCCGCCGTCCTGGCGGCGGGCGCCGTCGCAGCGACGCTGCTCTTCGTCGGCGGCCTGCTGCTCGTCCTGACGCACCTGACACGATCGGCGGGACGATCCGCGCGGGCCCTGGAGTCCCTCGCGGCCCGCTGCACCCCGGTCGCCGTGCGCCGGGTGGTCGCCGTCGGCCTCGGCGCCGGGCTCGGACTGCTCGGGCCCGCTGGTCTGGCGAGCGCCACCGAGCCCGACCTGGGCTGGGCGGTGACGCAGACGACCACGCCGTCGCCCGCCACCTCCCGCACGGCGGCCTCGGCGGCCGGCTGGTCAGCACCCACCCCGCGGCCGGCCGGGCCCGAACCCGTGGCTTCGCCGACGCCGACACCGGACGGAGTCCCGGCCCCGGTGGTCGTGCTCACGGTGTCCGGGGCCGGCTCCGCCGCCCCCGGCCCCACCGCCGCAGCCGCCGCCTCGACCGCCGCCGCGATGCCGGCCCCGGTCGCCACGGCACGGGTCGTCACGGTCCGGCCAGGGGACTCCTTGTGGTCGATCGCTGCGACGGACCTCGGAGTCGCCACGGCCGCAGGGATCGCTTCCGAGTGGCCCCGCTGGTACGCCGAGAACAGCGCGACGATCGGCAACGATCCCGACCAGATCCGTCCCGGCCAGGTCCTCGTGGCCCCTGCGCGGATCGCGGACGCCTCGTGAGCGCCGTCAGCGTGCGGGACGAGCGACCCCGGCCCGCGCGCACCCTCGCCGCCGTGTCGTCCGCTCCACGGCCGGCCCGCGTGCCCATCGGTCCCCGGCTGCTGCTCCCCCCACTACCCGCGACGACGGCCCCCCGCCCGCAGGACATCGTCCTCCTCGCCCCGGACGCACGGTCCGTGCTCCGCGCACCGACCGAGACGGCATGGCCGATCGTTGGCCCGCACGCACCGGCACCCGGCCCGCTCCCCGATCCCGTCCAGCTGTGCGGCGCGGTGGCGCTCGCGGCCGTCGAGGCGCTCGCCGGGACGAGGCCGCTGGCCCAGCTCACCCGATGGGTGACTCCTGCGCTCCTCGAGCAGCTCGGGTCCCGGTTCCGGCTGCTCGGACCGGCGCGAGCGCAGCGTGCGGCTCAGCTGGCAGCCCGGCCCGTCGGCCCGGCCGTCCCCGTCGTGCGGGCGCGCATCCTCTCGGTGCGCATCTCGCGGATCGGCACGACCGTCGCCGAGGGCAGCGTCGTGCTGCACGACGGCGAACGGGTGCGCGCGGCGGCCCTACGGCTGGACGTGCACCGCCAGAGCTGGCGTGTCAGCGTCCTGCAGATCGGCTGACGACCGGCTCGGCGACCGCCCTCACACCTCGTTCTTGCCGTGGCAGACCTTGTACTTCTTGCCGGAGCCGCAGGGGCACTGCTCGTTGCGACCGGTGCCCGGGTACGTCTGACCGTCCGCCTCAGGGGTCGACGCCTCGTCCGCCCGCACGACCGGGGCGGCGTCGCCGTCGACGCTCGGCGCCGAGTAGCTCAGCGGCACCCGTCGCTGCGGGCCGTCGAGGCCCTTGGCGATCAACGAGGGCGTCGCCCTGCGGACCGGAGCAGCCGGAGGAGCAGCGACGGGAGCGGCGGCGACAGGTGCCGGTGCCACGGGCACAGCCTCGCCTGCCGACGGCGCCGCAGCGACCTCCGCGGGCGGCTCCTCGGCGTCGGCGACCTTGACCTCGAGGTTGAACAGGTAGGTGACCGACTCCTCCTTGATGGCCTCGGTCATCGCCGCGAAGAGCTGGTAGCCCTCCCGCTGGTACTCCACCAGCGGGTCGCGCTGGGCCATCGCGCGCAGGCCGATCCCTTCCTTGAGGTAGTCCATCTCGTAGAGGTGCTCTCGCCACTTGCGGTCAAGGACGGAGAGCACCACGCGCCGCTCGAGCTGGCGCATGTTCTCCGAGCCGAGCTGCTCCTCGCGGCCGGCGAAGGCAAGCGTGGCGTCCGAGACGAGCTCGTCGGTGAGCATCTCCTGGCTGACGCGCGTCGCGCCGCCCGCCTCCTCGACGATCTCCTCGACGGTCAGCGAGACCGGGTAGACCAACCGCAGCGCCGTCCACAGCGCGTCGAGGTCCCAGGTCTCCGGGGGGCCGTCCGCCGTGGCGGCCTGGACGTACCCCGAGATCACGTCGGCGACGAAGTGCTGGATCTGATCGGCCATGTCCTCGCCCTCCAGGACCCGGCGCCGCTCGGCGTAGATCACCGAGCGCTGCCGCGACATGACGTCGTCGTACTTGAGGACGTTCTTGCGGATCTCGAAGTTGCGACCCTCGACCTGGCTCTGCGCGCTCTGGATCCCGCGGCTGACCATCTTGGACTCGATGGGCAGGTCGTCAGGGAACCCGGCGCGGTTCATCATGCTCTCGGCGAGACCCGAGCCGAAGAGTCGCATGAGGTCGTCCGTCATCGACAGGTAGAACCGGGACTCGCCCGGGTCGCCCTGACGACCGGAGCGTCCACGCAGCTGGTTGTCGATCCGGCGGGACTCGTGCCGCTCGGTACCCAGCACGTAGAGGCCCCCGAGCTCGAGGACCTCGCCGTGCTCAGCGGCGACGGCTTCCTTCGCGGCCTCGAGCGCGGCGGGCCAGGCCCCCTCGTACTCCTCGGGGCGCTCGGCCGGGTCGAAGCCACGGGCGGCGAGCTCGGCGACGGCCATGAACTCCGCGTTGCCGCCGAGCATGATGTCGGTACCACGGCCGGCCATGTTCGTCGCGACCGTGACGGCGCCCTTACGGCCCGCCTGAGCGACGATCGACGCCTCCCGCGCGTGCTGCTTGGCGTTCAGCACCTCGTGCGGGACACCCTGCTTGCGCAGCAGCTGAGACAGGTGCTCGCTCTTCTCCACGCTCACCGTGCCGACCAGCACCGGCTGACCGGCCGCATGCCGCCCGACGATGTCGTCGACGACGGCAGCGAACTTGGCCTCTTCGTTCTTGTAGACCAGGTCGGCCTGGTCAGCGCGCAGCATCGGCTGGTTCGTCGGGATCGGCACGACGCCGAGCTTGTAGGTGCTCTGGAACTCGGCGGCCTCCGTCTGGGCCGTGCTGGTCATCCCGGAGATCTTCTTGTACAGGCGGAAGTAGTTCTGCAGCGTGATCGTGGCGAGCGTCTGGTTCTCGGCCTTGATGACCACCCCCTCCTTCGCCTCGATCGCCTGGTGCATCCCCTCGTTGTACCGCCGGCCGGGGAGCATCCGGCCCGTGTGCTCGTCGACGATCATGACCTCGCCCTGCAGCACGACGTAGTCCTTGTCGCGCTTGAAGAGCTCCTTGGCCTTGATCGCGTTGTTGAGGAAGCCGATCAGCGGGGTGTTGAGGGACTCGTAGAGGTTGTCGATTCCCAGGTAGTCCTCGACCTTGGCGATACCGGGCTCGAGGATGCCGACCGTGCGCTTCTTCTCGTCCACCTCGTAGTCGCTCTCGCGGGCCAGGCGCAGCGTCAGGCGGGCGAACTCGCCGTACCACTTGTTGATGTCCCCCCCGGCGGGACCGGAGATGATCAGCGGTGTCCTGGCCTCGTCGACCAGGATCGAGTCCACCTCGTCGACGATCGCGAAGTGGTGGCCGCGCTGGACGAGCTCCTCGGGGCTCCACGCCATGTTGTCGCGCAGGTAGTCGAAGCCGAACTCGTTGTTCGTGCCGTAGGTGATGTCGGCTGCGTACTCGACGCGACGCTCGTCAGGGGTCTGGCCGCCCGTGATGCAGCCGACGCTCATGCCGAGGAAGCGGAACACACGACCCATGAGCTCGCTCTGGTAGCTCGCGAGGTAGTCGTTGACGGTGACGACGTGGACGCCGTCGCCGGTCAGCGCGTTGAGGTACGCCGGAAGGGTCGCGACGAGGGTCTTCCCCTCGCCGGTCTTCATCTCGGCGATGTTGCCCTGGTGCAGGGTCGCCCCGCCCATGAGCTGGACGTCGAAGTGCCGCTGGCCGAGGGTGCGGCGGCTCGCCTCACGCACGGCGGCGAAGGCCTCGGGGAGGAGGTCGTCGAGGCTCTCGCCGGCGGCGAGGCGCTCCTTGAAGCGGTCGGTCTCCTCACGGAGCTCGGCGTCGCTGAGGGCGGTGAAGCCGTCCTCGAGGGTGTTGACCTGCTGGGCGAGCCCCGCCAGGCGCTTGATGACGCGACCTTCACCCATTCGCAGGATCGAATCGAGGATCGAGGGCACGCGCAGCTCCAGACTCGTCAGTGTCCCGTGCCGGGTGGAAACGGGACGGCCCAGCCACGCGCCGGGGCGCGCGTCAGTGCAGACCAGCAGCCATCGTAGGCGAGACCCGCCGGGGGCGGAGCACCACGACGGCCGCAGCGAGGAGAAGGGCGCCCAGCACCCCGCCGACCCCGAGCGCCTGACCGCGGAGCAGGTACGCCCCGAGAGCTGCGGTGAGCGGCTCGAGCAGGGCGAGAACGCCGGCCGTCGTCGAGGGGACCGTGCGCAGCCCGGCGAAGAAGGCGAGGTAGGCCAGGGCTGTCGGTCCGATCCCGAGGTAGGCGACGAGCAGCCAGCCGTGCCCGCCGGAGGGCAGACCCGTGCTCGCGGTGAGCACGGCGAGCGGGGCGAGCAGGACGGCGCCGAGGGTGAACGAGGTACCGGTCAGGACGAGCGCGTCGAGCCCGACGACGGGGCGGCGGTTGACCATCGTCATCGTCGCGAACGCCGTCGCCGCGACGAGCGCGAGCAGCGCGCCGGCGAACGGGGCATCGGAGCTCGCCTGCCCACCCACCAGCAGAGCGAGCCCAAGGATCGCCAGCAGGACGGCAGCCCTGGTCCGCGGGTCGGGGGCGCACCGGGTCCGGACGGCCGTGACGGTGGCGACGACCACCGGCGCCGCTCCGAGCGCGACGAAGGTCGCCACCCCGATCGAGGTGAGCTGCACCGCAAGGAAGTAGCAGGCCTGGTAGGCGGCAGCGAGTCCCGCCGTGACCAGGACGCGGCCGACCACCTCGCGGTTGAGCGGGATGCGCCCGAGGCGACCCGCGAGGGCGACTCCCAGCAGGAGGACTCCCCCGCCGACACCGAGACGCAGGGTGGCGACGGTGACCATGTCCACCCCGCGACCGGCAAGGCCACCTCCCGCGAGCCCACCCGTGCCCCAGAGGACCGCGCCCATGACCACGAGCAGGAAGTCGGCCCCGCGCATGTGCTCGGCGACGCCGGTGCCGGGTGCACCGTCGGCCGCTGTCGTCATCCGGGGAGCGTAGCGGCCGTGCTCAGGGCGGGGGGCGGAGCGAGCGGAGGGCCGGGAGGAGCTCTCCCGGTCCGTCCGGCGCCACCGCGACGCGGTCGAGACCGAGCCACCGCGCCATCTCGTCGAGCGACTCGGTGAGCTCGACAAGGGTCGAGAGCGGGGCGCCCGGCTCCAGGTGCGCACCCTGGACGAGGAGCGCCCCGGCGGCACGGTCGGCCTTGAGGTCGACCCGCGCGGCGATCTGCTCACCGAGGAGGAAGGGCAGCACGTAGTAGCCGTGCACGCGCTGGGCGGCCGGCGTGTAGATCTCGATGCGGTAGCGCATCCCGAAGAGCTCTTCGAGGCGTCGCCGCTCGAAGACGAGCGGGTCGAAGGGGCTCAGGAGCGCCCGCCCGCTCGCGCGCCGCGGGAGCTCGGCGTCGCGGTGGAGGAAGGTCAGGCGGCCCCAGCCGCGCACCGCCACCGGGGTGAGCACGCCGTCCTCGACGAGGTCGCCGACCGCCTGCCGCACGAGCCCGGCCACCGATCCCCGCTGCAGGCGGAAGTAGTCGGCGAAGCAGGCGACCGTTCCGATGCCGTGCGCCCTGGCGCCGATCTCGAGCAGTGCCCGCACCGCATCGGCATCCGTCGGCTCCGGCCGGGCGCTGACCTCGGGGGGCAGGACGCGCTCGGTGAGGTCGTAGCAACGCTCGAAGGAGTCCGTCCGGCGCGCACTGGTGACCTCGCCGGTGAAGAAGAGGTACTCCAGGGCGCGCTTGGCCACGGTCCACTCCCACCAGCCGCTGCGCGTGCGCGGGTGCTCCGCCTCGTGGACCGCATGGACCTCGCGTGCCGTGACCGGTCCCCGCTCGGTGACCAGCCGGCGCACCGCGTCCAGCACGGGAGCCTCCTGCAGCCGCACTCCGGCGACGTCACCCCATCCCCGCTCGGCGAACGCCCGCTGACGCCAGCCGAGCAGCCGGTAGGTCTGCGGTGGGACGAAGCTCGCCTCGTGGGCCCACGCCTCGACGAGCCGTCGAGGGCCGCGGCCGGAGGCCCGGTCGAGCAGGGCCGTGTCATAGGGCCCGAGCCGGGAGAAGGCCGGCATGAGGTGGGCCCTGGCGAGCACGTTGACCGAGTCGATCTGGAGCAGCCCGATGCGGTCGACGACCTGCTGGAACTGGCGCATCGTCGGCGCTGCGGCCGGCCGACGGTGCACATCCAGGCCTTGGGCGCGCAGGGCGACCCGACGCGCCTGCGCGAGGGAGAGGACCTCCGGGCGCGGTGCGCGAGACCGGGCCGACGGCACGGTCGAGATCGAGTCGCTCGGGGGCACAGGGGCCATCCTGCCGGTCGCCGCCGACACGACGCACGACCGGCCCGGCACGCGGGTGCCGGGCCGGACGGTGCGGCCCTGAGGGAGCGCCGAGCTCAGAACGCGTCGGCGGTGACCACGACCGGGGCGTCGATCCGGATCACGCCATAGCTCCAGCCGCGACGGCGGTACGCGACCGAGGGCAGCGACGTCTCCGCGTCGATGAAGAGGAAGAAGTCGTGCCCGACGAGCTCCATCTCGTAGAGCGCGTCGTCCAGCGACATCGGCTCGGCGTGGTGCAGCTTCTCGCGGATGACGACCGGGGAGTCCCCCCAGGTCGACTCGACCGCGTCTCCGCCCACCAGGAGCGGTGCCACCGGCTCGAGGGCCTCGGGCTCGACGACCGCCTGCTCGGCCTGGGTGGGGACGGCATCACCCTTGCGGTGGTCCTTGCGCCGGTCGCGGTCACGGCGCAGGCGCTCGGTGAGCTTGCCCATCGCGACGTCGAGCGCGGCATACGGGTCGTCGGCCGACGCCTCGGCGCGGACCACCGGCCCCTTGCCGCGCACCGTGAGCTCGACGCGTTCGGAGACGTCCGCCTGCCGAGGGTTGCGCTCATGGGTGATCTCGACGTCGATCCGCTGGGCTCGTGGGGCGAGCTGCGTGATCTTCGACAGCTTGTCCTCGACGTGGCGGCGGAACCGCTCGGGGACCTCTGCGTGGCGTCCGACGACGACGATCTCCATGGTGGACCTCCTCAGCTGGGGCAGCAGTGCGCCGCCCGGTGGACTTCCCGGTACGCCCTCACGGGGCGACAGTCGCGCACCACCCCCTCGACGGGAGCAACGCCGTCCCATGCCTGCGTCTGGTCGTCTCTCGACGACCGGCGGGGCGGGACGGCTCCATGAACTGACGTTAGTCCCCCACCAGCGATGCCGACAGCGGCGCGCGGGTGATCCTCGGCGTCGCCGCCACGACCAGGGCTCCCAGGACGAGCCCACCCGCCCGCGCGAGCAGGTCCTCGCAGGCCGCGAGGGTCGCCCCGGTCGTCAGGACGTCGTCGACCAGCAGCTGGAACCCGCGCGGGCGACCCCGCAGCCGCACGGCCCTGCGCACGTTCAGGCTCCGGTCCCTGGCACCGAGACCCACCTGGTCGCGGCCGCTGCGACGGACCAGGTGCCCGGCGACAGCCGCGTCGATCCCGGCCGCGCGCAGCTCCTGCTCGCACCGCTGGGCGAGGAGGCCGACCAGGTCCGCACCGCGACGACGCGCCACGCCGGGCCGGGACGGCACGGGGACGACGGCGAGGTGGCGTCCGTCGACAGCAGCACCCAGGGCCGGCGACGCAGCCCGCGCGCACCGGGCGACCGCGTCGAGCATGGCGGGGGTCAGGTCGGCCCGGGCGCCGTCCTTCCACGCCGGGACGAGCCCTCGCACGGGACCTGAGTAGCCCGTCGCAGCCCACACCGGGAGCGGGGCCACCCCGTCGAGGTGGTCGAGCCGCGGAGCGCCGGCCTCGCATCGCCGCACCGGGCCGTCGAGGCTCGACGCGCACGGCTCGCACAGCACGACGTCCAGGGCTCCGCACCCGGGGCAGGACACCGGGAGCACCAGCCGCACCAGCTCGGCGAGCGGCGCGGGGGGCCGGATCCGCTGGGACACCCCGCCAGCGTGACGGCTGGCCGGGACGACGACGCGTCGTCCACAGGCCCTCGGCTCAGCCGGGGAACGTCGGGTCGACGACGCCCTCCGCGACCGACACCCAGGTGGCGCCCTGCCGTGAGAAGAGCACCCCGTCGGCGTCGGCGACATAGAGTGCGCGGTCCCCGAGACCTGCCGCGAGCGCGACCGTGCCGTCGACGAGCGGGAGCGAGGTGGTGGGGCCACCGACGGGCACCTTGTTGACGACGAGCGCGTTCACCGAGCCGCGCCGGCCGAGCACCGCAAGGGTCGCCTCGTCGGACCAGGCGACCTCGGTCGCCTGCTCGACGCTCGCCCCGACCTGGAACTGGTCGCCGAGCCGCTGCGGCCGTCCGGTCTCGTCGCGGATGACCGCGGCCACGTCGATCACCACCCGTCCGTCCGTCGTCCCCGTGTGCACGATCGCGATTCGCGCACCGTCCCGGGAGATGGACATCGACCGGATGCTCAGCCCCGCGAGCCAGTCGGCAGCGACGGCCACCGGCGAGTCGTCCGGCCCGATGGCCGTCAGGGTCCCCGCCGTGGTCGCCTCCCCGGACCAGACCCAGTCGTAGCGGTCGGTGGTCGGTGCGATCAGCTCGGTCCCCGTGAGGATCGGCACCGGGGGCGCCCCGTCCGCGGGGAGCCGGACGAGCCTCCCCGGCGCGCTGAGCACGACGCGGACCTTCTCGTCGAGGCTGACGGCCGGTGAGCGGGCGTCGAGGGCCAGCGGGGCCACGCCGACGACCGGTGTCATCTTGCTGCTCACCAGCTCGACCAGCACGCCCTTCTGGAGCGCGTAGGGACCCGTGGTCGGCGCGACGTCGCGCACCGGGACATCGGTGGCGGTCGAGACCCACGGGAGCCCGCCCGCGACGCTCGCCACCACGGAGCTGACCGCCGTTCCCGGCAGCCGTTCCAGGGTCGCGGTGAGCTGGGCGATCAGGAGGTTGCGCTGCTTCTCGTCCGCCCCTGCTGCCCCGCCGGCCAGGTCGACGACGGCGATCCGATCGGCCGTGATCGTCACCGACTCAGGGCCGAGCCGCGAGCCGTCGGGCACCCCGGTACGGACGGCGTCGCGCAACCACGACGACGGTCCGGCCAGCATCGCGCGCACGGCGTAGACGGCAGCCTTCGACCCGGGCAGCCAGCGCACGTCGGGGACGAGCTGGGACCCGTCGACGGTGGCGAAGTAGACCGGCACCTGGCGGTACTCGTTCTCGAAGTCCGACGCCGAGATCAGCACGGCGTCGTCGAGGCCCTCGATGCGCCACTGGTCGTCGCTGGTCTGGCTCAGGCTCAGCGCGAGCTGCTCGTGGGCGCCGGGCGGGGCCTCGGTGTAGACCCCTGTCCGGTCGAGCGATCCCTGGACCGGGACGTCGACGATCGCCTGCCCGTCCGATCCGATGGTGATCTCCGGGCCGCCACCGAGGAGGGGGTACACCAGGACCCGCGCGACCGGGTCCCACTGCGTCGCTGCCTGCGCGGTGAGGAACTTGCGAGCGACGGTGAACTCGTCGGAGAGCCCTGCCGCACCGGCGAGCAGGAAACCGCTGACGATCTGCTGCTGGGTGCCGTCCTGCGGCGGGTCGTTGGCGAGCGGGACAGCGAAGCCGGGGTTCGACAGCGCCACGTCCCCGGCGCGCACCGGTCCCGAGGTGGGGATCATCGCGCAGCCGGCGGCCACCGCCAGGGCGAGGAGCCCGGTGAGCGACCGCGCGAGGAGGGTCCGCCCGGATCGCGGACGGCGAGGACTCGTGCTCATTGCGCCCACGCTCCCAGGTCGGGGACGGAGGCGGGGTCCATCGCTGCGACGGTGCGCCGCGGCTCGGGCACGACAGCAGGCGGGTCCTCCGCCGGCACCAGCGGCAGGGGCGAGGACTCGAGCACGATCCCCGCGCGTCTCGGGAGCGTCAGCCGGAACGAGGCGCCCTTGCCCGGCGATCCCCATGCCTGCAGCCAGCCGCCGTGCAGGTGGGCGTCCTCGATGGAGATCGCGAGACCGAGCCCGGTCCCGCCGGTGGTTCGTGCGCGCGCCGGGTCCGCGCGCCAGAAGCGGTCGAAGACGTGGTCCGCCTCCTCCGCCGTCATCCCGATGCCGTGGTCGCGGACCACGACCGCGACAGCCCTGGCGTCCCCGGCGACGCGCACCTCGACCGTCTGTCCCTCGGCGTGCTCGATCGCGTTGACCAGGAGGTTGCGCAGCACGCGCTCGACACGACGAGGGTCGATGTCCGCGACGACCGCCCGCTCGGGCAGGTCCACCGAGAGCCACGAGCCCTTGCGCTCGGCGAGTGGTGCAGCCTGCTCGACGGCAGAGGTCACCACGTCCCGCACGTCGAGGCTGTCGGCGTCCAGCATCGCGGCCCCCGCATCGAAGCGGCTGATCTCCAGCAGGTCAGCGAGCAGGTCCTCGAAGCGGTCGAGCTGGGTCGTGAGCAGCTCGGCCGACCGGCCGGCGGCGGCGTCGAGCTCGCCGCGGGCGTCGTGGATCACCTCGGCCGCCATCCGGATCGTGGTCAGCGGGGTGCGCAGCTCATGGGACACGTCGGAGACGAATCGCCGCTGGAGCAGGGACATCTGATCCATCCGGCCGATCTGATCCTGCAGAGAGGCGGCCATCTCGTTGAACGAGCTCGCCAGGGTGGCCATCTCGTCGACGCCCTTGACCGCCATGCGCTCCGACAGGTGCCCCTCGGCGAAGCGCTCGGCCACCCGCGCGGCGCTGCGCACCGGACGGACGGCCTGCCGCGTGACGAGCCAGGTCATCGCGCCGAGCAGGACGACGAGCCCGAGGGCGGCAGCGCCCAGGACCCGCTGCACGAAGTCGAGGGTCTGGGCCTCGGGCTCGAGGCTGTACAGGAAGTAGAGCTCGTACTGCCCCGCTGCGGGCACCGTCACGATGCTGCCCACGAGCACGCCGGGCTCCACGCCGGCGTCGTCGGTGGGGATGGCGACGGACGTCCACTGCTGACTGTCGTCGGCGAGAACCGCGGCCCGCAGCGCGGGGCTGAGCAGGTAGTTCAGCTCCGGTCTCGTCGACACGTCGTTGATCAGCAGCGGCGGCGAGTCGGCAGGCGACCGACGAAGGAAGACGTCCGGCTCGCCGGAACCGCCCACCTTGAGCGCGGAGACGAGCACGTAGAACAGCTGCTGGACCTCGGCCGCCGTCGGCACCGTCCCCGTCGTGAGGTTCGTCTGGGCGCTGCGCGTCGATCGCGCGCTCTCCTCGAGCAGCTGGGCGACGCGCCGGTCGAAGAGCCCGTCCCGGATGCGGTCGGAAAGATAGACCCCGAGGACCAGGAGGGCTGCGGTCCCGACGACGAGCGTCGAGGTGATGACCCGGACCTGGAGCGAGGAGCGCCACACGAACCAGGCCTGTGCGAGGCCCCGGTGCGCACGACGCACCGGCCGGCGCAGACGGAGCCGGGTCCGTCGCCACCAGCCGGACGGACGCCGGTTCACCGTCCGACCGCCGTCATACGGAGGCCGCACCTGCCTTGTAGCCGACGCCGCGCACCGTGACGACGATCTCCGGGTGCTCGGGGTCGTGCTCGATCTTGGACCTCAGACGCTGGACATGGACGTTGACCAGCCGCGTGTCGGCGGCGTGCCGGTAGCCCCAGACCTTCTCCAGCAGGGTCTCGCGCGTGAAGACCTGCCACGGCTTGCGTGCGAGCGCGACGAGCAGGTCGAACTCGAGCGGGGTGAGGGCGATCGGCGCGGCGCCGCGCGTGACCCGGTGGCCGGCCACGTCGATCGTGAGATCACCGATGGCGAGCTGCTCGGCGCTCGGCTGCTCGTTGTGCCGGAGCCGGGCGCGCACCCGCGCGATCAGCTCTTTCGCCTTGAACGGCTTGGGGATGTAGTCGTCGGCACCCGACTCGAGCCCGACGACGACGTCCACCGTGTCGCTCTTCGCGGTCAGCATGATGATGGGCACGCCCGACTCCGCCCGGATCAGCCGGCAGATCTCGGTGCCGTCCTTGCCGGGCAGCATGAGGTCGAGGAGCACCAGGTCGGGCTGACCGGAGCGGAACGCCTCCAGGGCCTCGTCGCCGTGGCTGCAGAAGAGAGGTTCGAAGCCCTCGGACCGCAGCACGATCCCCACCATCTCGGCCAGGGCGACGTCGTCGTCGACCACCAGGATCCGTCCGCTCATGGCTCCATGGTGTCACCACCGACGGGCAGCTTCGACGCGCACCGCCGCGCGGGCCCGACCTGCCCCGACCTGCTGAGGTCCGTGGCACGATGGTCGCGCGGCTGAGCCCTCGCTCGACCACCCTCCAGCGCGTACCGCCGACCTGGAGCGCACCGACCGCAGGGAGTGACGTGACCGAACCGACGCAGGGCCCGCAGACGCCGGGACCTGGCCAGGGCTGGGGGCCGGTCGACGGCGGAGGTCAGCCGGGTTACGGCGCCCCCGGCCAACCGCAGCCCGGCCAACCGCAGCCCGGGCAACCGCAGTACGGGCAACCGCAGTACGGGCAACCGCAGTACGGCCAGCCCCAGTACGGCCAGCCCCAGTACGGCCAGCCCCAGGGCTGGGGCGCCCCCGTCCAGCGCGGGATCATCCCGCTCCGCCCGCTCAACCTCGGCGAGATCCTCGACGGTGCGTTCAAGGCGGTGCGGGCGAACCCGACGGTGATGTTCGGCTTCGCCGCCGTCGTCGTCGGGGCGGCCGTCGTCCTCGGCTCCTTCATCCAGTGGGGCGTCGCCGGCACCCTGAGCAGCAGTGTGGGCTCCCTCGCGTCCGAGGTGGACCCGACCGGTCAGACCGGGCTCGCGGACTCGCTCGGCGGCAGCCTCGCCCAGCTCGTCTCCTACCCGCTCCTCGCGGTCGCGACGACCGTCCTGACCGGAGCCCTCATCGTCTCGGTGAGCCGCTCGGTCATCGGGACGAAGATCAGTGTCGGCGAGCTCTGGTCGCAGAGCTGGAAGCGCGTGCTCTTCCTCGCCTTCGTGTTCTCCCCGGTCCAGGGCCTCGTCGTCCTGGTCGCCTGGGCCGTGCTCGCGGTGCCCGTGGTGCTCCTGGCCACCAACGGTCAGACCGGCAGCGCGGTGGCGCTCGGCGTGCTCGGCGCCCTCGGGCTCCTCGTGGCCAGCCTCTGGTTCCAGGTCCGCACCCTGCTGATGCCCGCGACGATCGTCCTGGAGGGGACGTCGATCCGCGAGGCGATCACCAGGGGCTGGGTCCTGACACGCGGCAGCTTCTGGCGCCTCTTCGGCATCAACTGGTTGACGGCGCTGATCGCCGGTGTGGTGGCCCAGGTCGTCACGGTGCCGGCGACCGGGATCGCGCTCTGGCTCGCCGGCCCGAACTACCTCACCAGCGGGACGGGGATCGCGATCACCGCCATCGGCACGGCCGTCGGCAGCACCTTCACCGTCGTCTTCTCGGCGTCCGTGATCGCGCTGCTCTACATCGACGTCCGGATGCGTCGTGAGGGCCTCGACATCGAGCTGGCGCAGGCGGCCGAGACCGCAGCGGCGGGTCGGTGAGGAGTCGGTGACGGTGCGGGGGGCTGTCGCCGTGCTGCTCGACGTCCCCGTCGAGCCGGACGGGGCGACGGGGCGGACCTGGGTGACGGACGAGCTCGCCAAGGCCGTCTACCACCAGCAGCCGAGCCTGCTCGAGCGGCTGCTGGCCTGGGTGAGCGAGCAGCTCCAGCGCTTCCTTGCCGCCGCTGGTGGGGTCGACGGGCGTCCGGCACTCCTGATGATCGGCAGCGTGATCGCGGTCGTCGTGGTCATCAGTCTCCTGGTGGCCGGGCCGGTGCGGCGGTCCCGCGTCACGCGGCGCGGCTCGGCCGAGGTGTTCGGCGACGACACCAGGTCAGCGCGCGAGCTGCTCGCGAGCGCCGACCTCCACGCAGCGAACGGCCGATGGGGCCCGGCGGTCCTCGACCGCTTCCGTGCCCTGCTGCGGAGCCTGGAGGACCGCGCCGTCCTCGAGCCGCGACCCGGTCGCACGGCCGACGAGGGTGCGCGTGAGGCCGGGGGCCGTCTGCCGGGCTGCAGCGTCGAGCTCGCGGCCGCCGCCAGACTCTTCGACGAGGTCTGCTACGGAGAGGCGAGCCCAGGCGCGCAGGACGACGCGCGGCTGCGGCGCCTCGTCGAGGTCGTGGCCGCGACCCGGCCCGATCCGACGGACCAGTCTGCGCGCCGTGACCCGGCGAGGGTCGGCGGATGAGCGCGCCGACGCAGTCCGTCGACATGAGCACCGTCGTCCTTGGCGGGGACCCTGCGGCGCGGGTGCGCAGCAGGTGGCGCCGCGCACGAGGGCCGCTCGTGGTGGTCGCGATCCTGCTCGTCGTCGGTGTGCTGGCCGGGCTGCTGAGGCCCCCGACGGGCACCGACCCGCTCTCCCCCGACAACCCCCAGCCCGGCGGCGCCCGAGCGGTCGCGCAGGTCCTGGGGCAGCAGGGCGTCGAGGTCACGCGCGTCATGACGAGCGACGAGGCGGTCGCCCTGGCAGCACCCGGGGTGACCCTCCTCGTCGTCGGGACCTACGCGCTCAGCGACGCGCAGGTCGCTGACCTCGCCGGTACCGGGGCCGATCTGGTGCTCGCGGGCCCGGAGGACAGCCACCTGCGCACGCTCACCGACGGAGCCATCGAGACCGCGAACGACGGCCTGCCCCGCACGGTCGACGCGAGCTGTCCGGACCCGGACGCCCGCGCCGCCGGCAGCGTGACGACGAGCGGCTGGGGCCTGCTCGCCGTCGACGACCGGGCGACCGTCTGCTTCCCCGGCGCCGGCGACCAGGGCGGCGCCTATGCCTGGGTGCAGGCCGGCTCACGACGCGTCGCCGTCCTCGACGACGCTGCGATGCTCACCAACCAGGCCATCGACCAGGAGGGCAACGCCGCCCTCGTCCTTCGAGCGCTCGGACGGCACCCGACCCTCCTGTGGCTGCGGCCGACGGCCGTGACGGCGGCCGCGCCCGGTATCGGCGACCTCCTCCCGCCCGTCGCCGGACCGCTCGCCTGGCTGCTCGCCGTCCTCGTCGCGGTCGCTGCCCTCTGGCGTGGCCGCGCGCTCGGACGGGTCGTCAGCGAGCCGCTCCCGGTGACGGTGAGCGCGGTCGAGACGACCCTCGGCCGCGGCCGGCTCTACCGCGCCTCCCGCGCCAGGGGTCATGCGGCGGCGGCGTTGCGTGCCGGCACCGCCCTGCGCTCGGCCGGCCGGCTCGGGCTGCCGCGCTCGGCCGGCGCGCACGAGGTCACCGACGCCCTCGCTCGAGCGACGGGCCGTGCAGCAGCCGAGCTCGTCGGCCTGATCTACGGACCACCACCGACCAACGACTCGGAGCTCGTGGCACTCGCCGCGGCGCTCACCCAGCTCGAGAGCGAGGTACACCCCACGTGAGCGACCCCACCTGGCAGTCCGCCGCCCCGTCAGCGCCCGGCCCCGCGGCGGCGGAAGACCCGTCGACCCCGGGACCCGGCTCGCCCGCCCCCGGGGTGCACGCGGCCGCGCCGCCGTCGCCGCCGCCTGCCGCCCCGGCAGCCTTCCAGCCCAGCACCGAGCTGCGCGCTGCCCTCGCGGGCCTGCGCACGGAGGTCGGCAAGGCCGTCGTCGGCCAGGACGGTGCCGTCACGGGACTGCTCATCGCGCTGCTCTGCCGCGGCCATGTGCTCCTCGAGGGCGTCCCCGGCGTGGCCAAGACGCTGCTCGTGCGCACCCTGAGCGCCGCGCTCGACCTGAGGACGACCCGGGTGCAGTTCACCCCCGACCTCATGCCGGGCGACGTGACCGGGTCCCTCGTCTACGACGCCAGGACCGCCCAGTTCTCCTTCCGTGAGGGCCCCGTCTTCACCAACCTCCTCCTGGCCGACGAGATCAACCGCACCCCGCCGAAGACGCAGGCCTCCCTGCTCGAGGCGATGGAGGAGCGGCAGGTCTCCGTCGACGGCCAGCCTCGCCCGCTGCCCGACCCGTTCCTGGTGATCGCGACGCAGAACCCGGTCGAGTACGAGGGCACCTACCCGCTCCCCGAGGCCCAGCTCGACCGCTTCCTGCTCAAGCTCACGCTCCCGCTGCCCTCCCGGGAGCACGAGGTCGAGATCCTGCGCCGCCACGCGGCGGGCTTCGACCCCCGCGACCTGCGGGGCGCAGGCGTCCGCCAGGTCGCCGACGCCGCCGTCCTGGCGGCGGCGCGCGCCGAGGTCGCCCAGGTGCAGATCGCCCCCGAGGTCCTCGGCTACGCGGTCGACCTCTGCCGCGCGACCCGCAGCTCGCCCTCGCTGTCGCTCGGGATCTCCCCGCGTGGCGCGACGGCGCTGCTGGCGACCGCGAGGGCCTGGGCCTGGCTGTCGGGACGCGGCTTCGTCACCCCTGACGACGTGAAGGCTCTGGCGCACCCGACCCTGCGGCACCGCGTCCAGCTGCGGGCGGAGGCCGAGCTCGAGGGAGTGACCGCCGAGAGCGTGCTGGACACCGTGCTCGCCTCCGTGCCCGTCCCGCGCTGATCGTGGCGGTCTCGTGGCGTGCGGTGGCGCTCGTCGCCCTCGGCGTCCTGCCCGTGCTGCTGCTGCCGACCCCCATGACGGTCGTGCTGTGGTCGCTCCTCGTGCTCGCCGTCGCCGGGGTCGACATGGCCATGGCGGCCTCGCCCCGGCTCGTCGCCGTGGCCCGCACCGTGCCACGGTCCGTCCGCCTGACGACGGCCACCACCTCCACGCTCCTGGTGACGAACGGTTCGCGTCGACGCCTGCGGGGCACCGTGCGCGACGCCTGGCAGCCCTCGGCAGGGGCCCAGGCGAACCGGCACGAGGTCGACGTGCCCGCCGGGGAGTCGCGACGGCTGGTCACCGTGCTCATCCCGACGCGCCGCGGCGACCGCCAGGCGGACCGGGTCACCGTCCGATCGTTCGGCCCGCTCGGCATCGCCGCACGGCAGGCCTCGGCGGCCGTGCCCGGGCGCCTGCGGGTGCTCCCGGAGTTCGCGTCGCGCCGGCACCTGCCCTCGCGCCTCGCCCGGCTCCGCGAGATGGACGGGCGGACCACCGTCCAGGTGCGCGGCGCCGGCACCGAGTTCGACTCGCTGCGTGAGTACGTGATCGGCGACGACGTCCGCTCCATCGACTGGCGCGCCACGGCCCGCCGCTCGGAGGTCGTCGTCCGCACCTGGCGGCCCGAGCGGGACCGCCGGGTGCTCATCGTGCTCGACACCGCCCGCACCTCGGCCGGCCGGATCGACGACATGCCCCGGATCGACGCGTCGATGGAAGCCGCCCTCCTGCTGGCCGCGCTGGCCTCCAAGGCGGGCGACCGGGTCGACCTCATCGCCTTCGACCGCAGGATCAGGGCGCAGGTCGCCGGGACCAGCGGACCACGGCTGATGCCGGCGCTCGCCGATGCGATGGCCCCGCTCGAACCGGCGCTGGTCGAGGCCGACTGGCCGGGAGTGGTGGCAGCGGTGCAGGCGCGACTGTCGCAGCGGGCCCTGGTGGTGCTGCTGACCGCCCTCGAGCCCGCGGTGATGGGCCAGGGCCTGCTGCCGGTGGTGGCACCGCTCGCCCACGACCACACCCTCGTCGTCGCGTCCGTGCAGGACCCGGAGGTGCGACGGCTGATGGGCCGCAGGGCGAGCTCCACCGAGGTCTACGACGCCGCAGCAGCCGAGCGGACCGAGCTCGAACGGGCGGCGGTGACGGTGCGGCTGCGGCAGCGAGGCGTGGAGGTGGTCGACGCCCTGCCCGAGGACCTCGCCCCTCGGCTCGCCGACACGTACCTCGCGCTCAAGGCTGCCGGCCGGCTCTGACCTGTCGCGGCTCAGGCGGCGAGCGGGACCGTCGCGCTCGCCTCGGAGGCCAGCAGCCCGCCCGTCTCGCCGGCCCGCACCGCGCGCCGGCCGAGGAGGAGGACGTAGGCCCAGAAGCCGACGAGCACCACGCCGCCGATCGCGATCTTCACCGGCCACGGCAGCGACGACGGGGTGAGGAAGCCCTCGAGGAGCCCGGAGACCAGGAGCACGCCGACGAGCCCGACCGCCGTCGTGAACAGGGACAGCCCCTCCTCGGCGAGCGCCCGTCCGCGCGGCCGCCCACCCGGGTCGATCATCGTCCAGAAGATCTTCAGCCCGGCGGCCAGCGCCACGAAGACCGCGGTGAGCTCGAGCATGCCGTGCGGCAGGATCATCTGGAAGAAGATCCCGAGGCCGCCGTGCAGGTCCATGATCGCCCCGGCCACCCCCACGTTGACGGCGTTCTCCACGAGGATGCGCACCGGCCAGTACCCGCTGATCCCGAAGGCGACGGACTGCGCGGCGATCCAGGCGTTGTTGGTCCACACCTGGGCGAAGAAGCTGGTGCCCGGGTACTGCGAGTAGTACTGGGTGAACTGGTCCTCGGCGTAGGTGCGCAGCTCGGACGGGGTCCCGATGGACGCCTGGGCCTCGGGGTGGCTGACCACGTACACGCCCGCCACCACGGCCAGCAGGACGGAGGCGAGGGTGGTACCCACGGTCCACCAGCGCAACCGGTAGAAGGCGGCGGGAAGGGTGATCTCGACGAATCTCCGCACGTCCCGCCAGGCCGGGTCGTGCGAGCCCGTGATGGACGCCCGCCCGCGGGTGAGCAGGTCCGACAGGCGCGAGACGACGGTCGGGTCGGGAGCTGCCGAACGGACCTGCGAGAGGTGCGTCGCGACCTCCTGGTAGAGGCGGACGAGCTCATCGCTCTCCGCACCGCTCGGGCGCCGACGACGCGAGAGCTCCTCCAGCCGCGCCCAGGACGCGCCGTGCACGGCCGAGAACGCGTCGAGGTCCACGACCGGTAGCCTGCCACAGGATGCGGCTCAGGCCGGCTCGGTCGGGGGAAGGAACGAGATGTCGGACGAGATCCTCATCGGCGAAGGCGTCCTGCTCGACGCCAGGCCGGCATCGTTCGCCACGCGGATGGTCGCGGCCCTGATCGACGTCCTGCTGGTGGGGAGCGCCTCGGCTCTCGTCGTCCTCTTCGCGATCGGCGTCCTGGCCG
This sequence comes from Actinomycetales bacterium, assembly GCA_038223605.1. Lineage (GTDB taxonomy): Bacteria > Actinomycetota > Actinomycetes > Actinomycetales > Cellulomonadaceae > Actinotalea. Next base: position 14,041 of record JBBRGX010000018.1, on the reverse strand, counting down.
TCCAGCTCGACCAGGCCGCCCTGACGGCGGTCGTGATCACGGGCCTGGTCGTGGTCACGGTCGGGGTCCCGACGCTCGTGGAGACCCTGTCCCGTGGGCGCTCGCTCGGCAAGCTCGTGATGGGCATCCGGATCGTCCGCGACGACGGCGGCCCGATCCGGTTCCGCCACGCGCTCGTCCGCGCGCTCACCGGGGTGCTCGAGCTCTGGTCCACCACCGGGCTCCTCGCGATCGCGACGTCGATGGTCCATCCCCAGGGCAAGCGCCTCGGCGACCTCCTCGCCGGGACGTACGCGGTGCGGGTGCGCAACGGCCAGAAGCCGCTGGCACCGGTGACGATGCCGTACGAGCTCGCCGCCTGGGCGACGCATGCCGACATGCGACGGCTGCCCGACGGGCTGGCCCTGTCGGCACGTCAGCTGCTCGGCCGGGCCGATCGCCTGCACCTGGGCTCCCGGGCCCGCCTCGGGATCGAGCTCGCCGCGCAGTTCGAGGAGTTCGTCGCGCCGGGCCCCCCGCCCGGCACGCACCCCGAACGCTTCCTCGCGGCGGTGCTGGCCGAACGACGCAACCGGGAGTACGCCCACTCGATGAGCGTGCTGCAGCGGACCGCCGCCGAGACGGCGCTGATGGCGCGACTCCCGCACGCCGTGCCCGACCCGCACTGAGCCCTGTCCCGCACCGAGCCCTGTCCCGAGCGGGGCCGGCCGTCAGACGGCCGTGCGGCGCAGGTCCGGCTCGAGGTAGATCACGCAGCTGAGCCCGACGGCCGCCCTGACCCTGACCTCCGCCGCGTCGATCGCGGTGGCGACGTCCGCGGCGGTGGCGGCCGCCGGGATGGACACCTTCGCCGCGACGAGCAGCTCGTCCGGGCCCAGGTGCAGCGTGCGCAGATGGATGACCGACTCGATTCCGGCACCGACCAGCGCCCGGCGGACGGCCGCGACGTCGTCGGCGGTGGCGGACTCCCCCAGGAGCATGGAACGCGTCTCGGACGCGAGCAGGACGGCGATGACGACGAGCAGCAGGCCGATCGCGCCGGAGCCGATGGCGTCCCAGCGACCGTCCCCGGTGCCCAGCGTCATCCCGACGCCGAAGAGCGCAAAGACGAGCCCGAGCAGGGCGCCGGCGTCCTCCAGCAGGACCACCGGCAGCTCGGGCGAGCGGGAGGTCCTGATGAACCCGAGCCAGCTCTGCCCGCCACGGACCGTGTTGCTCTCCCGCACCGCGGTGCGCAGGCTCAGGCCCTCCATGACGAGGGCGGCGAGGAGCACCACGACGGGCACCCAGCGCCAGGACTCGATCGGCTCGGGCGCACGGAACTTGTGCCACGCCTCGTACAGCGCGAAGAGGCCACCGAGGGTGAAGAGCACGATCGCGACGAGGAACGCCGAGAGGTAGCGCGCCCGCCCGTAGCCGAAGGGGTGCTCCTCGTCCGCCTCGCGCCGTGACCGCCGGCCGCCGAGGATCAGCAGGAGCTGGTTCCCGGAGTCGGCCAGCGAGTGCACCGACTCGGCGAGCATCGCGCTGGAGCCCGTGAGCGAGAAGGCCACGAACTTCGTCACGGCGATCCCGAGGTTCGCGGAGAGCGCTGCGACGATCGCCTTGTTGCTTCCTGAGGTCGACACCCGTGCCCTACTCTCCGACCGGTCCGGTCACCATCTCGTCGAGGAGGAGCACCGGGATGCCCTCACGCACCGGGTACGTGTGGTGCTCCGGGGCGTCGCAGGCCAGGGTCGGGGAGCCCGAGGGGCCGGCCGCATCGCTGAGAGCCGCCCCGCATGCCGGGCAGCGCAGGATCTCCCGCGCCCAGGAGTCGATGCCGCTCACGCGCCGACCTGGCCCGATCGCACGAGGGCGAGGACGTCGTCGCGGACCTTGGCCATCACGTCCTCGTCCGCTGCCTCGACGTTCAGGCGCAGCAGCGGCTCCGTGTTCGACGCGCGCAGGTTGAACCACCAGCGGGGCGTCTGGTCCCAGTGCGAGACGGTCAGTCCGTCGAGCTCGTCGACGACGACGGGGCCGGCACCCTGATCGGTCACGTAGGCGCGGACGACGCGCGCCCGCGCCGCCGGGACGTCCGCGACGGTGGAGTTGATCTCGCCGCTCGCTGCGTACGGCTGGTAGACCTCCGCGAGCTCCGACATCGGGACGGCCTCACCCTGCAGGTCCGTGGCGTTGCCGAGCGCTGCCAGCACGTGCAGCGCGGCGAGCATCCCGGTGTCGGCGAAGAAGAACTCGCGGAAGTAGTAGTGCGCGCTGTGCTCCCCACCGAAGACGGCGTTGTTCTCGGCCATCTCGGACTTGATGAACGAGTGTCCGACGCGCGTCCGCACGGTCACCGCCCCGGCCGCACCGAGGAGGTCCGGCACGGCACGCGAGGTGATGAGGTTGTGGATGACGGTGGGGGTGCGACCGGCTGCCTTCTCCCTGGCGACCTCGCGCAGGCCGACGAGCGCGGTGATCGCCGAGGGGCTCACGGCCTGTCCGAGCTCGTCGACGACGAAGCAGCGGTCGGCGTCGCCGTCGAAGGCCAGGCCGAGGTCGGCTCCGTGCTCGACGACGGCCTTCTGCAGGTCGACGAGGTTGGCCGGCTCGAGCGGGTTCGCCTCGTGGTTCGGGAAGGTGCCGTCGAGCTCGAAGTAGAGCGGGACGACCTCGATCGGCAGCTCGGCCAGACCGGCGTCCGGCCCCAGCACGGCGGGAGCCGTGAGCCCGGCCATGCCGTTGCCCGCGTCGATGACGACCGTGAGCGGGCGGATCGTGTCGAGGTCGACGAGCCCACGCAGGAACGTCGCGTACTCGGTGACCATCTCGCGGGAGGAGACCCCGCCGACGCGCTCCGCCGCGACCGAGGGGATCCCGTCACGCAGGTAGAGGGCGGCGAGCTCGCGGACCTCCGCCAGGCCCGTCGCCGCACCGACCGGGCGCGCTCCCGCGCGGCAGAGCTTGATTCCGTTGTACTTCGCCGGGTTGTGGCTCGCGGTGAACATGGCGCCCGCGACGTCCATCGTCCCCGAGGCGTGGTAGAGGCCGTCCGTCGAGCAGAGCCCGATCGTCACGACGTCCACACCGCGGCGGGTGACTCCGTCGGCGAAGGCTGCGACGAGGCCGGGGCCGGAGTCACGCATGTCGTTGCCGATCGCGACGCGCGGCCGGGCGGAGAGCGGGCCGTCCGGGGCACCCGGGAGCACGATGACGTCGGCGAACGCGGCACCGAGCGCACGGGCGACGGTGTCGTCGAGCTGGTCCGGGACGATGCCGCGCACGTCGTAGGCCTTGACCAGGCCGGTGAGATCGGGAAGGGCGTCAGAGGTGGGAGTCACAGGCGCAGCCTAGTGAACACACCGGCGGCAGTGGCCGCACGACCACGTCAGCGCGGCGGCTTCTGCGTCCGCGCCAGGACGGACTCGATCGGCAGAGCCGTCCAGACGCCGTCCTGCTCGGTGAGCCACTGACGCTGCTCACAGGCGTGGCAGGACAGGAAGAGGACGTCGGTCCCGTCCGTGAGGACCATCGGCAGCCTGGTCAGCGAGCTGCTCCGGCACTGGCTGCAGCGCTCGGGTGCACCCGGGACGGCCGCGCCCTGCTCGGTCATCAGCCCTCCCCTCGCAGCACCCGGAGGTGGCCGCGACGCGAGACCTCCCCGGTCTCGTTCAGGGTGGGCGCGGCAAGGGCGACGGCGACCGGGGCGGGGCGGCCGGCCTCGCGGACGGCGTCGGCGAGCGCGAGGAGGTCGTCGGAGCTGGGACCGGTCGGGATGAACTCCGGCGAGACCCGCACGACCTCCCAGCCACGAGGGGCGGTGAGGCGGCCGGCATGCTCCGAGCAGAGGTCGTAGGAGTGCGGCTCGGCGAACTGCGCCAGGGGCCCGAGGACGGCCGTGGAGTCCGCGTAGACGTAGGTGAGGGTGGCGACGGCCGGACGCCTGCAGGCGCTCCTGGTGCACTGACGACCTGACCTCACCCGGCGAGCGTACCCGCCGTGGGCGACGCGGTGACCCTGACCACGCCGCGGGGGGCGCGAGCAGTCCGTCCCCGGTGCGAGCGCGGCGCAGGACGAGCCCGCCCGGCCGCCGTAGAATGACCGGGTGAGCCCGCGTCGGACCCTCGAACCGGTGGCACGCCCGCGCCGGCGCGACCGTCGAGGCCGCGGTCCGCGTGGCCCGATCCTTCCCGCGGCACTTCCGGCCCACCGCACCCGTGCCGAGCAGTTCGACGAGCTGGTGCTCGCGGCCATCGAGCGGCTGGAGCTCCGGTGGGCCAAGCAGCTCGCCGGTACCGAGTTCGCGGTCGAGGAGGTCCCCCCGTCGGCCCCCGCGCCGTGGGAGAGCGGCGGCGTCCCGCTCGGCCGCTACTTCCCGCCCGACGCCGGCCTCTCGGCGCGGATCGTCGTCTACCGGCGACCGGTGGTCGGCCGGGCCGCCGACCCTGCGGACCTCGCCGACCTCGTCCGTGACGTCCTGGTCGAGCAGGTGGCGCACCTGCTGGCCCGGGCGCCAGAAGACGTCGACCCCGGCTACCGCGGGTGAGCGGGCGCGGGCTCCCGTCGTCCGCGCACTACGCTGTGCCCCGATGAGCACCCCCGAGACGACCAGCGTGCGCATCGTCTGCGTCACGTACCACCCCGGACCAGAGCTCGCCGCCTTCCTCGACAGCGTCCCGTCGTCGACCCGCGCCGAGGTCGAGGTCGTGCTGGTGGAGAACGGCTCCGACGACTCCGCAGCGCGCGCGGCAGCCGAGCGGATCGGCGGCACGGTCCTCTCCGCAGGGGGGAACCTCGGGTACGGCCGCGCTGCCAACCTCGGGGCACGCGGGGCGACCCAGCCGTGGATCGTCGTGGCGAACCCTGACATCGTCTGGCACCCGGGATCCCTCGACCTGCTCCTCGAGGCCGCTCGCGTCCACCCCGGAGCCGGCGCGCTCGGCCCGGCCGTGCTCAACCCGGACGGCACGGCCTACCCCTCGGCACGCGAGCTCCCGTCGTTGCGGCAGGGCGTCGGGCATGCGCTCCTCGGCCGCCTCTGGCCGGCGAACCCGTGGACGGCCGCCTACCAGCGCCGCCAGGAGTCCACCGGCGCGGCCGAGCGGACGGCGGGCTGGCTCTCCGGCGCCTGCCTGCTGCTGCGCCGGGAGGCCTTCGAGGAGGTCGGCGGATTCGACGAGGGCTACTTCATGTTCTTCGAGGACGTCGACCTGGGCGAGCGGCTCGGACGGGCAGGGTGGTCGAACCTGCACGTCCCCGCCGCAGCCGTGACGCATGCGCAGGGGACGTCGTGGCGCGAGCAGCCGGCCCCGATGATCAGGGCCCATCACGCCTCTGCCTACCGGTACCTGTCGCGCCGCTACCACCACGCCTACCAGTGGCCGCTGCGCGTCGCCATCCGCCTCGGGCTCGCCGCCCGCCGCACCCTGGAGCTGCGTCGGGCCCGCGGGACGCGCTGACCGTGACCGGTCGGGGCCCTCAGTCGAGCCGGACCCCGACCGAGGACCGGGCGGTCGGCACGGCCACCGGGCCGAGCACCGCGACGAGGTCCCCGAGCGGGTCCGGCACCTCGAGGACGACGGCCCACGCGACCTGAGCAGCACCGTCGCTGCGCACCACGAGCCCAGCGGTCACGGCGTCAGCGGGCACGACCTCGGCGGCGGGCACCACGATGCTGCGACCGGGGGCGAGCATCCTGGTGGCCGAGCCGAGGACGGCGCCGTCGGGCCCGAGCGCCTGGATGGACACCCGAGCGGGGCCGACGCCCTCGTCCGCGGGGAGCGCCAGGTTCAGCGACCAGCCCGGGAGCCCGGGCAGTGCGAGGAGGGCACCGGCGCCGGACGGGGCGCTGGCGACCCAAGCGCGGTCCAGCGGTGCGGTGACGGTGCCCGCGGCCGCGGCGAGCCCTGCGCCCCTGGCCACCATCGCGCCGGCCACGACGGGGACGTCCGCGTCGACCACGAGGGTGTAGGTCCCCTCGGGCAGGCCGCCGAGCGGGACGTCGAGGACGTCGCCGGCGACGAGCGCGAGCGCCTCCGCTCCGGGCAGCACCGTCGACCCGTCCGCCCCGAGCACCGAGACCCGGGCCGTCCCGTCGTCGGCACCGGGTGCCAGCAGGCGGAGCACGGCCCGGTCGCCGTCACCCCCGGCGACCCCGACCCCGGCGACGACCTGGCGCCGGGTCGGCTCCCGACCGCTGACGACGTCGGAGACACCGGCCGGGACCAGTCCGACCAGGGCGCTGTCCTGCAGGTAGGCGCTGACCGTCCCCCCGGTCGAGGTCACGCGCACCACGATGCGCGGCTGCTCGACGGCGAGACCCTCCAGGAGCACCGAGCGTTCGGCGCCAGGAGCGACGAGGAGGTCGGGCGCCGCCGCGAGGTCGACCGGGCCGGTCGCGCCCCACACCGTGATCGTCACCGTCGCCGGTGTCGTCCCGGGGTTCTGCAGGACCAGTCGCGCACTGGACTCGACGGCTGTGCTCCCGCCGACGAGCCAGGTCTCCCCCGCCGCCGGACGGCAGGTCGAGGCGACCAGACCACGCAGGTCTCCCGCTGAGGTCTGCGTGACGACCGACCCGGCGATCATGACGTGACGGTCCCGCCCGCCGTCGGCGTGCACGAGGGCGGCGACCGGCGGCGGGGGGCCGGTCACCACGGAGGCGACGCGGCCGCCCGGGAGCGCTGCGAGGGCCTCGGCGGACCCGAGCGTCCTGACCTGCGCTGCAGCGGCCGAGGTGCCGTCAGCGGAGCTCAGGGCGGTGAGCGTCGCGAGCGAGGCCACCGGGGCGGGGTCGAACTGCGGGTCGATCGCCCCGTCGGGGGTCGCCGTGCTCTGGGTCGCGAGCCGGACGGGGCTCGGGCACACCAGGTCGGTCGCCGGGGCGTCGACAGCGACCGAGAGGGCAGGTTGCGCGACCGGCACCCAGGGGGCGACGCGTTCCCCGCCGACCACCACGACAGCCGGCAGGGCGAGGACGGCCAGTGCTGCGGCACCGCGCAGGACGACGGTGCGCCACGATGCGGCCATCAGGACCTCCTGCGGCGGACGGGTACGGCGAGCAGGACCGTGGCGACGAGCACGAGGAGCTGCGCGGCGAGCCAGCCACCGCGGGCGGGCGGGCGGTAGGCAACGACGAGGTGACCGCCACCGTCGCCCGGGAGGTCGAACGCCTGGCGCCAGCTGGTCGAGACGGCACGCAGCGGCCGGCCGTCGAGCCACGCCCGCCAGCCCGGGTCGGCACGCTCGGCGAGCACCACCTGCCGAGCGGTGCCCGACGACGGGAGCCGGGTGTCGACGGAGCGCTCGCTCGAGGGCAACGCTCCGAGCACCGTCGCGGCCTCGCCGCGGGTGGTCAGGCGAGCCCATGCGACGACTCCGTCGGCGGGTGCGACCCGCCAGAAGGTCCCGGCCACCGTCCTGGTGACCCGCTCGATCCCCGGCGTCGCGTCGAGGACGCCGACGAGGTCGCGGACCGCAGCCGTGCTCGTGGACGGCTCCCGGGTCGAGGCCTCCGGGACCAGGACACCACCGATCGCGAGGGCTCCGGCCGCGCCGGCACCGTCCCCCACCCCTGCCGTCAGGTCGGCGACCGCGGCTGCGAGCTCGGCCGTCGCCGGGTCCTGTGCTGCGACGACCGGGGCCAGCGGGGACCCGGCCACCGCACGCGCGGTGACCGCGCGGGACTCGTCCACGAGCAGGCGACCGTCGCCCCTGAGCACCGTCGCGCCGACAGAACCGTCCTCGGTCGGGGAGAGCACGAGCACCCGCGACTGGTCGGGCGACCGCTCGAGCTGGGTACCGGCCGCGGGGACCGTCGGGCCGTCGACCAGGGTCAACGCCGTTCCGTCGTGCCGGACGGAGGCGACCCAGCCCCCCAGGACCGCGACGGGACCGGCCCAGGCGAGAACCACGAGCAGCCCGGCCGAGACCTGGCGCCAGCCGAAGGAGGTCCGGACCAGCGCCGGCCGCGCACCGGCCGCTCCGAGCACGGCGGCGAGGAGGATGCCGAGAAGGGCAAGGCTCACCCCGGGGCCCGACCATGCCGACGTCAGCTCACCGTCGGTGCCGGCGACGGCCACCGGGATCCGCGCCAGCACGAGGGCCACGACGCCGCCGGTCGCGGCGACGAGCCAGCCGAACCGCACGAGGTGCACCTGCGGTGGGCGGCGTGCGAGGGCGAGCAGGGCGATGAGCGCGACGACACCGGTCGCGGCGAAGGGCAGCAACGCCATCAGCCCGGCGAGCGGACCTCCGCCCAGCGCCGTGAACCAGCCTGCCGCCGAGCCCGCCGCCGGCCAGCCGAGGAGCTGCTGCCAGGCGACCGCCGCCTGCGTGGCGACGGGCGTGCCGGGGTCGGCGAGCAGCGCCCGCCAGGCACCGCCGGCCGCGGCCACCAGGAGGGGGCCGTGCAGCACGAGGGCGGGGACGGCGATCCACGGCACCCGTGCCCGGCGCTGCCAGATGCCGACGAGCACCAGCAGGAGGAGGCCGGCAGGCAGCAGCAGCGGCGCGCCGGCGCTGACCGCAGCGAAGGCCAGCGCCGCGCCGGCCGCCGCGGCGAGGGAGGGCTCGGCCGTCCGGGGCGCCGGGCGCGCCGGCTCGGACTCGGCGTCCGGGTGCTCACGCTGGGCTCCCACCAGGCCCGACTCGACGACGTCGACGCGGGCGGCGCCGAGGGCCCTGGCCACACCTAGCGCGAGCCATGGCAGCCCGACGTGCGCCACGACCGCACCGAGCCGCGCCTGACCGAGCGCGATCAGCAGCGCGGGCGACGCGGTCCAGGCCGCAGCGGCCCAGGCACGCACCGAGGTCGAGCGGGTCACGGCGCCGGCGGCGAACCAGGCGCCGAGGGCTGCCAGCAGCAACCCCCCGGCGACGAGGACGGCCGCGGCGAGACCGGTGTCGCCCACGAGAGCGGTGAGCGGGAGCAGGACGGCGAGGAACGGATCGCTCGGTCCCGCGTTGCCGAGGCCGCCGGCCACCCACCAGGAGGTGACTGCGGCCCAGAGCTGCCCGATCGAGCTCACCCCTGCGGTCAACGTGCCGCCGGTCAGCCGCGCACCACCGGCGACGCGCCACAGCGCCGGCCCGACGGTGGCCGCGGTCAGCCCGAACGTCGCCGCGAGCACGAGCGCCAGGACCCCACGGCGTCGGGCGCGGATCGCTGCCAGCTCACGCAGCTCGAGCTCACTGGGCGCCGTGAGGCTCCGGCGGCCCTCGGCCGCGGCCATCCGCCGGTCGCGCTGCTCGCGCAGCACCGAGCGCCACGTCACCTCCAGGGGCCGCAGGGTCGCGCGCCGGACGCGTCGTGTGCCGCGGGCGGACGCGCGCGCAGCGAGCAGGAGGTCGGGCCGGGCGAGGACGCGCAGCGGCGCCCGCAGCTCGGCGAGGACGAGCTGCGGTTCCTTGAGCACGAGCCGCAGCCCTGCCCGGGCGAGCCCGCTCAGCAGCGTGAGGAGGACGACGAACGGGACCAGGAGCACCGGGGCCCCGACGATCTGGCTGTGCACGAAGGCCTCGCGCCTGGCGCGGGTCGACCGGCGGGCGTCCCACCCCGGGCGCCCGTGGCCGTCGAGCCCGAGGGAGGCCTGCGCGTGGCGGACCGCTGCCCCGGGGACGACCACGACACGGTGGCCGGCGAGGCGCGCCCTGCGGGACAGGTCGAGCCCGTCGCGGTAGGGCCCGAGGGCCGGGTCGGGACCACCGAGCTCGTCCCAGACGTCACGACGCACGAGAGCGCCCGCGAGGCCGACGCCGAGGACGTCCTCGCGGCCGTCGTGCTGACCCTGGTCGACCTCGTGGTCGTCGAGCATCGTCATCCGCCGCCCGAACCTCGACGTCGAGACGCCGACCTCCAGGAGCCGGGTCGGGTCGGACCACGCGAGCTGCTTGCACCCGGCCAGCACCACCGACGGCGCGATCTCCACCGCGGAGCGCAGGCGCGCGAGCGCGTCCTCGCGCGGCGCGGAGTCGTCGTGCAGCAGCCAGATCCACGGGGTGCGCTCGCCCTCTGCGACGACGCTCCGCACGGCATGCCCGAAGGTCCTCGCCCGGGGCTCGTGCCTGAGCACGGGGCAGCGATCGGCGGGAAAGACCTCGCGGAGGAGAGCAGGGAGCTCCTCATCGGCCTGAGCGCCCACGTCGACGAGGACGGTCGAGTGCGGGATCACGCTCTGGACCGCCAGGGCCTGGAGGGTCGGCCGCAGGTAGGGGGTCAGGCCCTGGGTGACGACGACGACGGTCACGGCGACGGTCGACCGCACGTCGCCGGCGCGACCCGGCGCGTCGGCGAGCTCGATCGTGCCGGGCTCGTCCATGGTGTCCCCTCCGACGCCGGGACCGGCGTCGATCGAGGGTCTCAGATCACGCGCCGCTTGAGCTTGCGACGCTCCCGCTCGGACAGCCCGCCCCAGATGCCGAAGCGCTCGTCGTGCTCCAGCGCGTACTCCAGGCACTCGGACCGGACGTCGCAGCCTGTGCAGACCTTCTTCGCCTCGCGGGTCGAGCCGCCCTTCTCGGGGAAGAAGGCCTCAGGGTCCGTCTGCGCGCACAGGGCCCGCTCCTGCCAGCCGAGAGCCGTCTCCTCGAGGTCGTCACCGAAGATCGAGACCACCGGGGCGACACCCGCGGGGAGTGCGAGCTCGCTCGGGAACGGTCCCTCGTCGCTGAGCACGTTCCACATCTGGGAGCCTCCGTGGCCTTGTCGGGTCACACCGTTTCGGGTGCTGCCGGGTGATCGGGCGTGCGCCGCCGTTGGCGCCGCCAGAACCGCATGAGTGAAATTACACGCGTGTCATCCGCAAGAGTCAAGCCGCGGTGTGTTACAGCGGACATTCCGCCGCATCCGAACGGGTGAAGTCACGCCCTAGCCTGGTCCGATGACCTCCTCGCAGCCGATCGGCGACCTCCTGGCACGTCTGCGCTCCGACCCGGGGCGCCCGAGGATCACCTGGTACGACGGCGACGAACGCGTCGAGCTGTCCGGCCAGGTGCTCGACAACTGGGTGTCCAAGACGACGAACCTGCTCGTCCAGGAGCTCGACGTCGGCCCGGGGAGCACCGTGCTGGTCGACCTCCCCGGGCACTGGCGCACGGTGGTCTGGTGGCTCGCCGTCCTGCGGTCAGGGGCGTGCCTCGCGCTGGCGGGCGAGCCGGGCTCCCGGGCGGCCGTCGTGGTGACCACCGAGCCCGATGCGTGGCCGGCGGCAGCCGAGCTGGTCGTGGTGACGCTGCCGGCTCTCGCCCGGCGGGCGGCCGTCCCGCTGCCGGCCGGCGCCATCGATGCCGCAGCGGCCGTGATGACCTACGCCGATGCTCTCGGTCCGGTCACCGCCCCCGCGCCGTCGGAGATCGTCCTGCAGGCAGCACCCGGCGAGCCACGGGTGCCGGTCACCGCGGCAGGTCTCCTCCCCTGGGCAGCGCGCGCGGCCGACCTGCCGGCGCTGCGCGTCGTGGCGTCAGCCGGGGCCGAGGTCCCGGTCGCGGGGGCGAGCGGTCACGCGACGGCTCGCCGGCACCTCCTGGCGGCCGGCGGGCCGCCAGGGCCCCTGCTCGCTGCCTGCCTCCAGGTCTTCGCCGAGGACGGATCCGTCGTGCTCTGCTCGGCAGGCATGGCGCGGGCTCTGCGCGGCGATCGAGACCGTCTCGACCGGCTGCGCTCCGCCGAACGGGTGACCGACTGAGCTCAGGGGACGTCGGCCTGCACGAGCGTCCCGCTCCCGACCATCGTCAACGGCCCGTCGGCGGCGTCGACGAAGGCGCTCTGCCCGCGCGCGAGGGTGAGGGTTCCGTCAGCAGTGGTCAGCGCCACGAGCCCGTCGAGACACAGGAGCACGCGGGGTCCACGCCCGGGGAGCGGGTGGGAGCCGCCGTCGTCGACCGTGGTGACCGAGAGCTCGAAGTCGTCGACCGGGGCGTAGAAGACCCTGCTCGCACCCCAGAAGAGCTCCGGCGCGATCCTCAGCGGCGGGGCCGCGACCCGGTCCATGCAGTCGAGCAGCCCGGCGACATCGGTCGGCTTGGTGGTCAGCCCCCCGCGCAGCTCGTTGTCCGAGGCGGCCATCACCTCCACCGCCATCCCCGAGAGGTACGCGTGCACCGTCCCCACCGGGATGTACAGGGCCTCCCCCGGGCGAAGCGTGACGGGGTTGAGCAGGAGCGAGGCCACGCCGGCGGGGTCGCCGGGGTACTCCTCACCGAGCACGACGACCGTCCGGTCGGCGCGAGCGGACGGCGAGCCGTCCCAGAGCCGCTGGGCGCAGGCGGTCGCGACCTCATGGACGGCATCGGAGCCGGGTCTCGTCTCGGGGTCGAGCAGCATCCGGAACGCCTCGATCACGCCGGCGGCGTCCGGGTGCTCGCCGAGCATCTGGCGCACCGTGCGCGCGAGCGGGGTGTCGAGGCCGTCGAACAGCTCGGCAGCCCGCCGCGGCGCCCGGAACCCGCACAACGCCTCGAGGGTCGTCAGGGCGTAGAGGAGCTCGGGCCGGTGGAAGGGGTCGGGGAAGGCGCGGTCCGGGGCGTCGCGGGCGATCCCGGCCGCCTCCTCCGCAGCGAAACCCGCCTCGGCACGATCGGTCCCGGGGTGCACCTGGAGCGCAAGGGGTGAGTCGGCGGCGATGAGCTTGAGCAGGTAGGGAAGTCGTGGGCCGAACCGCGCGACGACGTCGGCACCGAGGGCCGTGACCGGGTCGGCGGCGATGTGGTCGGTGAGCGTCGTCGCACCGTCGGTCGGCTCGACGATGGCCGGCGAGGAGGGGTGCGCCCCGAACCATGCCTCCGCCAGCACCCGTCCGTCCGGGTCCATCCCCAGGGCACGCGGGATGGCCGTCGGTGAGCCCCACGGGTAGCGGCGCGACGTCGAGGTCAGCGGCAGCACGTGTCCTCCTCGGAAGTGGGCTGTCCGGTCAGCCTATCGGCGCGGCGAAGGTCGACGGCGTCAGTCGGTCAGGACGGGCCGGCGGCCGCCCGGACGGTCTCAGGGGACGTCGGCCTGGACGAGCCGGCCCGTCCCGCTCACCGTGAGCTGCCCGTCGACCGCCGGGACGAAGGCGCTCTGCCCGCGCCCGAGGTCCAGCGCCCCGTCGCCTGCCGACTCGACCCGGACCCGGCCCTCCAGGCACAGCAGGATCCGCGGACCGCGCCCGGGAAGCGGGTGCGCGAGCTGGTCGGCGACGGTGGTCACCGAGAGCTCGAAGTCGTCGACCGGGGCGTAGAAGACCTTCGTCGCACCATGGAACGTCTCGGGTGCGATGCGGATCGGCGGGGCAGCGATGTAGTCGACGTTGGCGAGCAGCTCGGGGATGTCGACATGCTTGCTGGTCAGGCCGGCCCGCAGCACGTTGTCCGAGCTCGCCATGACCTCGATCGCGAGGCCGGAGAGGTAGGCGTGCACCCCTCCGGCCGGGATGAACATCGCCTCGCCGACCTGGAGGGTGACCGGGTTGAGCAGAAGGGAGGTGACCACCCCGGGGTCACCGGGGAAGTGGGTCGCGAGGAGGTCGACGATGCGGTCGGCCCGCGGCGAGGTGGACCCGGCGGCGAGCCGTGCCCGGCAGGCGGCGGCGAGCTCCTGGACCTGGGTGGCCGAGGGCCGCAGCTCGGGGTCCAGGAGTCGGCGGAACGCGGTCGCGATCCCCTCGACGGTCGGCGCGTCGTGCAGGACGGCCGAGAGCTCCCGTGCGAGCTGCGCGTCGAGCCCGTCGAACAGCTCGGCAGCGCGCCGCGGCGCCCGGAACCCGCACAACGCCTCGAAGGTGCTCAGCGCGTAGACGAGCTCGGGCTTGTGGTTGCGGTCGCGGTAGTTGCGGGTGGGGGCCGAGACCGGCACGCCCGCCGCGTCCTCCACCGCGAAGCCGGTGCGCGCGCGCTCGATGCTCGGGTGGACCTGCAGGCTCAGCGGCCGGGCTGCGGCGATGACCTTCAACAGGTACGGCAGCGTGTCGCCGAAGCGGTCGACGACGTCCTCGCCGAGCACGAGGCGGGGATCGGCGGCGATGTGCGCGTCGAGCGCGACGGGGGCCGGCTCGAGCCGCAGCAGCGAGGGCGCGCTCGG
>JBBRGX010000017.1:0-34257 GCA_038223605.1 Actinomycetales bacterium | reverse complement strand
CCAACCCCCCCCGGGGCCCCGGGTAACGCCGGGCGCCCCGGCCCCGTGCCCCGCGGGGGGGGGGGGGGGGGGGCGGTGGGGCCCGGCCGACGACGCCACCCGGGTCCCCTGCGGACGCCATCGGACCTCACCCACCGCACGGTCACCCCGACGGTGACCTCAGCCCGTGGTCGGCCTCGAAGGCGCTCACCGGTACGGGTCCGCCGAGCAGGAAGCCCTGGCCGAGCTCACACCTCTGCGCTGCGAGGAAGTCGAGCTGCTCGGTCGTCTCGATGCCTTCGGCGACCACGCCGAGTCTGAGCGCTCCGGCCAGGGCGACCAGCGCCTTGACGAGCTCGTCATGCTCGGCCGCGACGCCGATGCCGTGGATGAAGCGTCGGTCGATCTTCAGGAGGTCGAGCGGAAACCGGGTCAGGTAGTGCAAGGCGGAGTAGCCCGTGCCGAAGTCGTCGACGGCGATGCGCACGCCGCGCTCTCGGAGACGGAGCAACGTCGTCTGGATGCGCTCCGAGTCCTCGAGCAGCAGGCTCTCGGTGATCTCGGCGACGAGCCATCGTGGCTGACAGCCGCTGGCCTCCAGCTCCTCCTCGACAGCGAGCGCGAGGTCGTCCAGCGCGAACTGCCGGGTCGAGAAGTTGACGGCGATCGCCAGCGGTTCGAGATCGACGCTGCGTCCACGATTCCAGCGGGACGCTGCTGCGGTCGCTTCTCGCAGGACCCACCGGCCGATCGACACGATGGCGCCGCTCTCCTCGGCGATGGGGATGAACTCGTCGGGCATGAGGAGGCCGAGGGTGGCATGGTGCCAGCGCACGAGGGCCTCAGCCCCGGCCAGCTGTGGCTCCGGGCCGAAGCGGAACACGGGCTGCATGTGCAACACGAGCTCCGAGGTGAGGCTCGGCGCCTCGAGTGCGTGCTCGATGGCCGCCCTGCGCTGCAACGCAGCGCTGAGCTCCTGCCGGAAGTACTCGACGCGTGCCCGTCCGCTCCGCTTCGCCTGGTACATCGCGATGTCTGCGTTCGACACCAGGCTCTCGATGGTGGTGCCGTCGTCGGGGAAGACCGCCACACCGATGCTCGCGCCGATCCGGACGCCGCGCCCTGCGGGCATTCCGGACAGGTCGGCGAGCGAGCGCAGCACCGTCTCCGCGGCAGCTCGCAGCTCGAGGGTGTCGTCGAGATCGCCGATGACGATCACGAACTCGTCACCTCCCAACCGGACGAACAGGTCGGAGGACCGCAGGTGCGCACGCACCTGCTCAGCGACGGCCCGCAGGACCCGGTCGCCGCCGGCATGGCCCACCGTGTCGTTCACCGCCTTGAAGCCGTCGAGGTCGAGGAGCAGGACGCCGACCTGCCGCCCGGAGCCGCGTGCTGCGTGCAGCATGGCCGGCGCCCGGTCGAACAACGCCTGGCTGTTGGGGATCCCGGTGAGCAGGTCGGTACGGGCGATCCGTTCCAGCTCCTCACGGTTCCGGACGCCCTGCGTGATGTCGCGGCCCACGCCCAGCACGCTGACCAGGACCCCCTGGTCGTCGCGCTCAGGCACGCACAGCACCTGGTGGACGTGCTCGCGCCCATCCCTCGGGTCGAGCAGACGCTGCTCGACCAGCTCCGCCTCGCCGCCGGCGATCACGCGATCGATGGAGGCTGAGACCTCCTCGAAGTGGCCGCGGCTCACCTCCATCGTCGTCCGACCGTGGATCTGGTCCGCCGGCAAGCCGATCAGGTCGACCATGCGGGGGTTGGCATAGACGAATCGCGCCCTGGTGTCCCAGCGGGCGATCTGGTCGTCCGCGTTCTCGGCGAGGGTGCGGAACCCGCGCTCCCGCTCGGCCGCTTCCTGCCGGGCCAGCACGAGATCGGTCACATCGCGCCCGATGGCGAGCGCGCCGGTGATCGTCCCGTCCGCGTCCCGCTCGGCGCGGATCAGCACGCTGTGGGTGGCGTGGCCGCCGTCGGGCTGCCGGACCGTGAGATCCACGCGGCCGGGCCTGCCGGTACGCAACGCATCGAACACGACACGCCGGTACTCCGCTGCGCCGATCATGCCTTTCGGCACGGGCTCCATCGGCAGCCGGCCGACGATGCGGACGGCCGTCGTGTTGACCCGCCGCTCGATCTCCCGGTTGCAGTAGGTGGCACGCCCGTCCAGGCCGTATCTGATGATGTTGTCCGGCGAGTTGTCGGCCAACGTCCGGAACTCGGCCTGGCTGTCGCGCAGCGAGCGTTCGGTCTCACGGAACCGGGTGACATCGCGCGCCGTGAGCAGCAGTCTGCCGATACTCCCGTCAGCGGCACGTTCCGCCCTTGCCTGCACCTGGTGGCGCACCGCGACGTGCGCGCCGTGGCCCGGGAACCACGTCAGCTCCTCAGCGACCTCGGCCTCGCCATGGGCGTCCCTGGCCTTCGCGAGCAAGGCCAGGACGCTCTGGTTGGCGTCCCCGAACGGCTGCAGATCCGCCAGCGGTTGCCCGGCGCAGTCCTCGACGGTGCGGCCCGTGATGTTCTCGAACGCACGGTTGGCGTACAGCAGGCGCAGGTCGGCGTCGACGCAGGCGAAGAGGTCGTCCGTGGCATCGAGCCAGACAGCCGCGCGAGCCTCCAGCCCGTGCCGCTTCCAGGCGGCCTCTCGTGCGTCCATGGCGACTGAGACTCCCCTCCGGCGATGTGCAGACGGTAGCGCGAGGGCCCGCCGTGGTCACCAGACCGAGAGGATGAGGCGTGCACCGACGACGCACGACGGCTGTCGAGGGCAGCGGGTCCCGCGTGCGGATCAGGCTCGGCCGTGGCAGGCCGCGAGGGGGAGGCGCCCGGAGCCTGGCCGGCTACCCGTGAGCGTCCCCGGTTGCCGCCTGATCACCCGTGTCGGGGCCCGGCCGGCCCGGGCGGCCGACCCGGAGGCGCATCAAGCGGTTCCCCTCCGTCCTGGTGACGACCAGCTCGTGGTCCTCGACGGTGACGACGTCCCCGACCCTGGCCACCCGGCCCAGGCGACTGATGACATACCCGGCGGCGGTCTCGTACGGGCCGTCCTGCAGCTCGACACCCGTCTGCTGGGCGAAGTTCTCGATGGTGATCCCGGCGTCGACCGTGATCGTCCCGTCGGTCGACGGGACGACGGGCGGCTCGACCGCGTCGTACTCGTCGCGGATGTCGCCCACGAGCTCTTCGACGAGGTCCTCCAGGGTGACGATGCCGTCGGTACCGCCGTACTCGTCGACGACAACGGCAAGATGACGACCTTCGCGACGCATCTGGGACAAGGTCGGCAGCAGGTGCGCGGTCGACGGGAGGTGCAGCACGCTCCTGGCGAGGTCGGCGACAGCGGTCGCCGGGTCCGCGTCGAGCAGGTCGCGCACGTGCAGGAGTCCGATGACGTCGTCGAAGTCCTCGCCGGTGACCGGGTAGCGCGAGTAGGGGCGGGTGCGGACGGTCTGCAGGGCTTGGCCGACGGTGGTGTCGCCGGTCATGAAGGTGACCTCACCGCGGGGGCGCATGACCTCGCTCAGCGGCCGGTCTGCTGCGTCGAACACATCTCCCAGGATCCGGCGTTCGTCGTCGCTCAGGCCCTGGTGGGCCACGACGATGTCGCGCAGCTCCTCCTCGGTCATCTCGTCCGACGTGGCGGCCGGGTCGCCTCCGAGAAGTCGGACGACGGCGTTGGTGGACACTGACAGGAGCCAGACGACGGGGCGCATCGCCGTGGCGAAGCGGTCGAGGGATGGGCCGACGAGCAGTGCGACGCTCTGCGATCTCTGCAGCGCGAACCTCTTGGGGACGAGCTCGCCCAGGACCAGTGACAGGTAGGCGATGACCAGGGTGAACCCGATCAGCGAGGCCGTCTGCGCAAGACCGGGGGACAGGCCGGCGCCTTCGAGCACGGGAACGAAGTCCGGGGCCAGGGTGGAGGCGCCGTAGGCGGCCGAGAAGACGCCGGCAACGGTCACACCGATCTGGACCGCGGCGAGGAACCGGTTGGGGTCTCTGGCGACGGAGGCGACGCGAGCCGCGCGCGTCCCCTGGTGCTGCAGCCGGTTGATCTGGCTCTCCCGCAGCGAGACCAACGCGATCTCGGTGCCGGCGAAGACGCCCCCGATCAGGATGAACACCAGGACCAGGCAGACGTTGACGAGCGTGTCCTGGTCCATCAGGCACCCACCCCCTCGACAGTGTGGCGGTGGTGGGTGCCGGGCCTGCTCGGGTCGTCCATGACGTGTAGTGAACGAAACATCATGGACGTCCGTCAAGCCGGTCCGAGGGCCTCGGGATGCGCGCTCCACGGTGTGCGCATAGAGTCTGCCCGCACGAGGGGAGTACTTCCCAGCACCGGCCCGGTCACCACGGCGCGTCAGCGACCTCGGGCGGTGGCCCTGCGATGCAGGGCGAAGGAGACCTCGGCCCATCGGCCACTGTCTCCGGAGACCTCATGCTCATCGCTGTCGCACCACCTGCTGCTGCCCTGACGTCGGTCGGGACGCCGACCATGTGGCTCGTCACGATCACCGCCGTCCTCGCTCTGCTGGCCGTGGACTTCCTCATCACTCGCCGTCCCCATGAGGTGTCGATGCGTGAGGCCCTCGGGTGGAGCGCGTTCTACATCGCCCTGCCCCTCGCCTTCGGTGCCTGGATCTGGTCCCGCTACGGATCCACGACCGGTGTGGAGTACCTCACGGGCTACCTTGTCGAGAAGTCGCTGTCGGTGGACAACCTCTTCGTCTTCATGCTCCTGCTGACCGCGTTCGCAGTACCGGCCGCGCTCCAGCAGCGGGTGCTGCTCTTCGGCATCGCCGGTGCGCTGGTCCTGCGAGGGGTGTTCATCGCGCTCGGAGCGGCGGTCCTGGCGAACCTCAGCTGGGCGTTCCTGCTCTTCGGCGCGATCCTGCTGCTGACCGCCGTGAAGATCTTGCGTGACCAGCTGAGCGGCGGCGCGCACGACGTGGATGTCTCGCAGATGCGCTCGGTACGCCTGATCCGCCGCGTCATGCCGATCACCGAGGACTACCGCGGCTCCCGGATGTCGGTTCGCGAGAACGGGCGTCGCGCCCTCACGCCGCTCGCCGTCGTGGTCGTCGCCGTGTTCGCCACCGACGTGGTGTTCGCGGTCGACTCCGTCCCCGCGGTCTACGGCATCACCAGCGACCCCTACCTGGTTTTCGCCACCAACGCCTTCGCGCTCCTGGGCCTGCGGGCCCTGTACTTCGTGCTGCAGGGCGCCCTGAGCAAGCTCGTGCACCTCGGGTACGGCCTCGCGGCCATCCTGGCCTTCATCGGCGTCAAGCTCGTGATGCACTGGGCACACGGAGTCTGGTCGCGCGTCCCGGAGATTCCCACGCTCGCGTCCCTGGTGGTCATCATCGCCGTGCTCGCGACCGTCACCGCGACCAGCCTGCACGCGACGCGCCGCTCGTCGGGCGACGAGCTCGCCTCGGCCCACGTCGCTGAGCCCGGCGGGCACGACCATGGCGCCGACCAGCCGCGTGACGGTACCGGTGCCCGGCCGGTGGAGAGCTGATGGGTGCGGCTTCCGCCCTCGATGGGGTGGCCGCGTGGGCGGTCGACCTCATGGAGGCGCTCGGCGGGCCCGGAGCCGGGCTGGTGATCGCGATGGAGAACCTGTTCCCGCCGGTGCCCAGCGAGGTGATCCTTCCCCTCGCCGGGTTCGCCGCGAGCCGCGGCACGATGACCCTCACCGAGGCGGTGGCGTGGACCACCCTCGGATCGGTCGTTGGCGCCCTGGCCCTGTACGGGCTCGGCGCGGCGCTGGGCCGGCACCGGGTGCGCCGTGCGTGGCAGCGCCTGCCCTTGGTCAAGCTCGAGGACCTGGACCGGACCGAGGCCTGGTTCGCCCGGCACGGGCGCAAGGCGGTCTTCTTCGGACGGATGATCCCCGTCGTCCGCAGCCTGATCTCGATCCCGGCGGGAGTCGAACGGATGCCCGCAGCGGTGTTCATCGGCCTGACGACGGCCGGCAGCCTCGTCTGGAACACCGCGTTCGTCCTGGCCGGCTATCTGCTGGGGGAGCAGTGGCACCGTGTCCAGACCTACGCGGGCGTGGTGCAGATCGTCACCATCGTCGCAGCGTCTGGGGCGGGTCTGTGGTGGCTCACGCGTCTCGTGCGTCAGCGACGCCGCCCTGGCGTCGCCGTGCCAGAGCTCGTCGCAGCCGTCGGCTCCTCGCGCGGGAGGACGACGAGCGACCTCGGGTGATGCCCACGGCACGACCGCAGGCCCGGCGCACCCCCGCCGACCTGGACGGCTGGGGTGGGGCGGGACGGGCTTCGGTGCACGTGCCGCCGGTGACCTTGGCATCGACTCCCGGATGATCCCCGTGACGGTGAGCGCGACAGCCCTTCTCGCCGTCGTTCAGGGCGCCGTCGCCGCTCGGCTCATGGCGTACACCTCAGGTGCGCGTCTCGCCGGCCGATCCCCATCGCCGCGTTCGACGACTGGCGCACCGCTCACGGTGACGGGGTCCCTGCCCGCGGGCGCGAGTCAGCCGAGCTCGGGGCCACGGCGAGCCGACCGCTCCGCACGTCCTGCGCGGCGCGCCGTCGTCAGGGTCACCGCTCGTCGCAGCGGGAGCGCGCCGGGCGCGGAATCCACTGTCCCGCGGCCCTCTCAGGGCGCTGATGGTCCGGATCGTTGCCGGACCGCAACGGATCTCGTGACGCAGAGTCTGTCCCTCGGAGCCGATTCCGGTTAGGTTCACGACCACCGGTGACATCCGGACCGTCCGCCTGGACCGGTGAAGGGGCAGCATCCATGGTGACCACCACGCGTTCCGATGGGGTCGCCGTCCGGCTGCGCGGGGTCCGCAAGCAGTTCGGTGAGGTCGTCGCCGTCGACGGCGTCGACCTGGACGTGCACGACGGTGAGTTCATCACCCTGCTCGGCCCGTCCGGCTCCGGCAAGACGACGGTCCTGCGGATGATCGCCGGTTTCGAGACCCCGACGGCAGGGACCATCGAGCTCGCAGGCGTCGACGTCACGCGCAGCGCGCCCTTCGAGCGCGATGTCAACACGGTCTTCCAGGACTACGCGCTCTTCCCCCACATGAGCGTGCTGGACAACGTCGCCTACGGCCTGCGGGTGAAGAAGGTCCCACGCGCCGAGCGGCAGACCAGGGCCCGAGAGGCCCTGGAGAGCGTCCAGCTCGCGGAGTACGGCGCACGCAAGCCGGCGCAGCTCTCCGGCGGCCAGCGGCAGCGGGTCGCACTCGCGCGTGCCCTCGTCAACCGTCCCCGGCTCCTCCTGCTCGACGAGCCGCTCGGGGCCCTCGACCTCAAGCTGCGCGAGCAGATGCAGATCGAGCTCAAGGCGATCCAGCGGCAGGTGGGCATCACCTTCCTCTTCGTGACCCATGACCAGGAGGAGGCTCTGACGATGTCGGACCGCATCGCCGTCTTCTCCGGTGGTCGGATCGAGCAGATCGGCACCGCTGCGCAGGTGTACGAGCAGCCTGCGACGGCGTTCGTCGCCGGCTTCGTCGGGACCTCGAACCTGCTGGCCGACGACGTCGCCCAGCAGGTCCTCGGGCGCCGGGGGACATGGTCGGTCCGCCCGGAGAAGGTGCGGATCCAGCCGGCCGACACCGCCCCGGGCGTCGGGGAGCGCGGCGCAGGGGGAACCGTCCGCGACGTGGTGTACGCCGGTTCGACGACCCGGTTCCACGTCGATCTCGACGCAGGTGGACGCCTCGCCGCCCTCCAGCAGAACGTCGAGTCCTCGGCGACGGACGTCCACGGCATGCGCGGCAACCGCGTCCTTCTGGTCTGGAACACCCAGCACGAGTTCGAGGTGGCCGGCCGTCCGGCGGCCACCGCTCCCGTGGCCGCTCCGGCCACGTGACCTGGCCGAACGAAAGGACAGTCCCGTGACGCAGTCGAGGGTGCTCAGGTTCGTGACGATCGGCGCCGTGGGTGCTCTCGCGCTCAGTGGCTGCGCAGGCTCCACCACGGCGGGAGGTGACCGGGCGAAGCCGCCGGCGATGGAGGCGCTCGGCTCGCTGGGAGCGGGGGAGGGCGTCGTGAACATCCTGGCGTGGGCAGGCTACGCCGAGGACGGGACGACGGACCCGGCGGTGGACTGGGTCACGCCCTTCGAGAAGGCAACAGGGTGCACGGCGCAGGTCCAGGTCGCCGACAGCTCGGACAGCATGTTCGAGAAGATGGGCACCGGTGACTTCGACGTCGTCTCGGCCTCTGGTGACGCTTCCTTGCGCATGATCTATGCAGGCAAGGTGGCCCCGGTGAACACCGACCTCTTGACGAACTACGCCGACGTTCCCGACTTCCAGAAGATGCAGACCTGGAACTCCGTCGGGGCCGTCGCCTACGGGATGCCGCACGGCTGGGGTGCCCAGCTCATGGCGTACCGCACGGACACGGTGACCCCGGCGCCCGACTCCTGGAGCCTGGTGTTCGAGCCCGACTCGCCCTATGCCGGGAAGATCACGGACTACGACTCTGCGACGGACGGCATCGCGGCTGCCGCGGTCTACCTGATGAGCACCGACCCGGACCTGAAGATCACGAACCCCTACGCGCTGGACCAGACGCAGTTCGATGCGGCCGTCGCGCTGCTCAAGGCGCAGCAGCCGCAGGTCGCGAGCTACTGGGCCGGGTACGCCGATGCGCAGAAGGCGCTCGAGAACGGCAGCACCGTGATCGGATCGACGTGGCAGATCATCGTCAACCTCGCCAAGGCGGACGACGCACCGGTCGACTCGGTGCTCCCGAAGGAGGGCGCGACGGGCTGGGCGGACACCTGGATGGTCGACTCGAAGTCCCCGCACCCCAACTGCGCGTACGAGTGGATGAACTGGGAGACCAAGCCTGACGTCCAGGCCCAGGTCGCCGAGTGGTTCGGTGAGGCGCCGGCCAACGTCAAGGCCTGCGACCTGACCGTCGACACCACGCACTGCGACACGTACCACGCCAAGGACGCCGCGTACTTCGGCAAGATCTGGTTCTGGTCGACGCCTCAGTCCGACTGCCTCGACGGACGCACCGACGTCAGGTGCGTCCCCTACGCCGACTGGGGCAAGGCGTGGAGCAGCGTCAAGAACGGCTGACGCCCGCCACGGGCGAGGACCGGCACAGCGCGACGGGGTCGGGCGGAGGGTCGGCGCCGGCCTCTGGCGTGCGTCGGCTCTCCGCAGCGCTCTTCCGCCGTCCGAGGCTTCGCCTCGTCGGGCTGCTCGCGCTCCCGACGGTCTGGCTGACCCTCGTCTACCTGGCCGCGCTCTCCGCCCTGCTCGCGACGGCATTCTTCTCGGTCGACGAGTTCACCAATGCCGTCGTCCGGAGGCTCACCACGCAGAACGTCCGGGACGTCCTTGCCGACCCGGCCTACCTGTCGGCGACCTTGCGCACGATCGGCATCGCCGCGGCCGTCACGGTGGTCTGCGCCGTGATCGGGTTCCCGATGGCGCTCTTCATGGCGAAGGTCGCACCGGCGCGCTGGCGGCACCTGCTCGTGGCGCTCGTCGTCACGCCGCTCTGGGCCTCGTACCTGGTCAAGGTCTACGCATGGCAGGCGATGGTCCAGCCGGACACCGGTGTGCTCGCGTGGCTGCTGACGCCGCTCGGCCTCTCGGGACCGGGCTACGGCACGGGTGCGACGGTCCTCACGCTCTCCTACCTGTGGTTGCCGTACATGGTGCTGCCCGTCTACGCAGGGCTGGAGCGGATGCCCGACTCCCTCCTGGACGCCTCCGGCGACCTCGGTGCCCGGCCGGGCCGGACGCTGCGCAGCATCGTGCTGCCGCTGGTGTACCCCTCCGTCGTCGCCGGCTCGGTGTTCACCTTCTCGCTGAGTCTCGGCGACTACATCACCGTGCAGATCGTCGGCGGCAGGACCCAGATGCTCGGCACCATCGTCTACCAGAACTACACGAGCAGCCTGCCCTTCGCTGCGGCGATCGCGCTGATCCCCGTCGTCGTGATGGTGCTCTACCTGACCCTCGTGCGGCGGACCGGCGCCCTGGACAACCTGTGAGGACTCGATGACCTTCTCGCGTGGTGCCCGGTGGGGCGCAGGGTTGGCGATGGCTCTCGGTCTCGCCTTCATCTACGTTCCGCTCGCCGTGGTCCTGATCAACTCCTTCAACTCCAGCACGGTGTTCGCCTGGCCGCCGAAGGGCTTCACGACGCACTGGTGGACGAGCACCGCCGGCAATGCAAGCGTCCGCTCGGCGGCGCTGACGTCGCTGGAGGTCGGGCTCATCGCGACGGCCGTCGCGCTCGTCCTCGGCACGCTGCTCGCCTTCGCTCTGGGCCGGTACCAGTTCTTCGGACGGCAGACGATCTCCCTGTTGGTGGTGCTGCCGATCGCGCTGCCGGGGATCGTCACGGCCCTCGCGTTCCGGACGGCCTTTCGGACGATGCTCGGCGTCGAGCTCTCGATCTGGACCGTCTCGGTGGCGCATGCGACGTTCTGCACCGTCATCGTCTACAACAACGTCATCGCCCGCTTGCGGCGCATGGGAACGACGCCGGAGGAGGCGTCGATGGACCTCGGCGCCGACAGCTTCACCACCTTCCGCCTCGTGACCTTCCCGCTGCTGCGTGGGGCGATGCTCGCCGGCGGCCTGCTCGCCTTCGGCCTGTCCTTCGACGAGATCGTCGTCACGCTGTTCACCGCTCCGCCGGGAGTCACGACGCTGCCGATCTGGATCTTCCAGAACCTGTCGCGGCCGAACCAGGGACCCGTGGTCAACGTCGTGGCTGCGGTCCTCGTGCTCGCCTCGCTGCTACCGATCTACCTGAGCCAGCGGGTCGCGGGCGAGACCACGGCGGGTGGGCGGATCTAGCGCGCGTGGCGTCCCGATCCTGGTCCGGAACGACCGTCGGCGCGGTCACCGCGAGAGGGTGAGGTGGACCGTTCCGCTCGGCGCGGTCTCTGTCGTCACCTCGTAACCGGCCTCGAGGCCCCGGAGACCGTCCCAGAGCCGCAGACCGCGGCCGAGGACGATCGGCGCGATGGCGACGTGGAGCCGGTCGACCAGACCTGCCGCGAGGAAGTCCCGGGCGACCCTCGCGCCACCGCCGACGCGGACGTCCTTGACACCGGCAGCATCGAGCGCGCGGGCGAGCACCTCGCGAGGTCTCGCGGCGACGAAGTGGAAGACCGTCCCGCCGGCCATCTCGAGCGGTGGGCGTGGCGTGTGGGTGAGCACGAACACCGGGACCCGGAACGGCGGCTCCTGGCCCCACCAGCCGCGCCACTCGGGATCGTCAGGGAAGGCGTGCAGCCCGAACATCCCGGCGCCCATGATCTCAGCCCCGACCTCCTCGAAGTACGCCGCCGCGTACTTCTCGTCGACCCCGGTCGTGCCCTCGCCGGTCGTCTCCTGCAGCACCCGGGCGCGGAAGGTGCGGGTCCGGACGTAGGCGCCGACCAGACGCGACCAGTCCTCGCCCATCGGGTCCTCGAGCGTCTGGTCGGTCGTGGTCATGTAGCCGTCGAGCGAGATGTTCAGGTCGACACGGACGGACATGGGTTCCTCCTTGACGCGAGGTGCCGGGTCGCGTCGATCCTTCCATCGCTCGCCAGGCGAGGACAGCGGAGGACTCCTCGGCATCCGGCCCGGGCGACCGAGGTGATCGTCGCGCTAGATCCCGAGGTTCGCCCCGATGATGACGGTCCGCTCCGGCGGCAGGTGGAACACCTCGGTCCGGCTCGCTGCGTTGTGCGCCATCCAGACGAACAGGTGTGCCCGCCAGTCCCGCAGGCGCGGGTCCCGCGCGGAGTTGACCGTGAGGAGCGACAGGAAGTAGCGCGCGTCGTCGACGTCCACGTCGAGCTCGGGGCTCATCCCGATCGCCAGCGCGAGCGAGCGCGGGATGTCCTGGCTGTCGTTGAACCCGACGCGGACGGACACGTGGACGATGCCGTCGTCGGCCTGGCCGAGGTCGTCGACGACCACCCGCTCGGCATGGCGGATGTGCGGGACGTTCTCGTTCACGATCTGGACGATCACCACGTGCTCGTGCAGGACCCGGTTGAACGCGACGTGCGAACGCAGCGCCAGTGGCGTGGTCGTGCTGTTGGGGTGCGGGAAGACCGCGAGCCCGGGCACCCGTGGGATGTCCGACTCGTGGATCATCCGGACGAAGTCCTCCAGCGGCCCCTCCATCTCGCGGCGTCGCTGGTGCAGGATGTCGGCGCCCCTGCGCCACGAGGTCATCAAGGTGACCACGACGGCGGCGATGAGCAGCGGCAGCCAGCCCCCGCTGACGACCTTCGTGAGGTTCGCTGCGAAGAAGAGGGCCTCGAGACCGCCGATCACCACGGCGAAGGCTGCCACCTTCCAGGCTGCCCACCTCCACACCCGGAGCGCGAGCAGCAGGAAGAGCAGGCTGGTCAGGACGAGCGTGCCGGTGACGGCGAGCCCGTACGCCGTGGCGAGCCTGCTCGCGGTGCGGAAGGTCGCGATGAGCACGAGCACCCCGAAGAAGAGGATCCAGTTGACCACCGGGACGTAGATCTGCCCGCCCTCCTCCTTGGAGGTGTGCTTGACCGAGAGCCGCGGCAGCAGACCGAGGCGGACGGCCTGGCGCGAGACCGAGAAGGCACCGGAGATCACCGCCTGGGAGGCGATCACGGTCGCCAGGGTCGCCAGGGCGACGAGCGGAAGGGTCGCCCAGTCGGGCGCGAGGCGGAAGAACGGGTTCTCCACCGTCGTCGGGTCGCGCAGGATCATCGCGCCCTGCCCGAGGTAGTTCAGGACGAGCGCCGGGAAGACGACCGCGTACCAGGACATCCGGATCGCGCGGGCACCGAAGTGACCCATGTCCGCGTAGAGGGCCTCGGCCCCGGTGATCGTCAGGACGACGGCGCCCATCGCGATGAAGGCCGTGAGCGGGTGCTCGACGATGAAGGTGATCGCGTAGCTGGGGGAGAGGGCCAGCAGGATCTCCGGGTTGTCCACGATGTGCGGGACCCCGAGCACCGCCAGCACGACGAACCAGACCACCATCACCGGCCCGAAGGCCCTGCCCACCACCTCGGTGCCCCACCGCTGGACGACGAAGAGCACCGTCAGGACCACGACGGCGATCGGTAGCACGAGGTCCTGGAGCCCGCCGTCGACCACGGCGAGGCCCTCGATCGCCGACATCACCGAGATCGCCGGGGTGATGACCGAGTCGCCGTAGAAGAGCGCCGCACCGACGATGCCGAGGCTCAGGGCGGCCGCGAGGCGTCGGCGATCGGCCAGCTTCTCGCGCAGGAGGGCGACGAGCGCGAGGATCCCGCCCTCGCCCTCGTTGTCCGCCCGCATGATGAGCGTGACGTACTTGACCGAGACGATGATCGTGATCGCCCAGAAGACCATCGAGATCACCCCGAAGACGTCGCCATCGGTCGGCTTGACGCTGTTGTGCTCGATGCTGAAGACGGTTTGCAGGGCGTAGAGCGGACTTGTGCCGATGTCCCCGAAGACGACGCCGAGGGCGCCGAACGCGAGCCCGAAGCCCGCGCGACGGGCAAGGGTCGAGGGCGCAGCAGCCGTGTCGGTCGCCGTTGCCTCGGGCTCCGAGGTCAGCGCAGGGTCTGCCTGCAGGCCTGCGGCCGTCTCGGTCCCGGTCTCCGGTTCCGGCGCGCGGCCGGCGGCGGGCTCGCGGCCATCCGTCGGACCGGGGAGCTCGGTCGCAGTCACCGGAGCATGGTGCCACAGGCACGGCAGCCGACCATGATGCGCGCCATGGCTCCTGCCGTTGTCGATGCGTCGGGTGCCACGTTCGCCTCAGGCCTGCGCATGGCGTGCCGATGAGGACGGCAGACGCCGGAACCACGAGGAGGCGCGCGTGGACCCGATCGCCGCGATCAACGGTCGCATCGCCGAGATCCAGGGCAGGATCGCCTCCCTCGCGCCCCCACGCCTTCCCGCCGCTCACGCCTCGACCTCCTCCTTCGCCGCGGTCCTCGCCGCCCAGCTCGCCGCTCCCGGACCCAGCGCCCCCGCCTCCGCGAGCGCGGCGCCGGCCCCACCGCGGGTCGGCAGCTTCGGACCGACCCAGCTCGCCAACGCCGCAGCGATCATCCAGGCCGGCCAGGCGATGGGACTCTCGGTCCGCGACCAGACGATCGGCGTGATGACCGCCATCGGCGAGTCCTCCCTCCAGGTGCTCGACGGCGGGGACACGGCGGGGCCGGACAGCAGGGGTCTGTTCCAGCAGCGGGCGAACGGTGCCTGGGGGTCGCTGGCCGAGCGCATGGACCCGACCGCCAGCGCCACGCGATTCTTCACGGCCCTCTCGCGAGTCGAGGCTCGCGACTCGATGAGCCCGACGGCTGTCGCTCATGAGGTCCAGCGGAACGCGGACCCGCAGCACTACTCCAGGTACTGGGACGACGCGGTGGCGATCGTCACGGCCGTGCGGGGCACGACCCGCTGATCGGCACCGTCCCTGCGGACACGAGCGGCCGGGGTGGCACCATCGACCCATGACCGACGCAGGGACGACCCCGGCTGACGACCAGCACCTCCGCGCGATCGGCCATGCGGTCGCAGCCGTCGAACGAGCAGAGGTGACGCTCCAGGACGCGATCGATGCCGCCCGCGCTGCCGAGGTCCCCGACGAGGCGATCGCCCGCGCGCTGGCGGCTCGCCACGCGGGGACCCGGGCGCTCGCGCGCGAGCTGGTCGCCCAGCTCGGGCCGGCCTTCGTCGCGGCACTGGCAGCCGCGAGCAGCACACAGCTCGCAGCGCAGTGGGCGGAGCCGGCCGGGCCGCTGCCCGGTCCCGAGGCGCTCCGTCGGCTGCGCCTCGCTCACCAGGTGTGGTCCCGCCTCGCTCAGGCGCGGGGGGCGGAGGCCGCCCGGTCGTGGTTCGTGACCGCGAACCCGGACCTGGCCGGGGACTCGCCGCTCGCGACGATCAAGCGGGACCGGGTGCGCGAGCTCCTGGCCGCTGTCGACCTGGTGCTCGGGGACCCCACGGGTCGGTGAGCGGCGTGCGGCGCGGAAGGCCGCAGACCGGCTCCGGGGACGGCTCGTCCGACCGAGGTCGGCCACCGGGGGAGTTGGTCCGTCTGCCCGCACCCCGTAGCCTCCGCGCATGAGCACCCTTCACGAGGTCGGCGAGCGCGACGGCTGGCGATGCTGGTTGTGCGACGAGCCGGTCGAGGCCGAGGCGTCCGTCAACTCCGACCGAGGCCCGAGCGTGGACGGCGGGGCAGCACCCAAGGGCAAGAAGGCTTCGGTCGGTACGGAGCGGCTTGCTCACCGGGCGTGCAACACGCGCAAGGGCGCGGTGAAGCCCGTGGTCGCCTGGTCGCCGGAGCTGTTCGTCGTCGAGCCCGCGTCGATCGTCGCCGCGGTGGAGCGGCTGGGCCGCAAGGGCGGTCGCGAGGTCGTCGGTCGCTGTCCGACGCGGGCCGACGGGGACGCCGCGGCGACCTGGCTCGTGGACCGGTTGTCCAGGTTCGCACCGGGGCTGCGGGTCGCGGCGGACGTCGAGCCCGGCGGCGGGCAGTTCCTCCTGGTGCTCCGCACGCGCTGAGCACGAGCCGGCGGCGCCGCCCGCTCTGCTCGGACGCGCGGTGTCAGTCGGTCGTCTCCGGAGCGGGCTCGAGCACGACCAGCGGGATCTCTCGCGCGGTGCGCCGCTGGTAGCCGGCGTAGTTGCTGTACTTCGCGGTGATCTGCGGCCACAGCTCGGCCCGCTCGGCTGACGTGAGGACGCGCGCCGTCATCGGGACCGCTGGCTTCCCGCCGATGCCCACCAGGACGTGTGGGTCCGCCTGCAGGTTGAGGAACCACGCCGGGTTCGCGTCGTCGCCCCCGCGGGACGCGACGACGACGGGCTTGCCCTCGAGCAGCACCGGGGCGGTGAGCATCGTCGACCTCTGCTGACCGGACCTGCGACCCGTCGTCGTGAGCTCGAGTGCCGGCATCCCGCCGACCGACCATCCGATGCGTCCGAAGGACACGGCGATCAAGGCGCGGTGGACGGCGTTCATGGCGGTGAGGGCGAGCTTGCTGGGCATCCGGTCATCCTGGCAGGTCGACGGGGCCGGTGCCTTCCGATGGCGGGCGCGGTGGGTCGGGACGGTCCGGGTCGAGGTGGACCGGCCGCGAGCAACGCATAGGGTCGGCTCATGCGATGGCACGGGCGGGACCTGGCGCGCCGCTACGCTGGCAGGCCGCCGCTCCAGCCCGTCGCGGTGCGTGCCAGCGCCGGAGGGCTCCCGCCGTCGACGGTCCATGGGGTGCTCGAGCTGGGCCTGCGGATCGGTGAGGCGATGCTCGCGCTCGGCGCGGCGGCGGCAGACGTGACCCACGCGATCAAGCAGATCCTGGCCGCGTTCGGCCTCTCCGGGAGCCAGGTCGACCTCACGTTCACCTCGATCACCGCCTCGTACGATCCCGGCATGTCCGGGACGCCGCTGACCGTGATGCGGGTCGCGAGGAGTCGGACGACGGACTACGACCGGCTGACGAAGGTCCTCGACCTGGCGCGGCGGCTCGCCGGGACGCAGGTCGGCGCAGCCGAGGCCTCGGTGGTCCTCGAGGCGGCTCACGAGGAGCTCGACGCGGTCCTGAACGCACCGCACCCCTACCGCGGCGGGGTCGTCACCCTCGTCCTGTCCGTCATGGCCGCGGCGGTCGCCTTCCTCCTGGGTGGTGGGGTCTGGGTGGCGGCCGTGGCCGGGGTGACGACCGCCATGATCGACCGGACCGTTCGCGTCCTGGCCCGGTGGGGGCTGCCGCCGTTCTTCCTCCAGGCGGCGGGCGCAGCGGTCGCCACGGCCGTCGCCGTCCTGCTCTTCGTCCTCGTCCCGCACCTCCCGATCGAGCTGACCACGCTGCCACCCTCCCTGGTGGTCGCCTCGGGGATCGTCGTCCTCCTGGCCGGGCTCTCGCTCGTCGGTGCGGCCGATGACGCGATCAGCGGCTTCCCGGTGACCGCCAACGGGCGGGTCTTCGAGGTCCTCGTGCTGACGGTGGGCATCGTCGTCGGGATCGGCGCGGTGCTCGACGTCGCCCAACGCCTCGGCGTGTCCCTCGACGTCGTGGAGAGCCTGGGTGACTCGGTCTCGCCCCTGGTCCAGGTGGTCAGCGCCGGCGTCGTCGCCGCGACCTGGGCGGTGGCCTCCTACGCCGGGCCCCGCGCCGCACTCGTGGCGGGACTCGCCGGCTCTGCAGCCTGGTTGGTGTTCGTCGGCCTGCGTGAGCTCAACGTCGGGCCGGCGGTGGCGAGCGCCGGAGCTGCCGTCCTGGTCGGGTTCGCTGCAGAGGCGCTCGCTGCGCGCCTGCGGGTGCCGGCGCTCGTGGCGTCGACCTGCGGGATCGTGCCGCTGCTCCCCGGCCTCGCGATCTACCGCGGGCTCTTCCTCCTGGTCGACGGGGGAACGGGGCTCGGTGCGGGGGCCGAGGTGCTGCTCGGTGCTGCCTCCGTCGGCCTTGCCCTCGCGGCCGGGGTGACCCTCGGCTAGCTCCTCGCCGCACCGCTGCGCCGCGACCGGCTGCAGCCGGCCGACGAACGACCATGAGGACGGCGATCCGCGCTCAGGTGGGTCCCGTCAGCTCGTGCGGACCAGCGAGGCCGCGAGGGCCATCACGCCCTCGTCGTCCACCTCGGGACTGAACCCGAGACGCACCACGACGAGCTCGGCGGACGGCACGACGACGATCCACTGACCGTCATGACCCTGGGCGAAGTAGGTGTCGGCCGGGAGCTCGGGGTGCACGAGGCTCCCGTCGGGCAGCCGGTTCGCCCACCAGCCGGAGGCATAGCCCGGGTCCTCGGTCTGCACGTCGACGGGCGTGGTCGACTGCGCCATCCAGCCTGCCGGGAGCAGGCGTGCCCCGGCCCACATCCCGTCCTGGAGCGCGAGCTGGCCGATCGCAGCCCAGTCGCGCGGAGTGGCCCAGAGGTAGGAGCTGCAGACCGGCGTGCCGGCGGCGTCCGGCTCGAGCACGGCCGACGAGAGGCCGAGCGGGGCGAAGAGCTCCCTGCGGGGCAGGTTCGCATCGGTGCCCGTGCGGGCGAGCAGGATGTCGCACAAGAGCGTCATGCTCCCGCTGGAGTACTGCTGGTAGCTGCCTGGGCTGTGCGCGAGGGGCTGGGCTGCGACGTAGGCACCCATGTCCGGCTCGAGGTAGAGCATCCGTGTGATCGGGGTACCGAGGTCGTAGGTCTCGTCCCAGGCGAGGCCGCTGGTCATCCGCAGCAGCTGGTCGACGGTGATCTCCGCTCGCTGGTCGGTCCACTCGGGCCGCAGGTGGTCCTCGCCGAGGGACACCGACCCCTCGGCGACCAGACGTCCGACCAGCAGGTTCGTCATGCTCTTCGCCATCGACCAGCCGAGCTGCGGGGTGGTCGCGTCGAACCCCTCTGCGTAGCGCTCGGCGAGCAGCGCCCCGCCCTTGACCGCCACGACGGCGCGCGTCCCGAGGGCGGCCTTCGAGGTGTCGTCGAGACCGTCGCCGAAGGCCGCGGCCACTGCGGCGTCCACCTCGGGGCTCATGGACGGCGTGGTGGCGGTGGTGAACGGGTTGGCACCGGGCGTGATCGCCAGCGGGGAGGGCAGCCCGGGACGCGTCGTCGCGATCGTGCAACCGAAGCCGTCGGTGAAGAAGGCCCGTTGTGCCGCGAGGACCCCGAGGATCGACCCCTTGGTCGAGGCATCGCTGCCTTCGCTCGTGCGGAGGACGGGTACCAGGGGGTTCGGCGGGAGGTCGTCCTGCGGATCGGAGCGGCCGGCGATGCCCTCGAGGGCACAGGCGTTGTGCGCCGCGTAGCCGGTGCCGGTCACGAGCAGTGGTCGCTCGTACCAGTAGGCGCCGATCACGGCGACGAGGACCAGCAGGAGCAGGCCGAGCAGGACCCGACGGCGGGTGAGCATGCGCCGAGGCTAACGGTCGACCCGGAGCTGGGGAACTCCCTGAGGTCGCGGCCCGGGCGGCGCCCTCGCCGGCATGATGCCTACACTGAAGGCCCCAACGAGGAGTCGGCCATGATCGAGAGCAGAACCGTTCGCGACGCGTTCCGGGCACAGGTTCCCGAGGACGTCCGGCAGCACGTCGACGCCGCCCGGGCCGAGATGCGCAGGGGCCTGGAGACCTTCCTCCCGCCGGCATTCTTCGAGCACCGTGACGGGGCGCGCCGCGAGATGCTCCTCGCCGGTCGCGAGGCGATCGACGCCGCCATCCGGCGGATCGACGAGCGGCGCGCCCAGGCCTGAGGCCTGGTCCGGCGCGGGCCCCGGTCGCTGCTAGCGCCGCCGGCCGCCGAGCAGCACCCAGAGCACCGCGACGCCTGAGAACGTCATGAGCATCCCGCCGGCTCCCGTGCGATCGGCAGCGACCAGCACGGAGCCGGCGACCATCAGCGCGCCGGCGAGGACGGCCCCGCTGAGCCGGTCGACCGAGCGGCTGACGGAGCGCACCGCGCGATGTGCCTGCTCGTCGCGGACCGGCAGACCGCCGGACTCGATCCGCCCCAGGACGCGGCTCGCCTGGGTCGGCAGGGCGAGCAGGGCGAGCAGCGCAGCGCCGATCTCGTCGACCCACCTGCCGATGCCCGAGCCCGCCTCGTCCTGGACGAGGCGACGGGCGAAGGGGCTGACCTGCTCCCAGACGTTCACCTCCGGGTCGAGCCCCGTGCACATCCCGGAGAGGATCGACACGGTGCGCACGACGTAGATGAGGTTCTGCGGCACCTGGAAGGGCAGGTCGAGGAGGAGCTCGCGGTACTGGTGGGCGAAGTCGCGGACCTCCTGAGGGTCGATGTTCCGCAGCTCGTTCATCGACAGGCCCCAGTACCGGTCGAAGACCTGCGCCTCGGCCCGTTCGATCGCGGCGATGTCGGCGCCCGGAAGGAGCATCCCGAGCCTCTGGTAGGCCTTGACGACCCGTCCGGCATCGCGCGTGCCGACGGCGATGAGCATCTCGCGAAGGCTTCCTCTGACGGAGTCGGGAACCCGCACAGCCATCCCGAAGTCCACGAACGTCAGCCGCCACGGGCCGGGACCGTCCCCGTCGTCGGTGCCGGGCGTCACGAAGAGGTTGCCGGGATGCGGGTCGGCATGGACGAAGCCGTCGTCGAAGATCTGCTTGAGGTAGGCGGCGAGCAGCCGTTCGGCCACCTCACCCCGGTCGATGCCGGCCGCGGTCAGCGCCGCGTAGTCGGTGATCTTGATCGCCGAGACGTCCTCCAGGGTCAGCACGCGGCGGGTGCTCAGGTCGTGGACCACGCGCGGGACCTGCACCAGCGGTTCCTCGGCGAAGTTGCTGAGGAAGGTCTCGGCGTTCTGCGCCTCGTGCCGGTAGTCGATCTCCTCGTGCAGGATCGCCGAGAACTCCCTGAGCAGTGCCGGGACGTCGGCGTGCAGGCGGATCGGTCGGTAGTGCATGAGCCAGGCGCCGACCCGGCTCAGTGCCGACAGGTCGGTGGTGACGATCGCGGCGATCCCCGGGCGCTGGACCTTGATCACCACCGCCCGGAAGCCGAGGTCGTGCTCGTCGCCGAGGACGGCGCGGTGCACCTGGCCGAGCGAGGCCGCGGCGAGAGGCACCGGGTCGACCAGGACGAAGAGCTCGGCAAGAGGCGCCCCGAGCTCGCTCTCGGCCAGCGACCTGATCGCCTCGAAGTCCTCCGCAGGGACCTCGTCCTGGAGGTCGGCGAGCTCGTCGGTCACCTCCCGCGGCAGCACGTCGAGGCGGGAGGACAGGAACTGCCCGACCTTGATCATCACGCCGCCCATCCCGATGGCGAGCCCTCGGAAGCGCACGGCCTCCCTGCGCAGGCGCTCGGTCCGCGTCCGGCGGGCCCGAGCTCGGAAACCGATCCTCGGCATCAGGAGCTCCCACCAGACGACGCGGGCGATGACGCCTGCGAAGAACCGGAGGATGCGCCGGTAGCGGCCGCGCAGGTGGGACGACGTCATCAAGCCTCCAGGCGGGAACGTACTGGCGTGTAGAGCACGGTAGGCCCTCGCTGCCGCGCTCGCAGGCGGGGCAACCAGGAGCGTGCACCGCGGGGCTCACCCCGGGTTGCGTCGACCTGGCGCATCGTCAGAGCATCAGGCTGCGGCGTCATGACGCCGGCGGGCCCCGGCCTCCGCCTGCCGGTGCGTCGTCGTCCCGCTGCGCGACCCGTCAGGGGCTGTCGGGCTCGGTGACGACGCAGTTCCGGCCGCGCTGCTTCGCGTTGTAGAGATGGGCGTCAGCGCGAGCCAGCAGGACGCCCTGGTCCTCGACCTGCGTGGCGATCGCGATCCCGGCGCTCACCGTGATGAGCAGGCCATCGG
The DNA here is from genome assembly GCA_038223605.1 of Actinomycetales bacterium. GTDB lineage: Bacteria > Actinomycetota > Actinomycetes > Actinomycetales > Cellulomonadaceae > Actinotalea. The sequence continues at coordinate 12,991 of JBBRGX010000017.1, read as the reverse complement.
CGAGATCCGTCCAGTCGCGCTCCGCGATCGAGCGTCGCACGACCTCCACCCGGTCGCGCGCGTCGGCCGGGGTCGGCGCGGAGAGGACCAGGAGGAACTCCTCACCCCCCAGTCGTGCGGCGAACTCCGGCCGAAGGACGCTCGGTGCGGTGGCGGCGGCCCGCACCGAGCCGGCCAGGATGGCGCCGAGGCGCGCCAGCACCTGATCACCGACCTGGTGGGAGAAGCGGTCGTTCACCGTCTTGAAGTGGTCGGCGTCGACGATGGCGGCCGCGAGGCAGCCACCCCGTTCCCGCAGCTCCTGCAGCAGGCGCGGGAGCTCCTCGTTCACGTACCTCCTGTTGGGCAGCCCGGTGAGGATGTCGGTCCGTGCCTGCAGCCGGAAGGTCCGTGCTTCGCGGCGCGCCTCCGTCGTCTCGAACAGCGCCTGACGAGTACGGGTGGCAGCCTCCTGCTGATGGGACCGCAGGGCGAGCACGGCCGTGTGGAACTCGCGGTGCTCGCGGTAGGCGCTCTCGAAGTCGCCCCGGGCAGCGAAGAGCTCGGCGTGCACGCGCAGGGCCTGGACCCGGATCCCGGCCAGCGACCGCTCGCGGCAGATCTCCAGGCAGCCGGCGAGCTCGACCTCCGCCTCGTCCAGCCGGCCCTGACGCAGCAAGGCCTCCGCGAGGCTCAGGGCGAGCTCGGCCGGTGTCGCCGCCTGTGCGTCGCCATGCCGGTGCCACAGGTCGAGCCCGAGGCGGGCGGCCTCCTCTGCACCGGAGAAGTCACCGACCGCCAGTCTCGCCTGAGCGATGCTGTCGGCCGCCGACGGGTTCAGCTCCTCAGGGCCGGAGACCGCCAGGAGACGCTCGGCCGTCGCGGCCGCGGCAGCCGGGTCGCCGATCTCGTACTCGAGCACCGTGAGGTTGTTGAGCACGTTCAGCCATCGCTCGCGATCGCCGATCGCTGCGAAGAGCTCCTCTGCCTCGCGGTAGCGCCGACGAGCCTCCGCGGCCGATCCCGTCGCGGTCAGGGCGTCGGCGAGGCGCAGGAGGTAGTTGCCGCGAGCTCGCGCCGGGGTGAGCGCCCCGCTCAGGTCGATCGCGCGGACCGCGTGGTCGAGCGCAGACGAGGCGTCACCGGCCCCCTCGAACAGGGAGGAGAGCACGAGGTGGCTCCTGGCGAGGAGCGGGACGGAGGGGAGGCTGCTCGCCCAGGCATTGACCTCGACCGCGAGACGCGCACCCTCGGCGACATGCCCCAGCCGGTGCAGCATGTCGGCGGCCACGAGCTGCGCGCGACGGACCGCGACCGCGTCGCCGACGGCAAGGGCGTCGAGCTCGACGAGTCGGGCGCCGACGAGACGACTCTCGACCTGCATCGAGCGATGCCGCTCGAGCTCGTCGAGGCGCGCGCCGAGAGCCTCGGCGACGTCGTCATCGCTCGCGATCACCCGCTCAGCCTCCATCTCTTCCTGATCGGCACCCCGACGTGATTCTGAAGGATCACGCACGCACCGGTCCCCGGATCCGGGGCGGATCGCCCTCCCGTCGAGGTCCGGGCGCGGCAGCGAGCACGAGAAGCGTCGGACGTCGGACAAGTCCGTACACGTTTCGGCGGGGGTACGGTGCCGACGGTCACGGTGATCCGTCACAGTGGTCCACGAGGCCACGACGGGGCCCGTATGCAGCGCGGGTAACCGTGCGGTCGCGGCCGAGGCTCTCGACGCGTGCCGTGGCGACCAGCACCCGCAGGGGGGGGTGCTGGTCGCGACCACGGACGGTCCGTTCCGGGGCGGTCGTCGGCACTCGTTCCCGCTCCGGGACGGGGCCCGGGTGCCGCAAGAGCCCGACGCCTGGCAGGGTGGGCACCGTGCAGCACCCCGATCGCCGGCACCTCGACCGCACCGGAGCGGCCCGATGATCACCCATGTCGTCCGCACGCACCCCAGCGCCGAGGCGCTGCCACGTGAGGACCAGCTCGCCTGGAGGCTCGCCGCCCTCGCCGTCGACCCGGTCCGGGTCGAGGCCGAGGTCGCGGAGATGGTGATCAACAGGGTCATCGACAACGCGGCGGTCTCGGCCGCCTCGCTGACGCGCCCCCCGGTGGCCGCTGCACGTGCCCAGGCGCTCGCTCACCCCTACGCCCCCGGGGCAACGGTCTCCGGGAGCGATCTCGGGACCCGGGTCGGTCCCGAGTGGGCTGCATGGGCGAACGGGGTCGCTGTTCGTGAGCTCGACTTCCACGACACCTTCCTCGCGGCGGAGTACTCCCACCCTGGGGACAACATCCCGCCGCTCCTGGCCGTCGCCCAGCACCTGGCTCGCCGCGGCGGGCGGCGCGACCTCACGGGCGCAGATCTCGTCGGGGCGATCGTCACGGCCTACGAGGTCCAGGTCGACCTGGCGAGGGCGATCAGCCTGCACCGCCATGCGATCGACCATGTGGCGCACCTGGGGCCATCGGTTGCCGCTGGGCTCGGGGCCCTGCTCGGGCTCGAGACGGCGACCGTCTTCCACGCCATCGGCCAGGCCCTGCACACCACGACGGCGACCCGGCAGTCGCGCAAGGGCGAGATCTCGACCTGGAAGGCGTACGCCCCGGCCTTCGCCGGCAAGGTCGCCATCGAGGCGGTCGACCGCGCGATGCGGGGGCAGACGTCACCCACGCCGATCTACGAGGGCGAGGACGGAGTGATCGCGCGGCTCCTCGACGGGCCGGACGCCAGCTATGCGGTCAGCCTGCCGGGCCCGGGGGAGCCGCGGCGAGCGATCCTTGACACCTACACCAAGGAGCACTCGGCGGAGTATCAGTCGCAGGCCCTGATCGACCTCGCATGCCGGTTGCACCGTGAGCGTCCCGAGCTCGGCGACCCGCAGACGGTCCGTTCGATCGTGATCCGCACCAGCCGGCACACCCACCGGGTCATCGGCTCGGGTGCGCACGACCCGCAGAAGTACAGCCCTTCCGCGACCCGGGAGACGCTCGACCACTCGATCCCGTACATCGTGGCGGTGGCCCTGCAGGACGGTCGCTGGCACCATCTCGACTCCTACACCGCTGAGCGGGCCGGGCGACCCGACACGGTGGCCCTCTGGCAGCTCATCACGACGCAGGAGGACGCGGGGTGGACTCGTCGATACCACTCGACGGATCCGGCCGAGAAGGCCTTCGGCGGCCGCATGGAGTTCACGCTGCACGACGGCAGCACGGTCGTGGAGGAGATCGCCGTCGCCGACGCCCACCCCCTCGGGGCGCGACCGTTCGCTCGCGAGCAGTACCTCACGAAGTTCCGGACGCTCAGTGACGGCGTTCTCGACGACGAGGAGGTCGAGCGCTTCCTCGACCTCGCCCAGCGCCTTCCGGACCTCGGTCCCGCTGAGCTCGGTGGGCTGACCATCGTCGCCCGGCCCGGCCTGCTCGCCTCCGTCAGCACTGCCGAGGGGATCTTCTGATGCTCTACGCCTCGACCACGCCCGCAGCCAAGCGGATCGCCCTGAGGGCTGCGCTGGCCGGTGGCACCCTGCTGCGCTTCCCCGGGGCTTTCAGCCCGCTCTCCGCCCGCCTCATCCAGGACAAGGGGATGGAGGGGATCTATGTCTCCGGTGCGGTGATCTCTGCCGACCTCGGTCTGCCGGACGTCGGCCTGACGACGCTGAGCGAGGTCGCCGAGCGCAGCCGGCAGATCGCCCGGATGACCGACCTGCCGACCCTTGTCGACGCGGACACGGGGTTCGGCGAGCCGATGAACGTGGCTCGTACGGTGCAGACCCTGGAGGACGCCGGCGTCGCCGGACTGCACATCGAGGATCAGGTCAACCCCAAGCGCTGCGGGCACCTGGACGGAAAGAGCGTCGTGGACACCAGGACCGCAGCCCGGCGGATCAGGGCCGCCGTCGACGCGCGGCGCGACCCGAACCTGCTCGTCATGGCCAGGACGGACATCCGAGCGATCGAAGGGCTCGGCGCCGCCGTCGACCGGGCCAAGAGCCTCGTCGACGCCGGTGCCGACGCGATCTTCCCCGAGGCGATGGTGCACCTGAGCGAGTTCGAGGCCGTCCGCGCAGCGGTCGACGTCCCGGTGCTGGCCAACATGACGGAGTTCGGGCGTTCCCCCCTCCTGACCACCACGCAGCTGGCCGATGTCGGCGTGAACATCGTGATCTACCCGGTCTCGCTGCTGCGGTTGGCAATGGGGGCGGCCGAGCGCGCGCTCGACACGCTCCTCGCCGACGGGACGCTGGCCTCCGTCGTCCCGACGATGCAGACGAGGGCACGGCTGTACGAGCTTCTGGACTACTCCGGCTACGAGCGCTTCGACGCGAGCGTCGCCGGTTCCACCGTGCCGGGGGACCCCGGGACGAGCTGAGCGCAAGGGAGCGATCATGAGCGAGACCGAGCCCGTCGTCCACAAGGGCCTGGTCGGGGTCGTCGTCGATACGACGGCCGTGTCCCGGGTCGACCCGGCGAGCAACTCCCTGCTCTACCGCGGCTACCCCGTGCAGGAGCTGGCGGCGCGCTGCTCCTTCGAGGAGGTCGCCTGGCTGCTCTGGCACGGGGAGCTGCCCACGGCCCAGGAGCTCGCGGGGCTGCAGGCCGAGGAGCGCGTTCAGCGCGCGCTCAGCGACCGGCTGCGGGCGGTCGTCGACCGGATGCCTTCCACCGCACACCCGATGGACGTGCTGCGGACGGCGGTGAGCGTGATGGGCGCGGAGGACCCGGCGGTCGCCGACTCCTCGCGCGCAGCGAGCATCGCGGCGAGCGTGCGGCTGCTCGCCCAGGTGCCTGCGGTGATCGCCTACGACCAGCGGCGGCGGCGCGGCCAGGAGGTCGTCGCGCCGCGCGAGGACCTGCCCTACGCGGAGAACTTCCTGCACATGACCTTCGGCGAGGTTCCGGACCCGGTCGTCGTCGACGCCTTCCGGGTCTCGCTGATCCTCTACGCCGAGCACTCCTTCAACGCCTCGACCTTCACGGCGCGCGTCATCACCTCGACCCTCGCCGACCTCTGGTCGGCGGTGGTCGGTGCGATCGGGGCGCTGAAGGGTCCGTTGCACGGTGGGGCCAACGAGGCCGTGATGGTGATGTTCGAGGAGATCGGCAGCGCCGCGGGTGCCGCAGCCTGGCTCGAGACCGCCCTGGCCGAGAAGCGCAAGGTCATGGGCTTCGGCCACCGGGTCTACAAGCACGGCGACTCGCGTGTCCCGACGATGGAGGCCTCCCTCGACGCCCTCGTCGAGCACTACCGTCGCGAGGATCTCGGTGAGCTCTACGCCGCGCTGAAGGTGCTGATGCTGGCGCGCAAGGACATCCGGCCCAACCTCGACTTCCCCTCCGGCCCTGCGTACCACCTGATGGGTTTCGACAGCCCGACCTTCACCCCGCTCTTCGTGGCGAGCAGGCTGACGGGCTGGACGGCGCACATCATCGAGCAGCGTGCGGCGAACACCCTCATCCGGCCGCTCGCCGCCTACGACGGGCCTGCGGAGCGGCACGTCTGACCGAGCTGTCAGGCTCGCGCGCAGCCCTGCGGAAGCGGCTCGCGACGAGCCCGGAGGCGGTGGTGGCGCGTGCTCGCTTGCGCAAGGGAGCGAACACGAGACGGCGATCGAGCTCGAGCTCCTCTGGAGGCGCGGTGGCGTGGTAGCCGTCCGCCGGCTCCGGGACCTCCGGCATCGGCGGGAGCGGCGGCGGCTCGACCGGGATCTGCACCACGAGGCATGCGCCGCCGGTGATCGAGGAGGAGGCGCGCAGCACCCCGCCCCGCGCCTCGGCGAGCCCGCGCACCAGCGCCAGCCCGAGACCCGTCTGGGAGAGCTCGTCGCGCGGGGGAGCGCTGCCGCCGGCCATGTCGTTGATCGCTGACACCTGATCCGCGCTCAGACCCGAGCCGGAGTCGGCGACGGTGACCTCGATCAGGCCGGCCCGCCGGACGGCTGTCAGGGTGATCGTGTCCCCGAGCGTCGTGTACCGCAAGGCGTTCTCAATGAGGGTGTCAAGGCTCGCGCGCATCCTCTCGGCGGAGCCGGAGTAGATGCCCGCACTCGCGTCGACGACCCAGTCCCGAGGAGCGACCTGCGTCCACCGCTCGGCCGTCTGCATGATCAGTGCGTCGAGGTCGACCCAGCCGAGGTCGCTCCCGCCCTGCAGCCGGATCGCTCGCAGGAGACGGTCGGACACGCGGGTGAGGCGGTTGAGCTCGTCGTCGACGACCTCCAGGTCATGGCGCACCTCGGCCTCGTGACCGCGGCGCAGGAGCAGCTCGACGTAGCCCCGCGCGATCGTCAGCGGAGTCCTGAGCTCGTGCGAGGTCAGGCGGGTGAGACGCTCGCGGTCGTCGGCGAGCCGCTCCTCTCGCTCGGCCATCGCGATCACCGTGCCCAGGGCGATCTGGCGACGTCGGACATGCCAGACGACGAGCACCATGAGGAGGGACATCAACGGGATCTCGGTGGTCTCCTGCCATGGCAGGACGCCCCCTGCCGCGCGGGCCACGAGCACGGCACCTGTGGCGAGGGTGCACAGGAGGACACCGCTCACCGCGACGCGCAGGCGCCAGTTCCCGAAGCCGTAGAGCAGCGCGAAGGAGGCCCAGGCGACGTGGTAGGGAATCGTCTCCTCGCCCGGGTACCGCCACATGAGGACGGTGCAGACGACGGCGACGACGGTCCAGGTCCAGAACAGGGCGAGGCCGGAGCGGCCCGGCTCACTCCCCGGCGAAGCAGTAGCCCACATGCCGGATCGTCTCGATCGGAGGGTCGGGCTCGAGCTTCGCACGCAGGCGCCGGATCGCGACCTCGACGACGTTGCTCCCCGGGTCGAACGAGAGGCCCCAGACCTCACGAAGGAGCTCCTCGCGGGTGCACACCTCTCCTGGCCTGCGCATGAGGTGCGCGAGGAGCGAGAACTCGCGCTCGGAGAGCTGGACGTCCCTCGCGGCGACCCGGGCGCAGCGGCGGTGCACGTCGAGCCGGATGCCGGCGACGTCGAGGTAGCGCTGCTCTGAGCTGGGGGGCTTCGGGGGGGCGAGGTGGCGCCGTGTCCTGGCGAGGAGCTCGACGAGGGAGAAGGGCTTGGCGACGACGTCGACCGCACCGCGCTCGAGCGCCTGCACCCGCGTGGCGACCTCTGTCACGCCGGACAGGACGATCACCGGTGTCGCGTCCGAGCGATCGCGCATCGCCGAGAGGACGGCGAGGCCGTTGCACCGCGGCATCATCAGGTCGAGGAGGACCAGGTCGAAGGACTCCTGAGCGAGGCGCTCGAGCGCGTCGATGCCGTCACCGGTCGTGACGACCTCATGGCCCTCGACCCCGAGCGATCGGGCCATCAGGCTCCGGATGCGTACCTCGTCATCGACGACGAGCACTCTGCTCATGGCTGCCTCCGCGCCGATCCTAGGGATAAGGCACGGCTAAAGCCAGGGCAAAACACCCGAATATGGGTGCAATCGGGACGAACGACCCTTTCGGGTGACGGGTGGTGGCGCTAGCAGACCCGTCAGGGGAGGTCGAAGGCGTCGATGTCGTGGTTGGTGTTGGTCAGTCCGTGGGTGGTGCCGTCGAAGTAGGTGGTCCAGGTGCCGGTGTTGTTGTAGATGACGTCTTCGTCCTGGACGGTGCCCAGGCCGGGGATGGTGGTGGTGGTGGTGGAGAAGGAGAGGTAGAAGTGGGTGGCGTCGATGCGGACGTAGCCGTCGACGTTGGTGGCCGCGGGCAGTCCGTTGGCGGTGGCGTCCCAGACGCGGGCGTAGGTGGTCCCGTTCCAGGAGTAGATGTCGGCGTCGTCTGCGGTGCCGGGGACCCCGGGGGGGTTGGTGTTGCCCAGGGTGGAGAAGTACAGGGTTCCGCCGGTGCCGTTGGTGGCGCCGATGATGCTGATCGCGTCCAGGTCGTGGTTGGTGGTGGTCAGGCCGTGGGCGGTGCCGTCGAAGTAGAGCGACCAGGTGCCGTTGTTGTAGTAGACGACGTCTTCGTCCTGGACGTTGCCCAGGCCCGGGACGGTCGTGTCGTTCGCGGAGAACGAGGCGTAGAAGTGGGTGTCGTCGATGCGGTCGAAGCCGTCGATGTTCGCGGCGGTGGGTAGGCCGTGGGTGGAGGCGTCGAAGAGGCGGGTGTAGGTGGTCCCGGTCCAGGTGTAGAGGTCGGCGTCGTCTGCGGTGCCGGCGAGTCCTGGCGGGTTGGTGTTGGCGAAGGTGGAGAAGACCAGGGGTGCGGTGACGGTCACGGTGGTGGTGGTCGTGGTGCTCCAGTTCCCGGCGGCGTCGCGGGCGCGCAGGGTCAGGGTGTAGGTGCCCTCGGGCCAGCTGTCGACCGGGACGGTGGCGGTGGCGGTGGTCGGTCCGGTGCCGGTCAGGGTCATCGGGCTCGCGTTGCCCAGGCCGGGGTCGGTGCCGGTGAACCACTCGACGCGGCCGATCGTGCTGGCCGTGTCGCTCGCGGTCACGGTCAGGTTCACGGTCCGGGCGCCCTGGGTCGGGTTCGGGCTCGCGGACGCCGCGCTGATCGTGGGTCGGGTCTTGTCGATCAGCAGCGGTGTGGACGCGGCCGACCCCCAGTTGCCCGCCGAGTCCTTCGCGTGCACGTACAGGGTGTGCGCGCCCTCACCCAGAAGCACCACCGTCGAGGCGGGCACCGTGGCATCGAGACCGGCGGTCGGCGTGCCCGCGTCCACGGCCATCGACGCACCGGCGCCGTCGGCCCCGACCGTGTCGAGGAAGTACTCGGCTGCCGCGATGGACGACCCTCCGGTCGCGCTGTCATCCGACGTCGCGTGCATCGCGAGGCTCGTCGAGCCGTCGGAGATTCCTGGAGCGACGGTGAGCCCGGACGACGGTGGGCCGGTCGTGTCCACCGCGACCGCGGGTGTCACGGTCAGGGTGGCCATGACGGCACGGACGATCGCCCCGCTCGTCGCCGTGATCGTCAGGGCGCGGGTGCCCGGCAGTGCGTCGGGCGACATCGTCACGAGAAGCGTGGAGGTGCCGGAACCGCCGAGGACGAGCGGGGGGGTGAACGACGCGGTCGCCTCGGTCGCACCGGTCCCGGCGAGCGACAGGCTGACGTCGCCGACGAAGCCGTTCACCGGATCGACCCGCACGGTGAGACCGGCACTCGCGCCGGCCTGGACGCTGAGATCGGCCGGTGCCGCCGAGACGGTGAGGTCGGGCTGCACCACGAGGGACTGGAAGGCCGCAGCGACGTCGAGCCGCCCGTACCCGTAGGAGGTGTCCGGTCCTGCGACGCCCAGATCGGTCGCGGTGCCGAGGAGTGCCGAGCGCTGCCGCTCGACGGACAGGCCTGGGTGGGCGGCGATGAGCAGCGCAAGGGCTCCGGCGACGTGCGGAGCCGAGACCGAGGTTCCCGAGGCGACCTGGTAGAGGCCGTAGCGATCCGCGGTGCGGATCAAGACCCCGGGAGCGACGAGGTCCGGGAAGCTGCCGGTGCGTCCGCCGCAGGTGCTCGGTCCGCGACTGCTGGCCGAGAACACGAGGCCGGTCGTGTTGAGTGCGCCCACCGCGAGGGACTCCGGGTAGTTGGCCGGGCTCGCGCTCGTCGACCGGCTCGAGCCGTAGTTGCCGGCGGCGAACACCGGGATGATCCCGGCCGCGACCAGGGCCTGGACGTCGGGCTGGAAGGACAGGTCGCACCCGGGGCCGGAGCCGATCGACCACGAGGCGTTCACGACCTGGGGTGCGTCGGCGGTGCTCGGGTCACCGTCAGGGTCAAGCACCCACTGGAAGGCCTGGTGCAGGGCCGACGTGGTCGCCGCGCCCTGGTCGTCGAAGACCTTCGCAGCGATCCACTGCGCGCCGGGCGCCATCCCGATCGCGGTGCCGCCGGAGTCCCCGCCGACGATCACCCCCATGGTCGCCGTGCCGTGCCCGGAGAGGTCGGCCGGTGTCGGGTGCTGCCCATAGGGGTCGAACCAGCTGTTGCTCCCACCGCGCCAACGGCTCGCCAGGTCGGGGTGGCTCAGGTCGACCCCGCTGTCGAGGGTCGCCACGACGACGCCCTGACCGGTCTGGCCGAGGTCCCAGACGCTCGGTGCGCCGACTGCCGCGAGGTTCGGCTCGGGGGAGACGGTCGACGGGGTGAGCTGGACGGCGTCCGCATCGATGCTCGCGACGTCAGGTCGCGCTGCGAGGTCCCGGATCGCGTCGGCGGTCGCGGTGACGGCCACACCGTTGACCACCCAGAGCGGCCTGCTCGCCGTGACCGTTCCGAGCCGCGTCTGGGCTCGAAGTCGATCGCGGATCGGCCCCTGCGCGGAGTCGGAGGTCGCACGCAGGATCCGGATCGTGTCCTGGAGGCGTGCCCGGCGGGTCGCGCCGCGGACCGTCGAGAGGTCGGCGCGCTGACGCAGCGTGACGACGACGCTCGTCATCGCCCCGGGAGCCATGCCGGAGAGGATCGCCTCGACCGCTGGTGTCAGCACGCCGGACCCGCGGCCGGCGCCGGGGCGGGCAGCGGCGACGGGGCTCAGTCCGGTGAGCAGCAGCGCTGCCACCACCGTCACCACGAAGGTCCTGCGCATGGTCAGCTCCTGGAGGCGTGCACGAGGGCGGTTGTTCCGGAGGAACGCGTCCGTCGCCGGGAGGCGCCGAGCGCGAGAGCCGTGAGGACCAGGAGCAGCACCGCCAGGGTGCTGGTGGCCCTCTCCAGAGGTCCGGCGGTGGTCGTGGCGGCCGGCTCGACCGTCCAGTCCACCCCCGCGACGGCGGACGGGGCACCCTGTCGTGCGACAGCGATCACCGCCGCCCATGCTCCTGGCGCGAGATCGGGTGTGCCCGCTTCGTAGCGTCCCTCCTCGATCCGTTCGAGCGGGACCGTGGTCGAGGCGCCGTCCGGTGCGATGAGGACGACGGTGATCCCGGTGACCGGCGCAGGCTCCGGGCGGACCGTCGAGCGGGTGCGGACGATCAGCCGGTCCTGGTCCGTGCCTGCCCTGAGCTCCTCGAAGGTCACGAGCAGCCCGTCGACGTTCGCGCTGTGCACATCGACCTGCCCGCCGGCCGTGCTCGAATCGCGCGCGGTCGGGACAGAGGTGAGCACGGCCGCTGCACCGACCGTCACAGCGAGGACGGCGATCTCGACGGCGACGACGACCGTCGGGAACCGCCGCGGGCTGATCCTGACCCAGCCTGCAGGCCGACCCACGGCACGAGCGACGGTCCCGGCCACCCGGGGGTGCAGGAGCATCGTGTTGATCCCGGCGAGGCCGAGCGCCACCGCGACGAGGACGATCTTCACGCCGACGGCTTCGCCGTAGAGCGTCGTGGTGACGGAGCCGAGATCAGGGACCTGCCGCCCGGACGCGTACAGGCCGGTCGCGACGACGACGCCGGCCGTGACGGCCGCCATCGCGCTGAAGGACCGCCAGACCGGCAGCAGCACCTGGCGCGGGGTGTCGTCCGTCCCCCGTGCTGCCGGGATCACGCAGACCGCCAGGACCGTGAGGCCGCCGACCCAGATCCCGGCACCGACCAGATGGGCAGCCGAGGCGAGGGTCGCCGTCAGGGAACGCTCGGGAAGGGCCGAGGCGTGCCCGGCGGCGGCCTCCCACCAGGAGGCCGCGCCAAGGCTCAGGCCGGCGACGAGGAGGGCGACGCCCCGTGCGGCGGCCGGACGAGCTGCCCATCGGGCCAGCCCGGCGGCTGCGCACAGCAGTGCGAGCTCGCGAGCGAGCCACAGGTGGCCCCATGGCGTGCTGCTCAGGGTGACCTGGGTCGCCTCCCACCACGACCCGGCGGAGAGCCCTGAGGCATAGGTGCGGACGAACGGCGTGATCGCTCCCGTCACGCAGGACAGCCCCGCCGCCCGGGCCCCGATCAGCAGAGCGCGGCGGCGCAGACCCGAGCCGGGTGCACGCATCGCCGTCAGCACCCGCCCGGAGATGGCGAGGGCACCGATGGCGAGCATGACTCCGGTGAGGTCGAGCCACCGCAGGACGAGCCCCGGCACCCCCGGGATCCCGCCCTGACCTGCCGTCGCCGGCAGGTCAGGGCGCCTCCCGGCGCCGAAGACCAGTGATCCGCGCGACGCGTGACCGTCGTCCGCCGAGAGCACGGTCCACTCCAGGAGGTAGGAGTCCTCGTCGAGGGGCGGGACCGTCACCTGGACGAAGCCTCCCTCCCTTCCGGAGACGGTGACCGTAGCCGCCACCTCGTCGCCGTCGAGGTTCCGCAGGCTGACGGTGCTCCCGACCGGGTCGACCGACTCGGAGAACCACAGGCTCAGCACGGTGCGTCCGACGGCGACCACTCCGCCGTCGGAGGGATCGGAGCGCGTGAGCTCGCTGTGCGCCTGCGCACCGGGAGCGCTCATCAGGAGGGCGACGACCACAGCAACGAGCACGGCGGCGAACCGCCGTGCTCGGGGTGGGCGTCTCCTCATCCCTGCACCCGGAAGTGCTCGATCCTCGAGTCGCCCATCACCAGGGTGACGAGGGAGCCCTCGTGCACCGCGTTGTGGGCGTTGGCGAGCAGGAAGAAGTAGGTCCCGCCGAGCTCGAGAGCGTTGACATGGTGGTGCGGCGTACCGATCACCAGCGTCTGCCCGGTGTCCTCGATGACGATCGCAGGGAGCAGGGCGGGGTCGTGGATCATCGTGTCGGCCTTGTCCGGGTCGACCACCTGGTAGCGGAACTCGATCAGCCCGCCGGCAGCCGTGACACCGATGAGGTTGACGTCGATCCCGTATCGCGCGGCGAGGCCCTCGGGGGTGACGAGCGTCGTCCCCGCTCGGACGTCAGCCTTCGCCTCGGGCCGGTGCGTGATCGCGAAGGCGCCGCCACCGAGGACGAGGAGGAGGGAGGTCAGGAGGACGATCGCGGTCCGTCGGGGGTCACGGGCCGCCGGCATCGGCAGCTCGGCGCCCACGGCGGGCAAGGTCTCGGTGCTCACAGGAGTGCTCCGGATCTGCCGGGCGGCCCCCCCCCCCCGGGGGGGGGGGCGCCCCGCCCCCGGGCAGGGGGGGGGGAAGGGGGCGAGGTCGGGGGTGGTGGTGGT
>JBBRGX010000016.1:0-35792 GCA_038223605.1 Actinomycetales bacterium | reverse complement strand
GCCTTCGTCGTCGGCGCCGACCGGGCCTTCCTCGCCTCCGCGGTGTTCCTCGCGGCGACCGTCGTCCTGCTCGCCGTGCTCATCCCGTCCCCGCGTCGTGAGCGCGAGGACCGGGCTGCAGCCGCGTCGGCCCAGGCCGTCGACCAGGAGCTCCGCGCCCTGATCATGGACTGATCCTCGACCGGCGGCCCGCGCCCCGCGGCCGGGAGCCCGACAGGTCCCCGTACCCTCGCCGATCCGGCCCCGGGTGCGGGGACCTAGGTCTCTCGACGTGAAGATAACCGCGGCAAAGACGGCTACCATCGCTGCGGCGGTGGACACCGACGTACCGGCGAACGAAGGGCGACAGGGTGGACCTGTTCGAGTACCAGGCACGGGACATGTTCGAGAAGCACGGCGTCCCCGTGCTGGGCGGCATCGTCGCCAGGACGGCCCACGAGGCGGAGGCGGCTGCCGATCGCCTCGGCGGCGGGACGGTCGTCGTCAAGGCACAGGTCAAGACGGGCGGTCGCGGCAAGGCCGGCGGGGTCAAGCTCGCGCACTCCCCGCAGGAGGCAGGCGAGAAGGCGGCCGAGATCCTCGGGATGGACATCAAGGGCCACACCGTCCACCAGGTGATGGTCGCCGCCGGCGCGAGGATCGCCGAGGAGTACTACTTCTCCGTGCTGCTCGACCGGTCGGAGCGTCGCTACCTGGCCATGTGCAGCGTCGAGGGCGGCATGGAGATCGAGCAGCTCGCCGTCGAGCGCCCCGACGCCCTCGCGAGGGTCGCCGTCGACCCGATCGTCGGCATCGACGCGGCCAAGGCTGCCGAGATCGTGGCCGCCGCCGGCTTCGCACCGGACATCGCCGGCCAGGTCGCCGCTGCCATCCAGAAGCTGTGGACCGTCTACCGCGAGGAGGACGCCACCCTCGTGGAGGTGAACCCGCTCGTGCGCACCGAGGACGGCCGCATCGTCGCCCTCGACGGCAAGGTCACCCTCGACGCGAACGCCGACTTCCGCCACCCTGACCACGCCGAGCTGGAGGACACCGCGGCGGTGGACCCGCTCGAGGCGAAGGCCAAGGAGCACGACCTCAACTACGTCAAGCTCGACGGCTCCGTCGGCGTCATCGGCAACGGCGCGGGCCTGGTCATGAGCACCCTCGACGTCGTCGCCCAGGCCGGCGTGCGGCACGGCGGGGTGACCCCGGCGAACTTCCTCGACATCGGCGGCGGCGCCTCGGCCGAGGTGATGGCCGCAGGCCTCGACGTGATCCTCGGCGACCCCCAGGTCACGGCCGTCTTCGTCAACGTCTTCGGCGGGATCACCGCCTGCGACGCCGTGGCCAGGGGCATCGTCTCCGCCCTGCACATGCTCGGCGACCACGCGACCAAGCCGCTCGTCGTCCGGCTGGACGGCAACAACGTCGCCGAGGGGCGCGCGATCCTGCGTGCCGCGGCGCACCCCCTCGTCACCCTTGCCGACACGATGGACGGCGGCGCCGACAAGGCTGCCGAGCTCGCCCACGCCGGCGCCTGAGCACCCGAGAGCGAGAGCAGAGACATGGCGATCTTCCTGACGCAGACCTCCAAGGTCATCGTCCAGGGCATGACCGGGTCCGAGGGCCAGAAGCACACCTCCCGGATGCTCGCCTCGGGCACCCAGGTGGTCGGTGGGGTCAACCCGCGCAAGGCCGGCACCTCGGTCACCTTCCCGGTCGGTGAGGGCAGCGTCGAGGTCCCCGTCTTCGGCACCGTCGCCGAGGCGATGGCAGCGACCGGGGCCGACGTCTCCGTCGTCTTCGTCCCGCCGGCCTTCACCAAGGCCGCCGTCCTGGAGGCCGTCGAGGCCGCGATGCCCCTCGTGGTCATCATCACCGAGGGTGTCCCGGTGGCGGACACCGCCGAGTTCTACACCGCCGCCCACGCCGCGGGGGTCCGGCTCATCGGACCGAACTGCCCCGGGATCATCAGCCCAGGGAAGTCCAACGTCGGGATCATCCCGGCCGACATCGCCGGACCTGGCCGCATCGGCCTCGTCTCGAAGTCGGGGACGCTGACCTACCAGATGATGTTCGAGCTGCGGGACTTCGGCTTCTCCACCGCGATCGGCATCGGCGGCGACCCGATCATCGGGACCACGCACATCGACGCGCTCGAGGCCTTCGAGGCAGACCCGGAGACCGTCGCGATCGTGATGATCGGCGAGATCGGCGGCGACGCCGAGGAGCGGGCTGCGGCCTACATCACGGCGCACGTGACCAAGCCCGTCGTCGGCTACGTCGCGGGTTTCACTGCGCCGGAGGGCAAGACCATGGGCCACGCCGGCGCGATCGTCTCCGGGGGCTCGGGCACGGCGCAGGGCAAGAAGGAAGCGCTGGAGGCCGCCGGCGTGAAGGTCGGGCGCACCCCGAGCGAGACCGCCGAGCTCATGCGGGAGATCCTCTCCGCCTGAGCACCGCGGACGCCGCGGCGCCGCGGCGCCGCAGCGCCGCGTCTCCTCACCGCACCCCCGCTCCGCTCGTCGGACCGGGGGTGCGGTCGTCCCCGAGGATCCGCACCGCGCCGACACACCCTCGTGGTGACGGCCGGGACGGCCCCGCAGCAGGGACCATGGCACGGTGAGCCGCCCTCCCGTCCCCGCTGCGCGTCGTCCCGCCGCGCCCGCGCGACGACCACCGGCCACCGCCGGCCGGCCGGCCTCTCGAGGCGACCGTCGCTCGCCGTCGGCGGCGAGCCCCGTGCGCTCGGGCGTCGGCGGGATCACCGAACGGGTCGGCGGCGCCGTCGACGGCTACCGGGCGGGGCTGACGGGCGCCGGGTCCCCGCACTGGGTCTCCGGCCTGCTCGCCGGCGCACAGGGCGCGATCCTCTCGTTCCTCGTCGTCGTCCTGCCGACGATGACCGCCTACGTCGCGACCTCCGCCGACCCGACGAACGCCGAGGTCGGGTGGCCGACGTCCGTCTCGGTCGGCTCCGCGCTCTGGCTCCTCGGCCACGGCGGTGCGGTGCGCGCGGCAGGGAGCGAGGTGACGCTCGTGCCGCTCGGGCTCACGTCCCTCGCCCTCTTCCTCGCCTATGCCTCGGCGCGCCGCACGGCGCGGCCGACCCGATCGGCGTGGCTCGCCTCGCTCGGCGGGTACCTCGCCGTCGTCCTCGTCGCCCTCCTCCTCGCCGGGTCCAGCGGTCCCCTCGGGGCCGGTCCGCTCGCCGTCGTGCGCCTCCTGCTCGGCAGCGTGCTCGTCGCCGCGGTGGGCGGCGGCCTGGGGATCCTCGGCGTCGGTGCGGCAGCGAGGGCCACCGCCCCGCTGTGGGGCCGGTTCCCCCGGTGGTCACGACTCGCGGCCCGCGCCGGTGCGATGGTCGCGGCCTGCCTCGTCGCCCTCGGGGCCGCGGTGACGATCGTCTGGCTCGTCCTGGGCCGCGCCGCGACCGATGACGTGGTCGCCGCGCTCGGCCTGGACCCCGTCGGTGGGGTCGTGCTGGGCGTCGCGCAGCTGGCGGTGCTGCCGAACCTCGTGCTCTGGGCCGTCTCCTGGGTGGCCGGCCCGGGCTTCGCCGTCGGTGACGGCACGGTCTTCGCCCCGGCCCAGGTCGTCGGTGGGCCGATGCCGGCGCTGCCGATCCTCGGTGCGCTCCCGGTCGCGGCCGGAGGCCTGCTCCAGGCGGTGCCGCTGGTTCTCGTGCTCCTCGGTGCAGCGGCCGGCTGGTGGTGGCACCGGCGCCGCGAGTGCAGCGGCGTCTGGCAGCCGCTGGTCGCCGCCGTCGTCCTCGCCATGAGTGCGGGGACGCTCGTCGGACTCCTCGCACTCCTCTCCGGCGGAGCCGTCGGCCCGGGTCGGCTCACCGCCGTGGGTCCGCCGGTGCTCCAGGTCGCCGCGGTCACGATGATCCTCGTCGTTGCGGGTGCCCTGGCCGTGGCGGTTCCGGCCGAGCCCGCCGTCCGGCGCGCCGTCGCGGGGGGTGTGCGTGCGCTCCTCGCGAGGATCAGGGGTGCGGTTCAGCCGCCGGACGACGGAGAGAACAGCGACGACCAGCCCGGCAGCCCGGACCTCAGCCCGTCCTCGTAGGCCTGCGTGCAGGCGTTCGTCGCCTGGATCGTCAGGGCGCCGGCCATGCACCGCTGATGGTCCATCTGGACCGACCAGGACGTGGCACCCACCCCGACCCCGAGGAGGGTCAGCGAGGTGAACACCAGCCCGCCGATGAGCATCATCACGAGCGGGCTGCGCCCGAGGCCGACACCGACGAGCCGGGTCAGTGCCCGCACCCCCATGACGAGCGCCGCGGCGCCGAAGCCGAGCGCCCCGAGCTGCCACGGCAGCGGGCGGACGGCCATGACGAGCGTCGCGAACATGAGGAGCGCGACCGTGAGGACCGGCCGGGTGGCCTCCCGGGCCTGCTCGGGGTCGATCGGAGCCGGCGGGGGCTGCGGCGGTCGCGGAGCGGTCGACCAGCCCCCGGCGCGCTGGCGCGGCGGGGCGGACGGACCCCGTTCGCCGGGGGGACGCTCGGGAGGTCCGTCCGCGCCGGGCGGGGCATAGGGGTTGCTCACACATCTCCTCGGTCGGCGCCAGTCGGTGGGATCCAGTGTCCCACCGGCGGAGCCGCGGCTAGGGTCGGGCCGTGCCCACCGCGCCCACCTCCTCGTCGTCCGGCACCGGCGGCGCGCCCCGCCGCGGCCCGCCCGTTCCGCTGACCGTCCCGTCCGGCTCCCGCATCGTGGTGCTCGCCTCGGGTGCCGGATCGACCCTGGCCGCGCTGCTCGGCGCCCAGCGGGACCCTGCCTGGGGGGCTCGCGTGGTCGGCGTGGTCAGCGACGTGCCGAGCGCCGGAGCCCTCGACCTGGCGCGGGCCGCCGGCGTGGCGACCGCTGTCGTGGCCCCCGGTGACTTCGCCGACCGGCCGTCCTGGGACGCAGCGCTCGCCCACGCGGTGGCGGTCTTCGACCCCTCGTGGGTCGTCTGCGCCGGGTTCATGCGGATCCTCGGCGACCCGCTCCTGCTCCGCTTCGACGGCCGGGTGCTCAACACCCATCCCGCACTGCTCCCGGCCTTCCCCGGCGCGCACGCGGTCCGCGACGCCCTCGCGCACGGCGCCCGGGTCAGCGGCTGCACGGTGCACCTCGTGGATGCCGGCGTCGACACCGGGCCGATCCTCGCCCAGCGGGCCGTGGAGGTGCTCGACGGGGACGACGAGGCGAGCCTTCACGAGCGCATCAAGCGGGTCGAGCGCGAGCTCCTTGTCGACATCGTCGGCCGCGCCGTGCGCGGCGGGATCACGGTCGAGGGGCGCCGGGCCCGCCTCGCCTGAGCGGCTCTTCCCGGCGCCGGTCAGGGGCCGTAGCATCTGGCCATCCGGCGCTCAGGGGGAGCGCCGTCCTCGACGGGGGTGCGGGATGGGAACCGGTCTCAGGGCCGTCGTCGGCTCGATCCTTCCGAGCGGTGTCCTTCCGCTGTCCGTCCCGGACCCGTTCGCCGGGCAGGAGTCGTTCGACTCGACTTTCTCCGGGTTCATGGTCGTCTTCGTCATCGTCGCTCTCGTGGTGGTCGTCCTGGCCGTCCGCAACGCCGGCGCGTACGTCAAGCGGGGGATCGACCCGACGACGGTCGACGCCCAGATGAAGGCGACGCTCCTGCAGAGCCCGCTGCTCGACGCCGGCCCCCGGGCGGCGGCGCCCGACGCACGGAGCATCGACGACCGGCTCGCGGAGCTCGATCGGCTGCTCGCGAGCGGAACCATCAGCGCGACGGAGCACGCGACCGCGCGCGCCGAGGCGCTGCGCACCCTGTGACCGCCGGGCCCGCCCTGCCCGGGACCCTCGGCTAGACTCGGCCCCGGCCGTGACTGGCGTGAGGTGGGAATGACCACCAGGGAGCGGCCGCTCGTCCCTGCAGCGCACCGTCCGCCTGGGTGCCTGGGTCCCGATCGAGCCGCCCGACACCCGTCGCGTGGCGAGCCGACCCAGGAGTGCCCATGAGCACGAGCCCCGCCGCCGACGCCCCGTCCGACCCCACCGCCGACGCCACGCGTCGTCCCGTCCGTCGGGCCCTGCTGTCGGTCTACGACAAGGCCGGACTCACCGAGCTCGCCGCCGCCCTGCACGCGGCCGGGGTGCAGCTCGTCTCGACCGGCTCGACCGCGTCGACGATCGCAGCGACGGGGATCCCCGTCACCCCGGTCGAGGAGCTCACCGGCTTCCCCGAGTGCCTCGACGGCCGCGTCAAGACGCTGCACCCGCGCGTGCATGCCGGCCTCCTCGCGGACCTGCGCAAGCCGGACCATGCGGCGCAGCTCGCCGAGCTCGGCATCGAGCCCTTCGAGCTCGTCGTGGTCAACCTCTACCCGTTCGCCGCGACGGTGGCCTCGGGCGCCGACCAGGACGCCGTCGTGGAGCAGATCGACATCGGCGGACCGTCGATGGTCCGTGCCGCGGCGAAGAACCACCCGAGCGTCGCCGTCGTCGTCGACCCGACCCGCTACGCCGAGGTGGTCGCCGCCGTGTCCAGCGGCGGCTTCACCCTGGCCGAGCGGCGCGCGCTCGCCGCAGCCGCCTTCGTGCACACGGCCACCTACGACGTCGCCGTCGCGTCATGGATGGGCACCGCCCTGTCCCCGACCGACGAGCTCACGTCGGAGTCCGGGCCCGTCCCGACCGGGTTCCCTGCCTGGCTCGGGGCGACCTGGGACCGCAAGGCCGTGCTGCGCTACGGCGAGAACCCGCACCAGGCGGCCGCGCTCTACACCGACGGCCGGCGTCCCGAGGGCCTGGCGACGGCCGAGCAGCTGCACGGCAAGGAGATGAGCTTCAACAACTACCTCGATGCTGACGCCGCCTGGCGCGCGGCACACGACCACGAGCAGCCGACGGTGGCGATCATCAAGCATGCCAACCCCTGCGGGATCGCCGTGGGCGAGGACGTCGCCCAGGCGCACGCCAGGGCGCACGCCTGCGACCCGGTCTCCGCGTTCGGCGGCGTCATCGCGATGAACCGCCCGCTGAGCCTCACCGCCGCCGAGCAGATCGCCACCGTGTTCACCGAGGTCGTGCTCGCCCCCGGCTTCGAGCCGGGTGCCCTCGAGGTGCTCGCGACGAAGAAGAGCCTCCGGGTGCTGCGCGTCGCGGCGCCGCCGACGGCAGTCGTCGAGCTGCGGCCGATCAGCGGTGGGCTCCTCGTGCAGCAGCGTGACCGTCTCGACGCCCCCGGCGACGACCCGATGACCTGGACCCTCGCTGCCGGCGAGCCGGCCGACACGCAGACGCTCGCGGACCTCGAGTTCGCCTGGCGCTCGGTCCGTGCCGTGAAGTCCAACGCGATCCTGCTCGCCAGCCAGGGCGCCTCCGTCGGCGTCGGCATGGGTCAGGTCAACCGGGTCGACTCCTGCAGGCTCGCCGTCGAGCGGGCGAACACCGGGGACGTGGAGCGGGCTCGCGGGGCCGTTGCGGCCTCGGATGCCTTCTTCCCCTTCGCCGACGGGCTCCAGGTCCTGCTCGATGCCGGCGTGCGCGCGGTCGTCCAGCCGGGCGGATCGGTTCGCGACGAGGAGGTCGTCGCTGCTGCGGCCGCTGCCGGCGTGACGCTCTACCTCACCGGCACCCGCCACTTCGCGCACTGACGGGCCCGATCGGCCCGCTGCCGCGTGGGGCGGGCCGATCAGCCGGTCGTGGCCGACCTCAGGGGGACCGACAGGTCGGCGGCCAACCGCCGGTCCAGGAGCGGGAGCGAGCTCCCGGCGAACAGGTGGCGCGCTGCGGCGACGTCGCGCGGCATGTCGACGCCCAGCACGGCCGTGAGGACCGAGGTGCCCTGGCGGAACCACAGGGTCGTCCACCCGGTCTCGCCGGCCCGCAGCACGAGCGCGTCCTGCGGACCGGGGTTGCCGAGCAGGCCGAGGTCATGGCCGAGCTGGGTGGAGAAGACGTAGGGCACGGGGTCGTCAACGGGGGCGAGCGGGCCGGTCTCGGCGCCGAGGAGCAGGGTCCGCACGGCGAGTGCGGGACCGCGCAGCGCGGCGTCCCAGTGGCCGCCGTGCGTCGAGCCGTGCCGGGGGGACGGCCGCCGGGCGAGGTCACCGACCGCTGCCACGCGGCCGTGCGTCCCCGGGACCTGCCAGCGTTCGTCCACCACGACGGCGCCGTCGTGAGCGATCGGGAGCGACAGGGCGAGCCAGCCCGAGTCGGGGCGCGAACCGACGGCCGCGAGGACCACGTCGGCGTCGAGGACCGTCCCGTCGGCGAGCCGCACCCGGCCGCCCGGACCGTCGACCGACGCGGCCGGAGAGCCGGTCAGCAGCCGCACCCCCGCTGCCGCGTACCAGGGCCGGGTCCGTTCGCCGACGTCAGCGCCCAGCACCGCGGCGAGCGGGGCGTCGTTCGCCTCGACGACGGTCACCTCGGCGCCGGCGGCGGCTGCCGCGCCTGCGACCTCGGCGCCGATCCAGCCTGCGCCGATCACCACGAGGCGGCTGCCCGGCACCAGTGCGGTGCGCAGAGCGGTCGCGTCGCCCGCCGTGCGCAAGGTCCTCGCGTGCCAGCGGGACGGCAGCACCGGGGTCGAGCCCGTCGCCAGGACGGCTGCGTCGGCATCGACCACCCCGCGGACCGTCCGCACCCGGACCCCGCCCTGATGGGTCGAGATCCCGGTGGCAGGCTCGGCGAGGCGGACGTCGTCCGCTCCCGCGAGGTCGGTGCCGAGCTCGTCGTGCAGCCAGGCCGGGGCCGTCCTGGTGAAGAGCTCCTTGGACAGCGGTGGCCTGTCATAGGGCGCGAGACCCTCGGCGCCGATGACGGTCAGGTGACCGGTCCAGCCGAGGGCCCGGGCGGCCTGCGCGGCCCGTGCACCGGCCAGGCCGGCACCGACGATCACCAGGGAGCGTACCTGCGGCGCGTCCTCAGGTTCCCCCCCGGTGCTCACCCGACCACGGTAGTCTCACGCAACGTGACCGAGGAACGCCGAGAGGTGCACGCGCTCCGCCTGGTCAGCGTCGCGCTCGTGGTGACGGCCGTGCTCGCCGTGACCGTCGGTGCCCCGGTCGCTGCGGCCTCGCTCGCCACGACCTGTGCCATGGCGGGCATCGTCCGCGCGGTGCTCCGCGGCCGTCGTCCGCCCGGGCTGGCCGTGCGCTCCACGCTGACCGACGTCACCGTCCTGCTGGTGATGGCCCTCGCGATCGGCCTGCTCAGCCTGAGCCCGGGCGTCTGACGGCTGCTCAGTCGAGCCGGACCGCCATCTCGTCGTGGGTGGTCTCCTCGGTGCGGAGCTCGGGGTCGACGGGGATGACGTCGCGGTGGCCGAAGGCGAGGACGGCCAGTCCGGCCAGCGCACCACCGAGGATCCCGGTGAGCCAGAACAGCCAGACCTGCGCGAGCGGCGTCGTGCTGCTGCCGAGCGAGACGAGGGCGACGGCCGTGGCGCGGGCCGGGTTGAGGGCGCCGTTGGTCACCGGGGCGACGAGGAGCAGGAGCGCGGCGAAGGTCAGGCCGACGGCGACGGCTCCGCTGCGGCGCCCGCGGTTCGACAGGACGACGGCGACGACCACCGTCGTGGCGAGGAGCTCGATCACCAGCGCAGCGGCCAGCCCGAAGGTGACCTGGCCGCCCGAGATCGTGCTCAGCGGTGAGCCGGCGTCCCAGCCGTTCGCGGTCCCGGCGATCATCGCGCCGGTGGAGTCGGCCTTCAGGCCGGCCGGCAGTCCGCTGGGGATGGTCACGAGCAGTGCCGCGACAGCTGCCACCCCGCCGAGGACCTGGGCGACGACGTAGAGGATCGCGTCGACAGCGTTGACGCGCCCGGTGATCGCCGCGCCGATGCTGACGGCCGGCGTCAGGTGCGCGCCGGAGACGTGACCGAAGGCGAGCGTCAGGCCCGCGAGCGCGAGGCCGGTGGCGAGTGCGACACCGAGGGTGCCGACGGCGGACAGCGGGACGTAGAGCAGCGTGCCCACGGCGACCAGCACCAGGGCGAAGGAGCCGAACGCCTCGGCGCTGATGCGGGCGATCAGGGAGTACTCGTCGGCGGCGACGAGGGGGACGGCATCGAGCACGCTCAGCTCGTAGGGCTTGTCGTCGTCCCAGCTCGGTTCGGCTGCGACGAGGGTCTCGTCGGCGGGTGACGTGGTGGGCTCAGGGGTGGACATGCTGGTCCTCTCGTGGGTGGCCGTGCCGACGCGATCATGCCACCGCAGGCTGAGGACGCGGGCAGGTCTCTCGATGTCGAGTAATCTTGGCGCGAGAGCTGCTGCCGCGACGCCTCGGGCGTCCCCCTCACGTACGGGAGTCTTCGCATGGGCAAGATCAGGGTCGTCGGTCCGGTCGTCGAGCTCGACGGCGACGAGATGACGCGGATCATCTGGCAGTTCATCAAGGACCGCCTCATCCATCCGTACCTCGAGATCGACCTGCGCTACTACGACCTGTCGATCGAGAACCGGGACGCGACGGACGACCAGGTGACCGTCGACGCCGCCTACGCGATCAAGGAGCACGGGGTCGGCGTCAAGTGCGCCACCATCACGCCCGACGAGGCACGCGTCGAGGAGTTCGGACTGAAGAAGATGTGGCTCTCGCCCAACGGGACGATCCGCAACATCCTCGGCGGGGTCGTCTTCCGCGAGCCGATCATCATCTCGAACATCCCGCGCCTGGTGCCCGGCTGGAACAAGCCGATCATCATCGGCCGGCACGCCTTCGGCGACCAGTACCGCGCGACGAACTTCAAGGTCCCCGGCGCCGGGACGCTCACCCTGACCTTCACCCCGTCGGACGGCTCCGAGCCGATCCAGCAGGAGGTCGTCACCTACCCCGAGGGCGGGGGAGTGGCGATGGGCATGTACAACTTCAACGACTCGATCCGCGACTTCGCGCACGCCACGTTCGCCTACGGCCTGCAGCGCGGCTACCCGGTCTACCTGTCGACGAAGAACACGATCCTCAAGGCCTACGACGGCGCCTTCAAGGACATCTTCGCCGAGGTCTTCGATGCCGAGTACGCCGAGCGGTTCGCCGCCGCCGGCCTGACCTACGAGCACCGCCTCATCGACGACATGGTCGCTGCCGCCATGAAGTGGGAGGGCGGCTACGTCTGGGCCTGCAAGAACTACGACGGCGACGTCCAGTCCGACACCGTCGCTCAGGGCTTCGGCTCGCTCGGACTGATGACGTCCGTCCTGATGACCCCGGACGGCACGACGGTCGAGGCGGAGGCCGCGCACGGCACCGTCACGCGGCACTACCGCCAGCACCAGGCGGGCAAGCCGACGTCGACGAACCCGATCGCCTCGATCTTCGCCTGGACCGGTGGCCTCAAGCACCGCGGCACGCTCGACGGCACCCCCGAGGTCACGCAGTTCGCCGAGACCCTCGAGGACGTCGTCATCACCACCGTCGAGAGCGGGAAGATGACCAAGGACCTTGCGCAGCTCGTCGGGCCCGAGCAGGCCTGGCTGACGACGGAGGACTTCCTCGCGGCCCTCGACGAGAACCTGGCCGCTCGCCTGGCCGGCTGACCTGCACCGCCGCGCGGCACAGGAGCCCGCGGGCCGCACGCACCGATCACTGGACCGAAGGAGTTCCACGATGACCGCCTCCACCCCCGTCACCGTCACCGTCACCGGCGCCGCCGGGCAGATCGGCTACGCCCTGCTCTTCCGCATCGCCTCCGGAGCGATGCTCGGCGTGAGCACGCCCGTGCGCCTTCGTCTGCTGGAGATCCCGCAGGCCGTCAAGGCGGCCGAGGGCACCGCGATGGAGCTCGCCGACTGCGCCTTCCCGATGCTGGAGTCCGTCGAGATCTACGACGACCCGACGGCGGCCTTCGACGGCGTGAACGTGGCGCTGCTCGTCGGCGCGCGCCCGCGCGGCCCTGGCATGGAGCGCGGGGACCTGCTCTCCGCGAACGGCGGGATCTTCAAGCCCCAAGGTGCGGCCATCAACGCCGGGGCTGCTGACGACGTCCGGGTCCTCGTCGTCGGCAACCCGGCGAACACGAACGCGCTGATCGCGCAGGCCAACGCCCCCGACGTCCCGGCCGAGCGCTTCACGGCGATGACGCGGCTGGACCACAACCGCGCGCTCTCCCAGCTCGCCGCCCGGACCGGCGCCTCGGTGCGCGACATCGCGAGGCTGACCATCTGGGGCAACCACTCGGCGACCCAGTACCCGGACGTGTTCCACGCGACGGTCGGCGGGCGCGCTGCGCTCGACCTGGTGGACACCGCCTGGGTCACGGACACGTTCATCCCGACGGTGGCCAAGCGCGGTGCGGCGATCATCGACGCCCGCGGCGCCTCCTCTGCCGCCTCGGCGGCGAACGCGGCGATCGATCACGTCCGCGACTGGGTCACCGGAACCCCCGCGGGGGACTGGACCTCCGCCGGCATCGTCTCCGACGGTTCGTACGGGGTCCCGGAGGGGTTGATCTCCTCGTTCCCGGTGACCTCCGCCGGCGGGGACTGGGAGATCGTCCAGGGCCTCGAGCTCGGGGAGCTCTCCCGGGTCCGGCTCGACGCGTCGGTCGCCGAGCTCGTCGAGGAGCGCGACGCGGTGCGGGGGCTCGGGCTGATCTGATCGCAGGGCCGCGGACCGGGGCGGCACGCGGTCCGCGCGCCGCGTCCCCGCCGGGCCCCGCGGGACGCTGCGAGACGCCGCGATCAGAACGGTGGTTGGATCACTCCCGTCGGACGAGATGTCGGGTGGGAGCACTCGGGACCCGGTGGGGAGGTGAGCCACGATGTCGGGGTCGCAGACGGCACTGCGGGACGCGAATCGCGCGACCGTGCTCACGGCGGTGCGCCGCCACGGCGGGCTGACCCAGGTCGAGCTCGCCGGGGCCACCGGTCTGTCACCCGCCACCGTCTCGAACATCGTCCGCGAGCTCCTCGGAGCCGGTGTCGTCGACGTGCGGAACACGGTCCGCAGCGGCCGGCGTGCCCAGCTCGTCACCTTGGCGCACCGTCCGGGGCTCGCCGTCGGCGTGCACATCGGGTCCCGGCACCTGCGCATCGCCCTCGCGGACTCCACGATGGACGTGGTGGCGGAGCAGTCGTTGCCGCTTCCCCATGAGCACCGGGTGGACACGAGCCTGGATCGGGTCGCCCTCCTCCTCGTCGACCTGCTCGAGCGCGTGGGCGCGTCGATCTCCGAGGTGCTCGGGGTGGGCATCGGACTGCCCGCCCCGGTGGACGTCGCGACCGGCATGGTGTCCGTCCCGGGGATCCTGCGTGGCTGGGACGACGTGCCGGTCGCTCTGGTCCTCGCCAAGCGTCTCGGGGTCCCGGTGTTCGTCGACAACGACGCGAACCTGGGTGCGCTGGCCGAGAGCAGGCTCGGTGCGGCCCGGCCCTACCAGGACTCGGTCTACGTCCGGGTCTCCTACGGCACGGGCGCAGGTATCGTCCTGGCCGGCAACCTCCACCGTGGGTTCGCCGGTACCGCCGGGGAGATCGGTCACGTGCAGGTCGACGCCGCGGGGGACATCTGCCAGTGCGGCAGCAGGGGCTGCCTCAACACGGTCGCCGGGGCTCAGTCGCTCCTCGCGCCGCTCCGCGCGAGCAAGGGGACGTTGACGCTGCGGGACATCATCGCCCTCGCGGTCGACGGTGATCCCGGCTGCAGCCAGGTCGTCGCCGATGCGGGCGCCACGATCGGGGCCGTGGTCTCGGGCCTCGCGACGGCGGTCAACCCGCAGTGCGTCGTCGTGGGCGGTGAGCTCGCCGAGACGGGGGAGATCCTGCTCGGTCCGATGCGCGAGGCGATCAGGAGGCGCGTCCTGCTCAACCACATCGCGCCCCTCGAGGTCGTCGGGGCCGAGCTCGCAGGGCGCGCCGAGGTCGTCGGGGCGCTCACGCTCGTGCTCGAGAGCACCGATGTGCTGACGGCCGCCATCAGGGTCGAGTCAGCGGTCTCGAGCGGGTGATTGACCATTGACGAGCAGAGCGGTTCACTGGCAGGTCTCATGCGCGACGGCGAGCAGGAGGTTCCGATGACGGGAGCGACGCGGAAGCAGTCGCCGTTGCTGTCGCTGCGACAGGTGACCAAGCGGTTCGGGGCCGTCGAGGCGCTGATCGGGGTCGATGTCGAGCTGCGTGCCCATGAGGTCGTCGCGCTCGTCGGGGACAACGGCGCCGGTAAGTCGACGGCGGCGAAGCTCGTCGCCGGGGTGCTGCAACCGGACTCGGGCTTCATCGAGATCGACGGCGAACCGGTGACGATCGCGTCACCGGCGGCGGCTCACGCCCTCGGCATCGCGACCGTCTTCCAGGACCTTGCCCTGTGCGACAACCTGAGCGTCACCGCGAACATCTTCCTCGGACGCGAGCTGCGGGTGCGGCAGGGCGGGCCCCTGGACGAAGAACGCATGGTGCTCACCGCGCAGTCGATCCTGCGTGACCTCACGGCCGGCATACCGTCGGTGCGCGCACCCGTCCGCGAGCTCACGGCCGGCCAGCGTCAGGCCGTCGCGATCGCCAGGACGCTGACCTCCAGGCCGCGGATCGTCGTTCTCGACGAGCCGACCGCTGCGCTCTCGGTCGTGCAGACCGCCGAGGTCCTGATGCTCATCGAGCGCCTTCGCGAGATGGGCCTCGGGGTCATCCTCATCAGCCACAACATGACCGACGTCCGTGCAGTGGCCGACCGGATCGAGGTCCTGCGGCACGGTCGGAACAACGGCACCTTCGACGCCGCGACGGCGAGCCACGAAGCGATCCTCGCCGCGATGACCGGCCTGAGCACGGCTCTCACCGCGCACCCTGTGGTCGCTGCGCGCTGAGGCCGACGGCGACCGGTCCGGTGGTAGGACGCTGCCATCGCGAGCCGCGGCTGAGTCCATTCCTTCACGGCGTGACGGCAAGGGCGGGATGGATCCCTGAGATCGGTCCCAACTGGCCCCGAGTCACCCGGGAGAGCGCTCTTACGGTCATCAGGTCACGACTTGATGACGATTGGCCCATCCTTGGCTTCGGAGGTTGACGCCAATATCGTCCAGTCCCTAACGTCCTGCTCGTCAGGGTGTCCAGCGGACACGAAGTGCGATGAGGCACAGGAGTACAGCGTGACGACGGACGCGCCGATCCTTCTCGAGATGAGATCGATCACCAAGCTGTTCCCCGGGGTTCGTGCTCTCGACAACGTGAGCATGACCGTCGGCGTCGGCGAGATCCACGCGATCTGCGGGGAGAACGGGGCGGGCAAGTCGACCCTGATGAAGGTCCTCTCCGGGGTCTACCCGCACGGGACCTACACCGGTGAGATCCTCTTCCAGGGTGCGGAGGTCCGCTTCAGCAACATCAAGTCGAGCGAGCACGCCGGGATCGTCATCATCCACCAGGAGCTCGCGCTCATCCCCGAGCTCTCGATCACCGAGAACATCTTCCTGGGCAACGAGGTGCGCGGACGGGTCGGCATCGACTGGGAGCTCGCACGATCCCGCGCGACGGAGCTCCTGGCGCGGGTCGGGCTCACCGAGTCCCCCGACGAGCGCATCAAGAACATCGGCGTCGGCAAGCAGCAGCTCGTCGAGATCGCCAAGGCGCTGTCGAAGGACGTCCGCCTGCTCATCCTCGACGAACCGACCTCCGCGCTCAACGAGGAGGACTCGGCACACCTGCTCGACCTGCTCCGGGGTCTGCGCGCCAAGGGCATGACCTGCATCATGATCTCCCACAAGCTCAACGAGATCGCAGCGATCGCCGACTCCATCACGATCATCCGCGACGGTCGCTCGGTCGAGACGCTCGACACCCACTCCGGTGAGGTCGACGAGGACCGGATCATCCGCGGCATGGTCGGCCGGTCGCTCGAGTCACGATTCCCGGAGCACACGCCCCAGATCGGTGAGACCTTCTTCGAGGTCGTGGACTGGACGGTCGAGCACCCTCAGGTCCCGGGACGCCTGGTGTGCAACCG
This sequence comes from Actinomycetales bacterium, assembly GCA_038223605.1. Lineage (GTDB taxonomy): Bacteria > Actinomycetota > Actinomycetes > Actinomycetales > Cellulomonadaceae > Actinotalea. Next base: position 19,905 of record JBBRGX010000016.1, on the reverse strand, counting down.
GTCAACCTTCCATGTCCGCCGCGGGGAGATCGTCGGCTTCGCCGGAATCATGGGCGCCGGGCGCACGGAGCTCGCCCGCTCGATCTTCGGTCGCTCCTACGGCCGGTTCCTCGGTGGCCAGGTGCGGATCGACGGCCGGCCGGCCCAGCTGACCACTGTCCAGCAGGCGATCGACCACAAGATCGCCTACGTGCCGGAGGATCGCAAGGCGCTCGGCCTCAACCTTCTCGACACGATCATGGACACGATCGTCTCCGCCGACCTCCCCAAGGTCGCCAACCGCGGGGTGATCGACACCGACCAGGTGTACCTGTCGGCCGAGGGCTACCGCGGTTCGCTCAACATCAAGGCGACCTCGGTGCGCGACGGCGTCGCGAAGCTGTCGGGCGGCAACCAGCAGAAGGTGCTGCTCGGGAAGTGGATGTTCCCCGATCCGGAGCTGCTCATCCTCGACGAGCCGACCCGGGGCATCGACGTCGGTGCGAAGTTCGAGATCTACGGCCTCGTGCAGCGCCTGGCCGAGGCCGGCAAGGGCGTGATCGTCATCTCCTCCGAGCTGCCCGAGCTCATCGGGCTCTGCGACCGGATCTACACGATCTTCGAGGGGACCATCACCGGTGTGCTGGACCGGGCGGACGCCACGCAGGAGAGCCTCATGCGGCTCATGACGGGCGCGGCACCGGCCGCGACCCGCTGACGACGAGACCAGGCAGAAGGACTAACGGACGATGAAGGCACTCAAGCAGCTCCTCGGCGGCGGCGCGCGCCAGTTCGGCATGGTGATCGCGCTCATCGTCCTCACCCTGTTCTTCCAGCTGTGGACCGGCGGGAAGGTGCTGACGCCGGGGAACGCCCAGAACATCATCAACGGCAACTCCTATGTGCTGATCCTGGCGATCGGGATGGTGCTGGTCATCATCGCCGGGCACATCGACCTCTCGGTGGGCTCCGTCGCCGCAGTGGTGGGCATCGTCGTGGCCCTCGCCATCCGTGACTGGGGCATCCCCTGGTGGCTCGGAGTCCTGCTCGGTCTCGCCATCGGCGCCGCGATCGGGGCCTGGCAGGGGTGGTGGGTCGCCTACGTCGGCATCCCCGGGTTCATCACCACCCTCGCCGGGATGATGCTCTTCCGCGGAATGAACCAGTACATCGGCAAGTCGAACAGCATCCCCGTCCCCAAGGAGATCCAGAACCTCGGCGCCGGCTACCTGGGGGAGTGGGGCCCGAACACCGGCCTCAACAACTCGACCCTCCTGCTGGGCATCCTCGGGATCGCCGCCGTGGTCTGGAGCGAGACGCGTCGTCGGCGGTCAACGGTCCGCCTCGGGGGCGAGGCCGATCCGATGTGGATCTCCGTGGCGCGCACGATGCTCCTCGCGTTCGTGGTCGCCGCCCTGACGTACCTGTTCGGCAGCGGGCGGCCCGGCACCTCCTTCCCCGTCACAGGGGTCATCCTGGTGGTGCTCGTGATCGTGTACGCCTTCATCTCGAACCGGACGATCACGGGTCGTCACGTCTACGCCGTCGGTGGCAACCGCGTGGCGGCGGCCCTGTCCGGCGTGAACATCAGGCGGACGAACTTCCTCGTGATGATGAACATGTCGATCCTCGCTGGCCTGGCGGGCATCGTGTTCGTCGGCCGATCGACCGCCTCGGGACCGTTCGACGGGACCGGCTGGGAGCTGGACGCGATCGCTGCCGTGTTCATCGGTGGCGCGGCGGTCTCCGGCGGTGTCGGCACCGTGATCGGATCGATGATCGGCGGTCTGGTGATGGCCGTCCTGAACAACGGGCTCCAGCTCAAGGGCATCGGTTCGGACGCCACCCAGATGATCAAGGGTGTTGTCCTGCTCGCCGCCGTCGCCTTCGACGTCTACAGCAAGGTCCAGGGCCGCCCGTCGATCATCGGCCTCCTCATGCGGAACCGCGGTCGAGGATCGCTGGTCACTGACGGAGGGACGAACGCCCCCTCGGGTGTCGGCCTCGACGAGAACCGGAACGCCCTCAAGGGCTGAGCCCTCATGGGCCACACCGAGCCGGTGTGGCCCCCCACCACGCACCCAACGACGGGTGCACAAGAAGGAGAGAGACACCACAGATGAAGAAGCTCACAACGGCGCTCGTCGCAGTGGGAGCGGTCGGCGCGCTGATGCTCGCCGGATGCTCCTCCTCTGACCGCACCACGACGCCGGCGGCGACGGCCTCGGCCGGCGAGACGATGGCGGCCGGCTTCGCAGCCGATGCCACGATCGGCGTCGCCCTCCCGCAGAAGACGTCGGAGAACTGGGTCCTCGCTGAGGACCTCTTCAACAAGGACCTCGCAGCTGCCGGGTTCAAGCCGCTCGTCCAGTTCGCCAACGGCGGCGTGACCGAGCAGCAGAACCAGATCCAGGCCATGGTCGAGCAGGGCGCGAAGGTCATCGTCGTCGGCGCCATCGACGGCTCGCAGCTGGGCAGCCAGCTCGAGGCCGCCGCGGCCGCCGGGATCAAGGTCATCGCCTACGACCGTCTGGTGAAGAACACCGAGGCCGTCGACATGTACGTGGCCTTCGACAACTTCCAGGTCGGTGTGCTCCAGGGCACGGCGCTGCTCAAGGGCCTTGCCGAGCGCAAGGGTGCCGGCCCGTACAACATCGAGCTCATCGCCGGTTCGCCTGACGACGCCAACGCGACGCCGTTCTTCGAGGGTGCGATGAGCATCCTGCAGCCGAAGATCGACGACGGCACCCTCAAGGTCGTCTCGGGCCAGGTCACCTTCGAGCAGGTCGCCACGCAGGGCTGGAAGGCCGAGAACGCGCAGAAGCGGATGGACACCGTCCTCGCCGGCTTCTACACGGACACCAAGCTCGACGGGATCCTCTCGCCGAACGACACGCTCGGCCGTGCAGCGATGGCTGCTGTCGCCCAGGCCGGCAAGGAGACCCCCGTGGTCACCGGTCAGGACTCCGAGGTCGAGTCGGTCAAGTCGATCATGGCAGGCGAGCAGTACTCCACGATCTACAAGGACACCCGCGAGCTGGTCGCCCAGACGATCAAGGAGATCCAGCTGCTCCAGAAGGGTTCTGAGGCCGAGATCAACGACACCAAGTCGTACGACAACGGCAAGAAGATCGTCCCGGCGTACCTGCTGACCCCGTTCATCGTCACCAAGGAGAACGCGGCCACGGTCTACGCGAACGACAGCACGCTCGGCCCGCTGACCAAGTAGTCACAGCGGCAGGACCAGGGCGGACCCCGCACACGCGGGGCCCGCCCTGGGTCGTTCTCCTGCCGGACGCCGGGGCCCGGGTGTCCTCGTCGGCGTCCAGCACACCCGGGTGCCGCTAGCGGACGGTGAACGCCCTGCTGTCCGACTGCGGGGGTCGACCGGCACCGCCGGACGGGTCGTCCTCGGTGATCACCACGACGTAGTCCCCCGGGGCGAGCGGCACGGTGAACGTGAACGGCGCGAACCGCTGCCCCTCGGCGGTCATCGTCACGCCGGACCGGACGACGCCACCGGCCGCGTCCAGCACCGTCCACGGCAGCGTCGCCTCGAAGACCGCCGCCTCGCCGCTGACCGTGACGTCGCTGCCGACGACTGCGCCCTCGTTCGGGTCGTTGATCTGGACGAGGAGACGCACGCTCAGCGGGTCGGCGCGCGCGATCGGCAGGCGGGTGTCGAGCACTCCGAAGAGCTCGTCGACCGGGGAGCCCTCGACGAGGAGCCGGACCTCGGCATCGGACTGGAGCGCCCCGGTGACGGAGTAGATGAGGGACTGCACGGCGAGCGCGGCCCCGGCCGAGCCGGTGGTCGTCACGGTGGCGGCGGTCGAGAGGTCCACGTCGATCACGCCGGCGGCCTCACGCACGTCGAGCACCTGCCCTGCGGGGTTCCAGAGCCCGGTGTAGTCGGGGTCGAGCGGGGCCCCGGCGAGGACGGCGCGCGCGGCGGTGAGAGCTGGCCCGCCCGCGTCGGGCAGCGACCGGAACTCCCGGACCAGGCGCAGGTCGGTCCCGGTGTCCGTCGCGTAGTAGACCGGCACCGTCAGGAGCTCCGCCGAGGCCGTCGGCGTCGCCGAGGCCGTGGTCGTGGCGCTGGAGGGCTCGCCGGACGTCGAGGAGGCGCTCGGCTGCGTGCTCCCGGGCAGGCAGCCGGCCAGCGCGAGCAGGGCAGGTGCGACCGCGGCAGGCAGCCACCACCCGGCCATCGCGCGGCGCCGCCGGGGCGGCTGCTCTGGTCGACCCGTGGGGAACCGGTCGGGCCGGTGGGTCCTGGGCGTCGTGATCCTCATGGTGTGCCCCTGGTCGGTGGTCACCAGCATCCTCCGCGCGTGAGGGCCGCGCCAGCCCAGGTGGATGATGGTCGGGTGTCCCCCGAAACCCCTGCCCGGCTGTCGATCCGGGTCCGCCCCGGGGCCTCCCGGACCGCGGTCGCCGGCGCGTACGGGGACCGGCTGGTGGTCGCCGTCGGAGCCAGGGCCGTCGACGGTGCGGCGACCGAAGCGGTGCTCGTGGCGGTCGCCGAGGCGTTCGACGTGCGGCCCCGCCACGTCCGCCTCCTCACCGGTGCGACCAGCCGCAACAAGGTCCTCGAGATCGACCTGCCGGCCGACGAGGTGGCCAGGCGCCTCGCGGAGCTGCTCGCGCGCTGATCAGGCCGGCCCGGGAGCCGTGCCGGTCGGGGAGTCAGGCCCGCTGTCACAGGTCCTGGATCGGTTCACGCTTCCGGGTGAGCGCTCACATCGCCGATGCTGTCAGAGCGGTGTGACTCAGCGGGGTGGTCATGGCTCACAGGCGGCGCTAAGGTCGCCCACAGGCGGCTCACCAGGTCGTGGATCGTGACGAAGGAGTCCCGATGTCCCAGAACTCGCGCGCGCTCACCGCTCTGCTCTCGGGGATCGGCCTGGTGGTGGCGGGCCTTGGCCTCGCCGTCCCGCTCGCCGGCCCGGCCCGAGCGGCCGACGCGACGGTCGCTCTGGTCGGGAGCCTGCAGAGCGAGCTCGGCTGCCCGGGGGACTGGCAGCCGGACTGCACGGCCACCGAGCTCCTGCCGACCGGGGACCCCGGCCGCTACGCAGCCGACTTCCTCGTCCCTGCGGGGAGCTGGGACTACAAGGTCGCGCTGAACGACACCTGGGACGTGGCGTGGGGCAAGTCAGGCGGGAGCGACAACGCGCCGCTGACGATCGCCGGGGACACCCTGCTGCGGTTCAGCTACGACGACGCGACCCACCTCATCGGCGTCACCCCCGTCGACCTCACGGGGGGCTGGAGCGCCGCGGACGACGCCCTCCTGGCGCCGCCGGTGCGCGAGGCGGGCGACGGGCAGCAGTTCTACTTCGTCATGACCGACCGCTTCGCGAACGGCGACCCGAGCAACGACGCCGGCGGACTGACCGGTGACCGCCTCGTCACGGGTCTCGACCCGACCGACAAGGGCTTTTACCACGGTGGCGACCTCGCCGGGCTGCGCAGCAGGCTCGACTACATCGGCGGGCTCGGCACGACGGCGATCTGGCTCACGCCGTCCTTCCTCAACAAGCCGGTGCAGGGCAGCGGGGCCGACGTCTCCGCCGGCTACCACGGCTACTGGATCACCGACTTCACCCGGATCGACCCGCACCTGGGCACGAACGCCGAGCTCGAGGCGCTCATCGCCGACGCCCATGCGCGCGGTATCAAGGTCTACTTCGACATCATCACCAACCACACCGCCGACGTCATCGACTACCAGGGTGGCGTCTACGACTACGTCGACCAGGCCACCCGGCCCTACACCGACGCGACCGGGACGGCGTTCGACCCTGCCACCTACGCCGGGACCAGCAGCTTCCCCGCCATGGATCCCGCGACGTCCTTCCCGTACGTGCCCGTCGTCGACCCCGCCGAGGCGGACCTCAAGGTCCCGGCCTGGCTCAACGACGTGACGAAGTACCACAACCGCGGGAACTCGACCTACTCGGGCGAGTCCACGACCTACGGCGACTTCTCCGGCCTCGACGACCTGATGACCGAGGACCCGACCGTGGTGCAGGGTTTCGTCGACGTCTACGACGCCTGGGTCGACCTCGGCATCGACGGCTTCCGGATCGACACGGCCAAGCATGTGAACTTCGAGTTCTGGCAGACGTTCACGACGGCGGTCAAGGCGCATGCTGCAGCGCTCGGCAACGACGACTTCTTCATGTTCGGCGAGGTCTACGACGCCGATGCGACCAAGACCTCGCCGTACGTGCGCAGCTCGGACATGAGCTCGGTGCTCGACTTCTCCTTCCAGTCGGCCGCGACCACTTTCGCCCGCGGCTTCAACCCCGACGTGCTCTCCACCCTGTACGCCTCCGACGACTGGTACACGACCGATCACTCCAGCGCGAGCGCCCTGCCCACCTTCCTCGGCAACCACGACATGGGCCGGGTCGGGCACCTGCTGCGCGACGACCCGGACGGCCTGGCCCGCTCCGAGCTGGCGCACAGCCTGATGTTCCTCTCGCGCGGCCAGCCGGTCGTCTACTACGGCGACGAGCAGGGCTTCGAGGGCGACGGCTCCCTCGGCGGGACCGACAAGGACGCCCGTCAGGACATGTTCGCCACGCAGGTCGCGGAGTACGCGAACCAGCAGCTGCTCACCGGGCAGACCGCCGGCTCGCAGGACAGGTTCGACCCGGCCGCCCCGCTCTACCAGCACATCGCGGACCTCGCGGCGCTGCGGCTGGCGACCCCTGCCCTCGTCGACGGCGCGCAGATCGAGCGGCCGGTCTCCGGCGCCGGCTCGGTGTACGCGTTCTCCCGCGTGCTGCCGAGCGACAAGGTCGAGCACCTCGTCGCGCTCAACAACGCGACCACCAGCGCGGCGGTCACCGTCACCTCGCTGACCCCTGGCGCGACGTTCACGCCGTTGTACGGCGGGGGAGTCGCGGTCACGGCCGACGCCGCCGGCGTCGTCTCGCTCACCGTCCCCGCGCTGTCCGCCGTCGTCATGGTGGCCGGCGCGCCGGTCGCAGCGGCGGCAGCGCTCGACCTCTCGCTCGCCCTGCCGACCCCTGGCGCAGCGCTCACCGGCTCGACCCCGGTCGCTGCGACGACGCCCGACGTCTGGCAGCAGACCTCCTTCGCCTACCGGGTCGTCGGCGGTACCGGCTGGACCTCGCTCGGCACTGCGGAGAGCACGGCCCCGCGGGTCTTCGCCGACGTCACCGGCCTGGCCGACGGCACGCTCCTCGAGTACCGCGCCGCGACCACCGACGCCTCTGGCGCGCACGCCGCCGCATCGACGTACGGTTCGGTCGGTTTCGCCGTCGACGGCGCCGTGGTGGTGCCGCCACCCCCCGGCGACCTGGGCAACCTCCAGGTCAGCGCACCCGGTAGCTACCAGAGCGAGGCCGGCTGCCCGGGCGACTGGGACCCGGCCTGCACGGCCACGACGCTCACCTACCAGGGCAACGGGCTCTATGCCGGCACGTTCACGGTCGCGGCCGGCAGCTACGACTACAAGATCGCGATCGGTGGCACCTGGGACGTCAACTACGGCGCCGGCGGGGTGCCGGGCGGGGCGAACGTGACGTTCTCACTCGCAGCACCCACGGCGGTGACCTTCGTCTTCGACGAGGTGAGCCATGCCTTCACCTCGAGCGCTCAGGGTGCCCTGATGACCGTTCCCGGCAGCCACCAGAGCGAGGTCGGCTGTGCAGCCGACTGGGACCCGGCCTGCCTGGCCACCGTCCTGCTCGACGGCGACGGCGACGGCACCGCCACCTTCACCGCGACGGTCCCGGCCGGCTCCTACGACGCGAAGGTCGCCCACGGGCTGTCCTGGAGCGAGAACTACGGCGCCGGCGGCGTACCGGGCGGAGCGAACATCCCGTTCACGGCGCCCGGCGGCAAGCCTGTGACCTTCAGCTACGAGATCGCGACGCACCTGCTGACGATCGAGGTCACCGATGCCCCGCTCGCCGGCCTCGGGACCTGGCAGGCGCACTGGGTCGACGCCGACACCCTCGCCTGGCCCGCGAGCCTCGTCCCGGCCGGCGCCGACCCGGCCGGCCTGACCTGGTCGCTGCACCACGCCCCTGACGCCTCCCTCGAGGTCGTCGACGGGGTCGTCTCCGGCGGGCAGCAGGTCGCGCTGACCTACGACCCGGCGGGACTGAGCGCAGCGCAGACCGCCACCTTCCCCGCGCTCACGGGCTACCTGGCGCTGCACCTGGACGCCACGACGGCCGAGGTCGAGCAGTGGCTGACCGGCGAGCTCCTCCTCACGCAGGCCGACGGCGACACGCTCACCGCCGCCACCGGGGTGCAGATCCCCGGGGTGCTCGACGACCTCTACGGCGCCGCAGCCTCGCACCGCACGATGGGCGCGACCTGGAGCCGCGGCCGGCCGAGCCTCGCCGTCTGGGCACCCACCGCTCAGCAGGTCTCGCTGCTGCTCTGGCGGGACGGCGACACGAGCGCCGCGCCCGAGCGGCTGGCGATGACCCGCCGCACGGACGGCGCGTGGACGATCGCCGGCGGCAAGGACTGGAAGAACGCCGCCTACCTCTACGAGGTCACCGTCTACGCGCCGAGCACCGACGCGGTCGAGGTGAACCGGGTGACCGACCCGGCGTCCGTCGCCCTGACCGTCAACTCGACGCACTCGGTCCTCGTCGACCTCGACGACCCGAGCCTTGCCCCGCGCCTGTGGCGCGTCGCCAGGCAGCCCGTCGTCGAGCCGGTGGACCAGACGATCTACGAGCTGCACGTGCGGGACTTCTCGATCGGTGACCGGACGGTCCCGGCAGCCCTGCGCGGCACCTACCTCGCCTTCGCCCAGCCGCACAGCGCCGGCCGCACCCACCTGCGTGAGCTGGCCGACGCCGGCCTGACGACGGTCCACCTGCTGCCGACCTTCGACATCTCCTCGATCGAGGAGGACCGCGCCGCCCAGGCGACGCCGCCGTGCGACCTGGCCTCCTTCGCGCCGGACTCCGCCGAGCAGCAGGCCTGCGTCGCGCAGGTGGCCGGCTCCGACGGCTACAACTGGGGCTACGACCCGCTGCACTGGACGACGCCGGAGGGCTCGTACGCGCTGCACCCCGACGGTGGCTCGCGCACGGTCGAGTTCCGCACGATGGTCGGCGCCCTGCACTCCGACGGTCTGCAGGTCGTCCTCGACCAGGTGTTCAACCACACCGCTGCGAGCGGCCAGGACGAGAAGTCGATCCTCGACCGCGTCGTGCCCGGCTACTACCACCGGCTGAACGCCGTCGGGGCGGTCGAGACCTCGACCTGCTGCCAGAACGTCGCCACCGAGCACACGATGGCGCAGCAGATGATGGTCGACTCCGTGGTCACCTGGGCCAAGGAGTACAAGGTCGACGGCTTCCGCTTCGACCTCATGGGCCACCACAGCGTGGCGACGATGCAGGCCGTGCGGGACGCTCTCGACGCGCTCACGGTGCGCCACGACGGCGTCGACGGTTCCCGGGTCTACCTGTACGGCGAGGGCTGGAACTTCGGCGAGGTGGCGGACAACGCCCTGTTCACCCAGGCGAGCCAGGGTCAGCTCGGCGGCACCGGGATCGGCACCTTCAGCGACCGGCTCCGCGACGCCGTCCGCGGCGGCGGCCCCTTCGACGAGGACCCGCGCATCCAGGGCTTCGGCTCCGGGGCGTACACCGACCCCAACGGCGCCGCCGTCAACGGGGACGCCGGCCGGCAGCTCGCCACCCTCCAGCACGACGAGGACCTCGTGAAGCTCGGCATGGCCGGCAACCTGCGGACCTTCTCGTTCGAGACCTCCGACGGCTCGGTGCGTAGCGGTGCGCAGCTGGACTACAACGGCCGGCCCGCCGGCTACGCCGACTCCCCGGAGGAGGTCATCACCTACGTCGACGCGCACGACAACGAGACGATCTTCGACGCCCTGACCCTCAAGCTGCCGCCGAGCACCTCGATGGCCGATCGCGTCCGGATGAACACCGTGTCGTTGGCGACGACGGCGCTGGCTCAGACACCGTCGTTCTGGCATGCGGGGGCCGACCTGCTCCGCAGCAAGTCCCTTGACCGCAACTCCTACGACTCCGGCGACTGGTTCAACCTCCTCGACCTGTCCGGGCAGACGAACGGCTTCGGCCGTGGCCTACCCCCGGCGGCCGACAACCAGGCGAAGTGGGTCTACGACCAGCCCCTGCTCGCCGACCCGGCGCTCGTGCCCGCGCCGGCGGACATCGCGAGGGCCACGGCAGCCGCCAAGGACCTGCTGCGGCTGCGGTTCTCGACCGACCTCTTCCGGCTCGGCTCCACCGCGCTGATCGAGCAGAAGGTGTCCTTCCCGAACGGCGGGCCGGACGCCGCGCCTGGCGTCGTCGTCATGCGGATCGACGACAGCGTCGGGCGTGACGTCGACCGACGACTCGACGGGGTGCTGGTGGTGCTCAACGCCTCGGACGAGCCGGCGACGGTCGTCGTCGACGGTCTGGCCGGCGCGCGCTACGCCTTGTCCTCCGTGCAGGCGCGCGGGAGCGACCCGGTCGTCCGGCAGACCCGCTGGGACGTGGCGACGGGAACCGTGACCGTGCCGGCGCGGACCGTCGCGGTGCTTGTCGACGACCAGCGGACGCGCTGCGGAGGCGGGGGTCAGCACTGGCGCTGATCGCGCCGTCCGGCACCGTCCACGCCCGGCGCGTGGGCGGGCCGGGCGCCCCGCTCCTGGGCTCGCCGAGCGGCGGAGCCGCACGTCCCGTCCCGAGCGGGGTCACGGGCCCGATGCCCTGCTGGCCCAAGGTGGCGTAGACCAGGGGTCGCCTCCGGTGCGACTCCCTAGCGGTCGGCCGAGTGGGCGGCGGCGACCAGGGCGTACTGCACCTCGGCCGCCGATGCCTGGCCCCGCCCCAGCCGCCCGACGGCTGTCGTCAGCTCGGCGAGCGCCACCGGGCCGATGACCCCGCCGTGCGCGAGCGAGAGCACGAGCCGATCGGTGTGGAACGCAGCGAAGGCGCTCCGCGCGTACGGGTTGAGCTCGCTGGTGAGCACATCGGTCCGCGGGGGGATGGCGCCCTTGGCGTTCGCGAAGCCCACCTGGACGTCGTGGTCGGCGACGGTCCGCAGCCAGAGCCGAGCGTTCTCCGGGTCCGGCGCAGCGGCGGCCTGTGCGAACCCGTCCACCACGATGTCGTCCACGCCGGCGGTCCCGGGGAAAGGCGCCCAGGTGAGGGGGGCGGTGACCGTCTGCTGCGCCCAGTCGCCCATCACCATGAAGGCGGCGTCACCGGAGCGGAGCCGCTCGGCCACGTCCGGCCAGTCCAGGGCGTCCCGGTCCTCGTTCGCGTAGCCCAGCAGGCGGGCGAAGTCCTCGATCGCCGCCGCCACCTCCGGCGAGGCGGCGTTCGTGCCGCCGTTCCACAGCCCCGAGTACGCGGTCGGGCCGAGCCGGGCGAGAAGCACCTGCTCCAGCAGGTGCACCTGGGTCCACGGGGCGCCGAGCACGAGCGGGGTCCGGCCGCTCGCCTTGACCTTCGCCAGCACGGCGAACCACTCGTCGAGCGTCGGGTAGGACGCTGCCGGCGTCACTCCAGCAGCGGTCAGCACCGTCGGGTTCGTCCACACGAGGTTCGCGCGGTGCACGTCGGTGGGGACGGCGTACGGGACACCGTCCACGCTGACGAGGTCCCTGATCGTCGAGGGCAGGACCTTGTCGAGGCCGAGCTGGGCGTACAGCGCGCTGAGGTCGGCGACGTCGCCGGCCGCGACATGGACGGCGAGCTCGGCTCCGCCGTGCACCTGGAAGACGTCGGGCGGGTCGCCGTTCGCCAGGCGAGAGGCGAGGACGTCCTTCGCCGCCGTCCCCGCGCCGCCCGCCACGCCGGCGTCGGCGTAGGTCACGTCGGGGTTCGCCGCACGGAACGCCGAGGCCAGGACGTCGGCGGCGAGCTTCTCCGAGCCGCTCGCCCACCAGGTGAAGACCTCGACGCGGGACTGGGAGACCGTCGTCGGGGACGGGCTCGGGGTGCAGGCGACGAGGCCGGCGAGAGCAAGGGTGAGGACCAGGAGTCGGACCCCCGCAGGACGTCGTCGTCCCATCGCACCTCCTCTGGCCGACCGTTCCAGGTTCGCCGGTGAGCATCCCACGTCCGGCTGCCGGTCGGGCGCTACCCTGGTGCCGTGGCCAAGGACCGGGCGACGCCGGGCTCCCAGACCGCCCTGCGCGAGGCCAATCGTGCGCGCATCGTCGCGGTCGTGCAGCAACGCGGGTCCATCACCCAGATCGAGCTCGCCGGCCTGACCGGGCTGTCACCGGCCACCGTGTCCAACATCGTCAAGGAGCTCACCCAGGCCGGTGTGCTGCAGACGGCGCCGACCTCCCGTTCTGGTCGCCGCGCGCAGGAGGTCACGCTCGCCCGGAACCTCGGCCTGCTCGCCGGCGTGCACATCCTCGAGCGCTCCCTGCGGGTGGCGCTCGCCGATGTCAGCCACCGGATCGTCGCCGACCAGCGGCTCCCGCTCCCGCCGGCCCATCGCGCCGACTCCGACCTGGACCGGGTCGCCCTGCTCGTCGAGGAGCTCGTCGAGTCGGTCGGTGCGAGCATGGCCGAGGTCCTCGCGGTCGGGATCGGGATCCCCGCACCCATCGATGTCGCCACGGGCCGGGTCTCCACCCTGACGACGCTGCCCGGCTGGGGCGGGGTCGTGGTCCCGGAGATCCTCGGACACCGCCTCGGCGTGCAGGTGGTCGCCGACAACGACACGAATCTCGGCGCCCTCGCCGAGTCCCGCTTCGGCATCGCCCGCGATGCGCGGAGCCTGGTCTACGTGCGGGTGGCGCACGGGGTCGGCATGGGTCTGGTGATCGACGGGCTCGTGCACCACGGGCGCAGGGGAGCCGCCGGCTCCCTCGGCCACGTCCTCGACGTCGAGGACGGGCCGGCGTGCGGGTGCGGGCTCAGCGGCTGCCTCGAGGGCTCGATCGGCTCGGCCGCGCTCGCTGCCCGTCTCGCGCCGACCCACGGGCACCTGGCGCTGCGCGACATCGTCGCCAGGGCGCTCGCCGGCGACGCCGCCTGCGTGCGGGTCGTCGCGGACGCGGGTCGTCGGCTCGGCCGGGCGCTCGCCACGGCGTGCACGCTGATCGACCCGGACCTCGTGGTGATCGACGGTGAGCTCGTCGGCGCGGGGGAGGCGTTCCTCGGCGCCGTGCGTGAGTCGCTGTCCGCCCGGGTGCGCCCGACGGAACCGCCTGGCCTCCGGGTGGAGCTGTCGATCCTCGGGGGCGACGCCCAGCTGCGCGGTGCCCTCGCCGTGGCTCTCGACGCGTACGAGGTCGGTGTGCCCCGGCCGCTCGGCGTCCTCACATGAGGAGTGCCCTGCGCGCTCGCCTCGTCGTGGTCCTCCTTCTGCCGCTCCTGGTGGGGCTCGGTTCCTGCGCCCCGGCGACCGTCGACGGCCCGGTGATCGCACTGCTCCTCCCGGAGTCCAAGGCCTCACGGTACGAGAGCATCGACCGACCTGGCTTCGAGCGCGTGGTCGCCGCGCGGTGCCCGGAGTGCCGGGTGGCCTACGCCAACGCCGGCCAGGATGCCGCCCGCCAGCAGCAGCAGGCCGAGTCGGCCCTCACCCAGGGGGCGACGGTGCTCGTGATCGACGCCGTCGACGCGTCCTCTGCGCGCAGCATCGTGACCTCTGCCGCCGCCCGCGGGGTGCGCGTGGTCGCCTACGACCGGTTCATCGCCGACGCCCCGCTCGACTTCATGGTGGGCTACGACGCCGTCCGGGTCGGTCAGCTGCAGGGCGAGGCCCTCGTGCACGCCGTCGGCCGCGTCAGCTCAGGCTTCGGCATCCTCCAGGTCGACGGTGCGGAGACCGACCCGAACGTCCCCCAGCTGAGGGCCGGGCTGACCAAGGCGCTGGAGAACACCGGCGTGCGGGTCCTCGCGCGCTACTCGACCCCCGACTGGAGCCCGGACAAGGCCCAGGAGTGGGTCCAGGGCCAGCTCACGCAGTACGCGGGCCGGGTGGTCGGCGTGTACGCGGCCAACGACGGGACGGCCGGTGGCGCGATCTCCGCGATGCGGGCCGCCGGCATGGACCCCGTTCCCCCCGTCACCGGCCAGGACGCCGAGCTCGCCGCCGTGCAGCGGATCGTCGCAGGCGACCAGACGATGACCGTCTACAAGTCGATCGACCAGCAGGCGCGGACGGCCGCCGAGATCGCCGTCCGGCTGGCCCGTGGCGGCGTCCCGGCCGCGACGACGCAGGTCCAGGGCGTCCCGGCGATCCTGCTCACCCCGGTGGCGGTGACCCGCGGGACGGTCGGCTCCGTGCTGGTGGCCGGCGGGGTCTACACGGCGGCCCAGATCTGTGTCGCGGCCTACCGCCAGGCGTGCCTCGACCTCGGACTGCTCAACCCGGCGGCAGGATGAGCCTGTGACGCGACCGACGGCGGTGATCTCCCTGCGCGGGATCAGCCACAGCTACGGGGCCGTGCGTGCCCTGGTCGACGTCGACCTGGACGTGCGGCCGCACGAGGTCGTCGCCGTGGTCGGCGACAACGGGGCCGGCAAGTCCACGCTGGTCGGCGTGCTCGCCGGGGTCCTGGTTCCGGACAGCGGCGAGGTCGTCGTCGAGGGCCAGGAGATCCAGCTCACCTCACCGGGGATGGCCCGCCACCTGGGCATCGCCACCGTCTTCCAGGACCTCGCGCTGTGCGAGCACCTTGACGTCGTGGAGAACCTCTTCCTCGGCCAGGAGATCCGTCGTGGACCGTTCCTCGACGAGGTGGCGATGGAGCGGGAGGCCTGGCACCTGCTCGGTCAGCTCGCGGTGCGGCTGCCCTCGGTGCGGGCCCCCGTCTCGACCCTCTCCGGCGGGCAGCGGCAGGCGGTCGCGGTCGCGCGGGCGCTGCTGGGCGCGCCGCGGGTGCTCGTCCTCGACGAGCCCACCGCATCGCTCGGCGTCACCCAGACCGCCCAGGTGCTCAACCTGATCGAGCGGGTCCGCGACCAGGGCTACGGGGTGGTCGTCGTCAGCCACAACATGACCGATGTGCAGGCCGTCGCCGATCGCGTCGTCGTGCTCCGGCGCGGGCGCTTCAACGGCGAGTTCGACGCCGATGTCGCGAGCTACGAGGAGATCATCGCCGCCATCACGGGCGCAGCGGCCCGGCCGGGCGGGGAGCGCTCATGAGCTGGGCGACGACCTCAGCGCGGGGCACCGCAGGGCCCGGGTCCGGGCCGCGCGTCTGGCGCGGCGCAGGGATGTCCTGGTGGACCACCCTGCGCAACGGCACGGACCCCGGGTCGGTCCCCGTCCTCGCCGCCCTCCTGCTGCTCGCCCTCGTCTTCCAGGCGACGAACGAGAACTTCCTCTCGGCCGACAACCTGGTCAACCTCAGCCTGCAGGTCTCCTCGATCGGGGTGATGACCCTCGGCATGGTGCTGGTGCTGCTGGTCGGGCAGGTCGACCTCTCGGTCGGTGCGGTGAGCGGCCTCGCGGCGGCGATCGTGGCGGTCGGCGGGGTCCAGCAGGGCTGGCCGCTCGCGACGGCCATCGCGGTGGCTGTGGCCGCCGGTGCGGCGATCGGTGCCGGCTACGGCTGGATGTTCACCCGCATCGGGGTGCCGTCCTTCGTGGTGACCCTCGCCGGGCTCCTCGTCTGCCAGGGCCTCCAGGAGCGCGTGCTCGGGGCGACCGGCTCGATCACGCTCCCGCTCGACTCCGCCCTGGTCAGCTTCTCCCAGCAGGTCTTCCTGCCGCGGGCCCTGTCCTATGTCCTCGTCCTCGCGGTGCTGGCCGCGAGCATCGGGCTGCGCCTCATGGAGCGGCGCCGCCGGCTGCTCGCCGAGCTCCCGCTCGACCCGCTGCGCCCGATGGTCGTGCGGTGGCTGGCCATCGCCGTCGTCTCGCTCGGCGCGACCTGGTACCTCAACCTCAACCGCGGCGTCGGCGCCTCGTTCGCCCTCTTCCTCGCGCTCGTCCTGATCGCCGACGTCCTGCTGCGGCGCACCCGGTGGGGCCGGTCCGTCCGGGCGGTCGGCTCGAACGTCGGGTCGGCGCACCGGGCTGGCTTCGCGGTCCGTCGGGTCTACGTCGCCACCTTCACCGCCTGCGCCGGCCTGGCAGCTCTCGGAGGGGTCCTCGCCGCCGGCCGGCTCGCTGCGGCCAACCAGGGGACCGGCGGGTCCGACACGAACCTCACGGTGATCGCCGCCGCCGTCATCGGCGGGACGAGCCTGTTCGGCGGTCGGGGCTCGGCGTGGTCGGCGCTGCTCGGAGCACTCGTGATCGGCTCGATCTCCTCCGGGCTCACGCTGCTGAACCTCGACGAGGCGCCGCGCTACATCGTCACCGGGATGGTGCTGGCGCTCGCGGTGACGGTCGACGCTCTCGGTCGCCGCCGGGCGACCTCGGCCGAGAGCTGAGCGCCGCCCGCGGACGACCGCGCTGCGCTGTTGTCGGCTCAGCGGAAGACGATGGTGCGTCTGCCGTCGAGCAGGACGCGGTGCTCGGCATGCCAGCGGACGGCTCGGGCCAGCGCGCGGCGCTCGACGTCCTGACCCAGCGCGACGAGGTCCTCGACGTGGCGCGAGTGGTCCACCCGCTCGACGTCCTGCTCGATGATCGGGCCCTCGTCGAGGTCGCCGGTCACGTAGTGCGCGGTCGCGCCGATGAGCTTCACGCCGCGGTCGTGGGCCTGGGCGTAGGGGCGGGCGCCCTTGAAGCTCGGCAGGAACGAGTGGTGGATGTTGATGATGCGCCCGGACAGCGTGCGGCACAGGTCGTCGGACAGGATCTGCATGTAGCGCGCGAGGACGACGAGCTCCACGTCGAGCGAGTCGACGAGCTCGAGCAGGTGCTGCTCCGCATCGGCCTTCGTCTCGCGCGTGACCGGGACGTGGTGGAAGTCGATCCCGTAGAAGCCGGCCAGCCCCTCCAGGTCCCGGTGGTTCGAGACGACGCCGACGATCTCGATCGGCAGGGCCTCGGACTGCTGGCGGAAGAGCAGGTCGTGCAGGCAGTGCGCCGCGGTGGAGACCATGACGATCGTGCGCATCCGGCGCCCGACCTCGTCGAGCTGCCACGTCATCTCGAAGCCCTTCGCGAGCTCGGCGACGGCGGCGGCGAGGTCTGAGCGGCTCGCGGCGGAGACGACCTGGACGCGCATGAAGAAGAGCCCGGAGAGCGGGTCGCCGAACTGCTGGGACTCGGTGATGTTGCCGCCGTGCTCGGCGAGCAGGCCCGCGACCGCGTGCACGATGCCGGCCCGGTCGGGACAGGAGAGCGTCAGCACCCAGTGGGTCGGCTGGTCCGCCGCTGCGCTGGGCTCGGCCGGGTTCTGGGTCACGAGGGCTGAGGCTACCCGCCCGCGCCGCGTCGAGGCTGAGGTTTCCGCCCGACCGGAGGGGCCGTCGGGCGATGCTCAAGGCCGGACCGCCGGGAGCCGATACCTGCCGCGGGGGAGGGAGTCCATCTCATGGGACCCAGCACGTTCGGCGACGACCCGCTGCTGTGGATCGCCCGCAACCTCGTCGAGCTGGGGATCGTGGCGGCGGCCGTCCTCGCCCAGCTCTGGATCTCCTGGCTGATCCACCGTGAGCGACTGATCCGCCGGACCGCGCAGGCGCTGCCGCCCGACCAGCGGTCGGGTCTCGGATCCGTCGCCCGCAAGGTCGGGCTCTTCACCAGCACCCGCACCCGTGCACCGAAGGACCCCTACGACCTGCGGACGGCCGTCGTGATCCAGCCCCTGGGCGACGGGAGACCGGGTGAGGGCTTCCTCGCGCCCGGCCCGGCGAAGCCTCCGGGCGAGCTCGGTGACCTCGACGGTCGGATGGACGCGAGGGTCGCGCTCGCCGAGGGCATGTGGATGCTCGTGTACTGCTCGGGGCGGGTCGGTGCGCGGCTCGACGACGTCGTCGTGCTGCCCGCCGACCAGCGCGTCCACGCCGCGCGGGAGGCGAGACAGGAGGGGATCTCCCTGCTCGGCCCGGTCGACCCGGTGCACTCGCGGGCGGGAGAGGGCTGGCGGACGACGATGACGTTCGCGAGCGGCAAGGCGCTCACCGACACCCACCTCGACCACGACGGCTGGGCGTTCATCATCGGCGTCCTGTCCTCCTCGCACCATGCCCGCGCCGTGGAGGTGCTCGACGCGGTCCTGGCGACGTGGAGGTGGCTCCCGGACCGAGGGGCGGCGGTGCAGGCGAACGCCGTCCCGGCACCGGACGGGGCGGCCCGATGAGCACCGGGGCGCCGACGCCGTCCACCGGATGGCGACATGTCGCGGCATCGCTGGCCCGGATGGGAGCATGGGGTCATGAGCACGGACGAGGTTCGGATCGATGTCGTCGACGACGCGTTCGCCGGTGAGCTGCTGACGGTGCGCCGCGCGGCCTTCGTGCGCGAGGCGCAGATCTACGACGACCCGAACATCCCGCCGCTGACCCAGACCTTCGAGGAGCTGCGCGCCGACCTCGCCGACCCGTCCGTCGTGACGGTGGGCGCGTGGATCGGCCCGCGCCTGGTCGGCTCGATCCGCGTCGGCGTCGACGGCACGAAGGCGACGCTCGGGCGCCTCGCCGTGGTCCCCGACCTGCAGGGCCAGGGGATCGGCACGCAGATGATGCTCGCCGTCCCTGGGTACCTGCCCGAGGGCATCTCCGAGGTGTGGGTGTTCACCGGCAAGGACTCGGTGCAGAACCTCGCGATGTACGCGAAGCACGGCTACGAGCACGAGTTCGACCAGACCGCCGGCGACCTCACCTACGCGTACCTGCGCAAGATCCTCGGCGACGGGGCCTCGGTTCCGGGCGCCGCTGCTGGCGAGGCGCAGGCCCCGGTCGACGACGCGCCCTGAGCCCGGACGCCGGCGATGACCGACGAGCCGTCGAGCACCAAGCCGTCGAGCACCGAGCCGTCGAGCACCGAGCCGATCCGGTGGATCACCGCCGTCCTGGAGGTCCAGGGGGAGCGGTTCGACGCCGAGCTCGGGTTCTGGCTCGCGGCCACCGGAGGCGCGCTCGGCGCTCGGCGTGATCCGGGCGGCGAGGACGCCATCGTGGTGCCCCCGGGCGGCGACGCGTACCTGCGGCTGCACCGCCGGCCGGAGGGGGCGCGGCCCCGGGTCCGGCTCTGCCTTCATGCCGCCGACGTCATGGCGCTGGCGAGCAGCGCCGTCCGGCTCGGCGCGACGAGGGCCGGCGAGGGCCACGACCTCGACCTGACCTCGCCCGGCGGCTTGCGCTTCAGCATCGTGGAGCACCGCCGGGAGGGCTCCAGCGCCCGCCCGCACGAGGACGCCCTGCTCGACCAGGTCTGCCTGGACATCCCCTCCTCTCGTCACGAGGCGGAGTGCGCCTTCTGGGCTGCGCTGAGCGGCTGGGAGCACCTGCCCGAGTCCCCGCAGGAGTTCAGCGAGCTCAGCAGACCGGTGGGCATGCCGCTCCGGCTGCTGATGCAACGCCTCGGTGAGGTGGACGGGGGCGTCAGGGCGCACCTGGACCTCGCGGCGGACGGGTCGAGGCAGGAGGTGGCGGCGCGGCACGTGGGGCGAGGTGCGGTCCTCACGAGCACCCGGCGCGGCTGGCAGGTGCTCGTCGACCCGGCGGGGTTGAGCTACTGCGTGACCGGAAGGGATCCGGTCACCGGACGCTGAGGCGCCGGCCGCGGGACGACCGGCCGGCCGCGTGACCGGGCCGCGGCTCCGTCGACCAGGATCGGCACGCCCTTGGTAGGCTGACCCGGTCGCGACTGGCGAAGGTGGGCAACCACCAGGGAGCGGCAGTACTGCGGTGCCTGGAGCCCCGCAGTGACGTCGGGTCGTACGCCTGGGCCACGGGTCAGCACATCGGATGTGCGTGCCCGGACAGATCCCGGGGTCCCCGCGCACACCGCTGAGGCGAGGAGCGTCATGAGCGACAACGTCATGAACCAGTCCCTGTCCGAGCTGGA
>JBBRGX010000015.1:0-37137 GCA_038223605.1 Actinomycetales bacterium | reverse complement strand
CAGAGGATCGTCACGAAGAACACCGCGATCCCGACCCCGAGGGCCATGCGGACGGCAACGCCGTCCGAGCCGCCGGGAAGCGCGGTCGTCACCAGGATGCCGAGCAGCAGCACCGCCCACGGGACCCATGCGGTGGCCTCGAGAAGGCCACGCTCGCGGGTCGCGCGGAGGTCGGCCATCAGCTGGCGCTCCTCTCGGTCAGGGGTGGATCGATTGCGCAAGCGGTCGTCGCCAGTCGCAGCCACCTGCCTATCGACCCGTAACCCGTCCCTCTTGAGGGATTTCGTCCCGGAGCCTGTCCGCCGAACGACCGTGAGTCACGATTGTGACAGACACTCTGGACCGGAGCGAGACCCGGACGGGCGACAAGCACGCGACCCGGCCGTCGGCGACGCGATCCGGCACGCCGACCGTCGCCACAGCGGGCGGCTGCCCGTAGCATGCGCGCGTGGACATCGCCGCCCCCGCCCCCCTGCCGGCCGACGAGCGGGCGCCCGTCGGCGCACGCGTGATGAGGCGCCGCGTCGTCTCCTGGGCCCTCTGGGACTGGGGTTCAGCCGCCTTCAACGCCGTGATCACGACCTTCGTCTTCACCGTCTGGCTGACCGGCGACTCCTTCGTCGACCCGGCGACGGTCGCCGCAGCCGACGCCGAGGGCGCCGCCGGTGGGGTCGCGACGGATGCGGTCACCCGCGCGATCGACCAGCACTCGAGCTGGCTCGGCATCGGCCTGACCGTCGCCGGGCTGGTCATCGCGCTCCTCGCACCGGTGGCCGGCGCGAGGTCGGACGAGAGCGGACGACGCAAGCTCTGGCTCGGCGTGCACACCGGGATCGTCGTCGTCCTGAGCGCAGCGATGTTCTTCGTGCGGCCCGACCCGGCGAACCTCACCCAGAACCTCGTGCTGGGCATCTTCCTGCTCGCCGCAGGCAACATCTTCTTCGAGCTCGCTGCCGTGAACTACAACGCGACCCTCGCCCAGGTCTCGACGCCGGCCAACGTCGGCCGGGTGAGCGGGATCGGCTGGGGCGCCGGATACCTCGGCGGGATCGTGCTGCTGCTGCTCCTCTTCGTCGGTTTCATCAACCCGGATGTCGGCTGGTTCGGTGTCACCGGGGCGGACGGGATGGACATCCGGATCTCGATGCTGGTGGCCGCCGCGTGGTTCGGTGGATTCGCCCTCCCGGTGCTCCTCGCCGTCCCCGAGAACGCACCGACGGCAGGTCGCGAGCGGGCCGGTCTCCTCGCCTCCTACCGGCGGCTCTTCGGCGACGTGGCGCACCTGTGGCGGAGCTCGCGCGACACGCTGGCCTTCCTCGTGGCGAGCGCGGTGTACCGCGACGGGCTCGCCGGCGTGTTCACCTTCGGGGCGGTGATCGCCGCCGGGACCTTCGGCTTCACCAAGAGCGACGTGATCGTCTTCGCGATCGCCGCGAACATCGTCGCCGGGGCAGCGACGATCACCGCAGGCTGGCTCGACGACCGGCTCGGGGCGAAGCGGGTGGTCGTCGGCTCCCTGATCGGCCTGGTCATCGCCGGTACCGGGGTCTTCCTCGGCCATGACGGCGGCGCCGGCGTCTTCTGGGCCTTCGGGCTCGGCCTGAGCGCCTTCGTCGGTCCGGCCCAGTCGGCGAGCAGGACCCTGCTCGCGCGGGTCATCCCGCCGGGCCGAGAGAGCGAGATCTTCGGTCTGTACGCCACGACGGGCCGGGCCGCGAGCTTCATGGCACCGCTCGCCTGGACGGCCTTCATCACCATCGGCGGGTCCCAGCACTGGGGGATCGTCGGGATCATCCTGGTGGTCGCGATCGGGCTGGGGCTCCTGCTCCCGGTCCGCACGTCCCGGAGCACTCTGACATGACCACCTGGGGGCCGGACGTCCTCGGCCCGGGATGGCAGTGCACGACGATCGACCTCGGTGCCGACGAGGAGGGCCCGCTCGTCGCGACGCTCGTCCGCGCCGACCCGGCCGCCGGCCGGCGGGCGGCTCAGGTGACCGATCGCCGAACGACCGCCGTCTGCCCCGCCGTCCTCTACGTCCACGGCTACAACGACTACTTCTTCCAGACGCACCTGGCCGAGGCCTGGGCGGAGCAGGGGTACACGTTCTACGCGCTCGACCTGCGCCGGTGCGGCCGATCGATCCGGCCGTGGCAGACCCCGCACTTCACGACGGACCTGCGCGAGTACGCGACCGAGCTCTCCGCTGCGGCGGCGATCCTCGTCGACGAGCTCGGCCACGACCGTCTCGTCGTGAACGCCCACTCCACCGGCGGGCTCACCGTGAGCCTGTGGATGTCGGACCTGGGTGCGGACGCCCCGGTCGACGCGCTCGTGCTCACGAGCCCGTGGTTCGACCTCAACGCCGGGTGGCTCCACCGCGTGGTGGGCACCTACGCGCTGGACCGGCTGCCGCTCGATCCGCGGCGTGTCGTGGACGACCGGCCCTCGCCGTACTCCTGGCACCTGCACGCCGACCACGGCGGCCGATGGACCTACGACCTCGACCTCAAGCCGCCGGGGGGCTTCCCGGTCCGCGCCGGGTGGCTGCGCGCGATCCGGCGCGGCCAGGCCCGTCTCGCCGCCGGGCTCGACCTGCACCAGCCCGTCCTGGTCTGCACCGCTGCGGCCAGCGGCCCGAACACCTGGGCGAACACCGACCTGCCCGAGCAGGACACGATCCTCGACGTGGACCAGATCGCGGCGCGGGCGGCTCGCCTGGGCACCGACATCACGCTGGTGCGGATCGCCGGCGGCGTGCACGACCTCTCGCTCTCCGCTCCCGCGCCGCGCGCGGAGTACCTGCGATCGGTCTTCGCGTGGGTGGCCGAACGGCTCGACGGTCGGGCGCGGCTCAGCGACCGGCTGCCGAGCCCGGCTGACCAGCCAGAGCGCTGAGCATCAGCGAAGGGACGTTCGTCGTGACCTCCGAGGCTCCGGCAGCCACGCACAGCTCGAGGTCGTCCGGCTCGTCGACGGTCCAGACCCGCAGGGTCAGCCCGTGCGCGCGCCAGCGCTCCACCCGCTCCGGGTTCTCGCGCAGGAAGCGGAGGGAGGGCCCGACTCCCCCCACCGCGGCGGCGTCGGCGAGCGCTCCCGACTGCGCGACGAGTGCCATGACCTCGGCTGCGGGGAGGTCGGCGATCTCGGCAGCGAGGTCCTGCGGCGTCCCGGCGTCGATCAACGGCATGAGGTGCTCGGCCGGCACGGACCGGTGGAGCCGGAGCAGCGAGCCGGGGTGGAAGCTCATCAGGCTGACGGTGAGCGGGCTCCGCGCCCCCGGACGCCATCCGGCGTCGTCGAGCACCTGCAGGACGGCATCCTCCGCTGCCCACCCGTAGGGCACCGGGTGCTTGAGCTCGATCGCCAACGTCACAGGCCTGCCTGCGCCGATGGCGAGCCCGACCAGCTCGGCGAGGCTCAGCACCGCTGGACCGTCCCAGGAGCCACCGGACGGCGGCCGAGCGCCGCCGAGGACGTCAAGGCGGCGCAGCTGATCGAGGGTGTGCTCGCGCACCGGGCCGGTCCCGTCCGACGTCCGGTCGACGCTCGCGTCGTGCCAGCAGACGGGCACGCCGTCAGCGGTCAGGCGGACATCGCACTCCAGCCCGTCTGCCCCGTCGGCCAGGGCCTGGACATAGGCTGGTCTGGAGTGCTCGGGCCAGCGTCGGCTCGCGCCACGGTGAGCGATCACACGCGGTCGGGTCACGCCGGCGACGCTACCCCTCCGGCTGTGCGGAGCGGCGTTCCACCAGGTCGGGCACCGGGACCTCACCCGAGCCGGACATACCCCGTGGCGTATGACCTTCGTCCCCTCGCTCGGAAAGTCACGGCGCCTACCGTGTGTCTCAGGCCGAGGCACCTGGGGTGCGATCCCGCAGCCCCCGGTTCGGCCGAACTGGACGAAGGAGTTCAGCGATGCGTCACCTCGTGGTCCTCGGAGCCGGTACCGCCGGCACCATGGTCGTCAACAAGCTCAGGCCGAAGCTGTCGTCCGACTGGACGATCACGGTCGTCGACCCGTCCGAGGTGCACTACTACCAGCCGGGCTTCCTCTTCCTCCCGTTCGGCACCACCCGGCCCAACGACATCATCCGGCGCCTCCGGTCGACCCTCGTTCATGGGGTCCGCCTCGTGCAGAAGACGGTGGACCGCGTCGACCCCGAGGCCAAGCGGGTGCACCTGACCGACGGCAGCGAGCTCGCCTACGACTACCTGGTGATCGCGACGGGGACGACTCCGCGGCCCGAGGAGACCCCCGGGCTGGCCGAGGCCCTCGGCCGGAACGCTCATGAGTTCTACAGCTGGGAGGGCGCCAACGCGTTGACGGCGAAGCTCGCGACCTGGCCCGGCGGACGTCTGGTCGTGCACGTCTCCGAGATGCCCATCAAGTGCCCCGTCGCCCCGCTGGAGTTCGCCTTCCTCGCCGACGCCCACTTCGCCAGGCTCGGGATGCGCGACAAGGTCGAGATCACCTACGTCACGCCGCTCCCCGGTGCCTTCACCAAGCCCGTCGCCGCCGAGCGCCTGGGCACGATGCTCACCGAGCGCGACATCTCGATCGAGCCGGACTTCGTCGTGGAGTCCGTCGACGGCGAGACCGGGATCCTGGCCGGCTACGACGGACGCGAGATCCCCTTCGACCTGCTGGTCAGCGTCCCGGTCAACATGGGGGCGGACTTCATCGGCCGCTCGGGGCTCGGCGACGACCTCAACTTCGTGCCGGTCGACAAGGGCACCCTGCTCTCGACGCAGTACGACACGATCTTCGCCGTCGGGGACGCCGCCGCGATCCCGACCTCGAAGGCCGGCTCGGTCGCCCACTTCGCCGTCGACTCGTTCGTGCCGAACTTCCTCGAGCACGTCCATGGTCGCCCGATGACGGAGACGTTCGACGGGCACGCCAACTGCTTCATCGAGACGGGGCACGGCAAGGGTCTGCTCATCGACTTCAACTACGACACCGAGCCCCTGCCCGGGACCTACCCGCTGCCCGTCGTCGGGCCGATGAGCCTGCTGCGGGAGACCCGCCTCAACCACTGGGGAAAGATCGCCTTCCGCTGGATCTACTGGTACATCCTCCTGCCCGGGCGTCACCTGCCCGTCCCCGCGCACATGTCGATGACCGGCAAGCGCGTCCCCGCCCAGCCCACGACCACCGCTGCCCCGCCGCTCACCCCGGCTGGGCTCGACTGAGAGGACGACCATGCCCGTGACCGAGATCGGTGGACGCGAGGTCCACGTCGACGCCGAAGGGTTCCTCACCGACCCCGCCGAGTGGGACGAGGCGCTCGCCGAGGTGCTCGCCGGCAACATCGGTGTGGAGCTCACCGAGGCGCACTGGAAGCTGCTGCGCTTCCTGCGCGAGGACTTCGCCACCCAGGGCGAGACGGCGACGACCCGCCGTGTGCAGACCGTTGCCGGGGTGGCGACCAAGGACCAGTTCGCGCTCTTCCCGAAGAAGCCGGCCAAGAAGATGGCCTACATCGCTGGGCTTCCCAAGCCCCGCGGCTGCGTCTGACCGAACCGACACGAGAGGAACTGACATGAGCGCACCGATCGTGCCGTCGTTCGACAACGACGACAACGAGGGCCGCAAGCTGGCCATCATCTGCTCCAAGGGCAACCTGGACATGGCCTACCCCGGCCTGATCCTGGGCAACGCCGCCCTCGGCGAGGGCATCGAGACCCACCTCTTCTTCACCTTCTGGGGATTCGACATCATCACCAAGTCGAGGATGAACGACCTGAAGTTCACCCCGGTCGGCAACACCGCGACCCATATGCCGATGGGGCTGACGCCGATGCCCGGCATGACCCAGATGGCCACCAAGCAGATGAAGAAGGCGATGGCCGACCTCGACGTGCCCGAGGTCCCCGCGTTCCTCGACCAGATCGTCGGCGCCGGTGGCCACCTGTGGGCCTGCCGCCTCTCGGCGGACATGAACAAGCTCACCGACGCCGATCTGTACGACGAGGTCGAGGGCATCATCAGCGCCTCGGACTTCATCGAGATGACGGCGGGCGCACAGCTCCTGTTCATCTGAGGCGCCGTCGGGCGTCGGGCCGTTCACGGTCCGACGCCCGTCGGATATACCCCTTGGGGTATAGTTCCCGCATGATCTCACCGAGGCTCCGACCCACCCTGTCCGCGCTCCTTCTCGCCGGGGCCGTCATCCTCGGCCTCGTCGGCTGCGGCTCCGGGGCGGCCACCACGCCGACGGGCGGGGCGACCGCCCTCGACGCCGCCGCGTTCGGCGAGCGGGTCAGCACCGAGGGCATGGTGACGATCGACGTCCGCACCGCAGCGGAGTTCGCCGAGGGCCACCTCGCCGACGCCGTCAACGTCGACGTCGAGTCGCCGGACTTCGCCCAGCAGATCGGCACGCTCGACCACCAGGCGGCCTACGCGGTGTACTGCCGTTCAGGGAACCGCTCGGCACAGGCCCTGGAGATCATGCAGGCGGCCGGTTTCACCGACGTCGCCCACCTGCTCGGTGGGATCGCGGCCTGGCAGGCGGCCGGCGGAACCGTCGTCAGGTAGCGCTCGACGGGATGCTGCACGTCCGACCGTCTCCCGTGCTCCGTTACGCGCCCGACCCACGGGACTGGCACTCTTGGCCCATGCAGACCTGGCCAGGCAAGCCCTATCCCCTCGGCGCGACCTTCGACGGGAGCGGCACCAACTTCGCTCTCTTCTCCGAGGTCGCCGAGCGCGTCGAGCTCTGCCTCATCTCCCCGCGAGGCAAGGAGACGCGGATCGACCTCCCCGAGGTCGACGCGTACGTCTGGCACGTGTACCTGCCCGAGATCCTCCCCGGGCAGCGGTACGGCTACCGGGTGCACGGGCCGTACGCCCCGGAGCACGGCCACCGGTGCGACGCCTCCAAGCTCCTCCTCGACCCGTACGCCAAGGCGATCGACGGTCAGGTCGACGGCTCCCCGTCGCTGTTCTCCTACGACTTCGCCGACCCGAACCTGCCCAACCACGAGGACTCCGCCCGGCACACGATGACCTCGGTCGTGGTCAACCCCTTCTTCGACTGGGGCCACGACCGGCCGCCGAGCCACGAGTACCACGAGAGCGTCATCTACGAGACCCACGTCAAGGGCCTCACCGAGCTCCACCCGGCAGTCCCGGAGGCCCTGCGCGGCACCTATGCCGGCCTCGCGCACCCGGCGATCATCGAGCACCTCGTCACCCTCGGGATCACGGCGGTCGAGCTCATGCCGGTGCACCAGTTCGTCAACGACCCGAGCCTGCAGGAGAGGGGCCTGTCGAACTACTGGGGA
The DNA here is from genome assembly GCA_038223605.1 of Actinomycetales bacterium. GTDB lineage: Bacteria > Actinomycetota > Actinomycetes > Actinomycetales > Cellulomonadaceae > Actinotalea. The sequence goes on along the minus strand of JBBRGX010000015.1, from coordinate 29,844 downwards.
TACAACACGATCGGCTTCTTCGCCCCGCACAACGGATTCGCCTCGGCGCAGAACCCCGGCCAGCAGGTCCAGGAGTTCAAGCAGATGGTCAAGGCGCTGCACGAGGCCGACATCGAGGTCATCCTCGACGTGGTCTACAACCACACGGCCGAGGGGAACGAGCGCGGGCCGACGCTCTGCTTCCGCGGGATCGACAACGCCGCGTACTACCGCCTCGTCGACGAGGACCTGAGCCACTACTACGACACCACAGGCACCGGGAACTCGCTGCTGATGCGGCACCCGCACGTGCTCCAGCTGCTCATGGACTCCTTGCGCTACTGGGTCAACGAGATGCACGTCGACGGCTTCCGCTTCGACCTCGCCTCGACACTGGCACGTCAGTTCCATGAGGTCGACCGCCTCTCGGCCTTCTTCGACCTCGTCCAGCAGGACCCGATCATCAGCCAGGTCAAGCTCATCGCCGAGCCGTGGGACGTCGGCGACGGCGGCTACCAGGTGGGTGGGTTCCCGCCCCTGTGGAGCGAGTGGAACGGCAAGTACCGGGACACCGTCCGCGACTTCTGGCGCGGCGAGCAGGCGACGCTCGGCGAGTTCGCCAGCCGTTTGACCGGGTCCTCCGACCTCTATGCGCACACCGGTCGCCGCCCGATCGCCTCGATCAACTTCGTGACGGCGCACGACGGGTTCACGCTCAACGACCTCGTCTCCTACAACGAGAAGCACAACGAGGCGAACGGCGAGGGCAACGCCGACGGCGAGAGCCACAACCGGTCATGGAACTGCGGTGCCGAGGGCCCGACGGACGACACGACGATCACCGAGCTGAGGTGGCGCCAGCAGCGCAACTTCCTCGCCACCGTCCTGCTCAGCCAGGGCGTCCCGATGATCGCCCACGGCGACGAGCTCGGCCGGACCCAGTCGGGGAACAACAACGGCTACTGCCAGGACAACGAGACGACCTGGATCGACTGGGACCTCGACGACGACCAGAAGGAGCACCTCGAGCTGACCAGGACGCTGGTCCGCCTTCGCCGCGATCACCCGGTCTTCCGGCGTCGCCGCTTCTTCCACGGCGTCGCGGAGCACGGCGGCGAGTCCGAGCTCCAGGACATCTCGTGGTTCACCACCGACGGGACGCACATGACAGACGACGACTGGCGCCTGGGCTACGCACAGGCCGTCCAGGTCTTCCTCAACGGCGAGGCCATCGCCGAGCCGGACACCCGCGGCGAACCGGTGCTCGACGACAGCTTCCTGCTGCTCTTCAACGCCGCGGCCGACGGGGTCAGCTTCACGATGCCGAGCGCTGACTTCGGCGAGGAGTGGACCTGCGTCCTGGACACCGACCACACCCTCGAGCCGGGCGCGTCCGTCCTCGCCCGCGCGACGGTGACCGTCACGGGGCGCAGCACCCTCGTCCTGACCCGTCCCAGGCGTGAGGCGTGATCGAGAGGAACCCCCGGTGAGCTCCCCCTCGCACGAAGGACAGGCTCCCGGAGCTCCGGTGACCGACCGGCCCGGACCGGCGGGCCGGCGGGTCGCCGACGGCGCCCCGGTCCCGGTCTCGACCTACCGCCTCCAGCTCGGCCCCGACCTGTCGCTCGACGCGGCAGCGGCGCAGGTGCCGTACCTGGCGCGGCTGGGGATCACGCACCTGTACCTCTCCCCCGTGCTCACTGCTGCCCCGGGGTCGACGCACGGGTACGACGTCGTGGACCACAGCTCGATCGCCGCCGCGCTCGGCGGTCGGCCGGCGCTCGACCGTCTCGCCACGGCCGCCCACGGCGCCGGCCTTGGCCTGATCGTCGACGTCGTCCCGAACCACATGTCGGTGCCGACGCCCGCGTCGCACAACCGCGAGCTCTGGTCGGTGCTCGCCGAGGGGCCGGACTCTGCGTACGCGCGATGGTTCGACGTCGACTGGTCGGCGGGAGAGGGCGCCCTGCTGATGCCGGTGCTCGGGCGACGCATCGGTGCGGCGCTCGCCAAGGGTGAGCTGCAGGTCGAGGAGCTGACCGTCCCGGGGCAGGAGGACAAGGGTCCCCAGACGGTGCTGCGGTACTTCGACCACGTGTTCCCGGTCCGCGCGGGGACCGAGCACCTGCCGCTCGTGGACCTCGTCGCGCGACAGCACTACCGGCTCGCGTACTGGCGGGTCGCCGACGAGGAGCTGAACTACCGCCGCTTCTTCGACGTCGGCTCGCTCGCAGCCATCCGGGTGGAGGACCCGGCAGTCTTCGACGCCACCCATGCCCTGCTCACCTCGCTCATCGCCGACGGGACGGTGGACGGCCTGCGCATCGACCACCCGGACGGGCTCGCCGACCCGAAGGGCTACCTCGACCGGCTCGCGGTCGCCACGGGCGGCGCATGGGTCGTCGTGGAGAAGATCCTCGCGCCCGCCGAGGAGCTCCCGGACGACTGGGCAACGACCGGCACGACGGGCTACGACGCGATGTGGCGCCTGCAGCAGACCTTCGTCGACCCGGCGGGTCAGGGCGAGCTGGGCTCGGTGCTCAACCGGCTCACCGGCGACGCCCCTGACGCGCTCCCCGGCCTGATCGAGGAGGCGAAGCGGCAGGTCGTCGCCGGGCCGCTCTACACCGAGGTCGCGCACCTGACAGACCTGGCGGCCGAGATCTGCCGCGACGACGTGCGCCTGCGCGACCACACCCGGCGCTCGCTGCACGACTGCCTCGCCGAGCTGCTCGTCGCTGCCGACCGCTACCGCTACTACGTCGTCCCCGGATCTCCCGTGCACCCCGACGTGAAGGCCGCCTTCGACCGCACGGTCCAGGTCGCCCGCTCCCGGCTCGAGGAGGACCGCGGCGAGACGCTCGACCTGCTCGCCGAGATGCTCATGGGCAAGGAGATCGGCTCCGCCGGTCGCACCGGCGAGGCGAGGCGCGGGGAGCTCATGGTGCGCTTCCAGCAGGCCTGCGGCGCCGTGACCGCCAAGGGTGTCGAGGACACGGCCTTCTATCGCTGGACGCTGCTGACGGGCCTGTGCGAGGTCGGGGGTGCACCCGAGCGCTTCGCGATCACCGCCGACGAGCTGCACGCCTGGGCCACGAGGGCGCAGCAGCACGCTCCGCTGGCGATGACGACGGGGTCGACGCACGACACCAAGCGCAGCGAGGACGTCCGCGCGCGGCTCGGCGTGCTCTCCGAGCTGGCGATCTCGTGGTCCGAGCTCCTGGACACGGTCCGCCAGGCCACGGCCGACATGCGGCCTGCGACGCTGGACGGTCGGACCGAGCAGCTCCTCTGGCAGACGCTCGCCGGCACCTGGGACGACGGCCCGCTCGCCGAGGACCGCCTCGTCGGGTACCTCACCAAGGCGATGCGGGAGGCCAAGGACCACACCAGCTGGACCGCGCCGGCCGCCGAGTACGAGCGCGATGTGCTCGGCTTCGCCGCGGCTGTCCTCGAGCACCCCGTGGTCATCGAGGCCTTCGCCGGCTGGGACCGCCTCGCCGCGAGCGCGACCCGGGCGGCGACGCTCGGCACCAAGCTCGTCCAGCTCACCCTTCCGGGCGTCGCGGACGTCTACCAGGGGACCGAGACCCTCTCGCTCACCCTGGTCGACCCGGACAACAGACGGCCGGTCGACGCTGCTCGGCTCGACGCGCTCCTCACGAGCCTTGACGACGGGCTGACCCCGACCGACCTCGCCGCCGAGAAGCTCCTCATGACCTCGCGGGCGCTGCGTGTACGCCGCGCCCACGCTGCGGCCTTCATCGGGCCGGAGGCCGGCTACCTGCCCCTGCCCTGCTCGACCGGCTCGGCTCTCGCCTTCGCGCGGACGGATGCCGGGACGCCGGTGGCGATCACCGTGGCGACCCGCCTCGCGGTGGGCCTGGACCGGCTCGGGGGCTGGGGCAGCCACAGCGTCGTTCTTCCCGAGGGCACCTGGAGCGACGTCCTGACCGGCCGGGAGCTCTCCGGCGGGGTGCTGCTGCTTGCCGAGCTGCTCGGGACCTACCCGGTCGCCCTGCTCGTCCGCGCAGCCGACAACCGATGACAGCGCGCGACGGGTGGACGGCCGACGGCTGGTCTCCTCGCGTCTGGGCACCGACCGCGACGCGGGTCGACCTGCACGCCGGAGACGTCACGGCCATGACGAGAGGCGCCGGCGGCTGGTGGCATGCCGGGACGGCCCTCGTGCACGGGACCGACTACGCCTTCGGCGTCGATGGCGGCCCCGCGCTCCCCGACCCACGGAGCGCGTGGCAACCGCATGGCGTCCACGCGGCGAGCCGGACGTTCGACACCGCGCGGCACGGCTGGCACGACGCCGACTGGACAGGGCTCGACGTGCGTGGGGCGGTGACCTACGAGCTGCACGTAGGCACGTTCACCCCTGAGGGGACGCTCGACGCCGCGGTCGAGCACCTCGAGCACCTCGTCGACCTGGGCGTCGACCTGATCGAGCTGATGCCGGTCGCGGCGTTCCCCGGCCGGTACGGCTGGGGCTACGACGGCGTCGCCCTGTGGGCCGTGCAGCAGGCCTACGGCGGGCCAGGGGCCTTGCAACGCTTCGTCGACGCCGCGCACGGCCAGGGGCTCGGTGTCTGCCTCGACGTCGTCTACAACCACCTCGGTCCCTCCGGCAACTACCTGGCGGGATTCGGGCCGTACTTCACCGAGACCCATCACACCCCGTGGGGCGCGGCGGTCAACCTCGACGCCCCGGGGAACGAGGGCGTGCGGGCCTTCGTGATCGAGAACGCGGTGCGGTGGTTCGAGGAGTTCCACGTGGACGCGCTCCGGCTCGATGCCGTGCACGCCCTCGTCGACCACTCGCGCCGCCCGCTCCTCGCCGAGCTCGCCGACACCGTCGAGGAGCTCTCGACCCGCCTCGGTCGCCCGCTCGGCCTGGTCGCCGAGAGCGACCTCAACGACCCACGGACGGTGGCCCCGACCGCAGCGGGCGGCCTCGGCATGACGGGCCAGTGGGCCGACGACGTGCACCACGCGCTGCACGCCTGGCTGACGGGAGAACGGCAGGGCTACTACGTGGACTTCGGCAGCGCCGAGGTGCTCGCCCACGCCCTGACCAGAGTCTTCGTCCACGAGGGTGGTCACTCGACCTTCCGGGGCCGCAGCTGGGGAGCCCCGGTCCCACCGGGTGTCGACGCGCGACGCTTCGTCGCGTTCGCCGCCAACCACGACCAGATCGGCAACCGCGCCGTCGGTGACCGGCCGGCGAGCCGACTGCCCGACGGCGTCCTCGCGGCGGGCGTGACCGTCCTGCTCACCTCACCGTTCAGCCCGATGCTCTTCATGGGTGAGGAGTGGGCGACGCGCCGGCCGTTCCCGTTCTTCAGCGATCACCAGGAGCCGGAGCTCGCCGAGGCGATCCGCGCCGGGCGGGTGGCCGAGTTCGCCGGTCACGGATGGGCGGAGCTCTACGGCGGCATGCCCGAGATCCCGGACCCCCGGTCGCCGATGACGGTCGAGAGCGCTCGCCTGGACTGGACCGAGCCGCGGCGGGCCGGTCACGCCCGCATGCTGGCCTGGCACCGGACGCTCCTCGCCCTGCGCCACCTCGTCCCCGGCCTCAGGGACGGCGACCTCGCCGCGACGCACGTCGAGCACGACGACGACGGTCGGTGGATCCTGGTCCGCCGTCCCGGTGTGGTCGTGTGCGCATCGATCGCCGACGGCCCCGTGACGATACCGCTGGCGGGGGCGGCGAGCGCCACCGTGCTGGCATGCTGGGACCCGGTCACCCGCACCGCGACGGCCGTCACCCTCCCCGGGTCAGGCGGCGTCGTGCTCACCGACGAGAGGGAACCCTCATGACCGCCGGCCGCTGGAACGTCCCCGCCCACCAGGCGCTGAGGGCAGGGCAGGGTTTCGACCTCGCCGCCTTCGACCCAGGGGCGACCCCCGGCTGGGAGAAGGACCGCACCAAGGGTGAGAAGCGGCTGGCCGAGCAGGGCGTCCGGCTCTCCGAGCTCCAGGAGCGACTCTTCGCCGAGGGCCGCTCCGGCGGCACCCGATCCGTCCTCCTGGTCCTGCAGGGACTCGACTCGGCGGGAAAGGGCGGGATGGTCCGGCATGTCATCGGCATGGTCGACCCGCAGGGTGTCTCCCTCCGCTCGTTCGGGGTGCCGACCCCGGAGGAACGCGCCCACGACTACCTCTGGCGGATCCGCAACGCGCTCCCGCGTCCCGGCCAGATCGGCGTCTTCGACCGCTCGCACTACGAGGACGTGCTCGTCGTCCGGGTGAACGAGCTCGTGCCCCGCGCCGTGTGGGACACCCGCTACGAGGAGATCAACGCCTTCGAGGCGGAGGTCGCCGCCGCCGGGACGACGATCGTCAAGGTGGCCCTGGTCATCTCCCAGGACGAGCAGAAGGAGCGCCTGGCCGACCGGCTCGACCGGCCCGAGAAGTACTGGAAGTACAACCCCGGCGACCTCGACGTGAGGTCCCAGTGGCCGGCCTACCGCGAGGCCTACCAGGCCGTGCTCGACCGCACGTCGACCGAGGTCGCCCCCTGGTACGTCGTTCCCGCCGACCGCAAGTGGTACGCCCGCCTCGCCGTCACCGAGCTGCTGCTCGACGCGCTCGAGTCCCTCGACCTCGGCTGGCCGGCCGCTGACTTCGACGTCGACGTCGAGAAGGCACGACTGGACGCGATGCCATGAGGGCGCCGGTCAGGAGCCCTGAGGACCGGCCCCTGGCGCGGCCTGCGGGCCCCCGTGCTCGCCCTCGGCGAGGGAGGTGAGCCGGGACAGGGCCCTGAGGTACTTCTTGCGGTATCCCCCGGCGAGCATCGTCGGGCTGAACAGACCTGTCGTCCCGTGACCGCCGAGGACGACGGGGACGTCGTGGTCGTAGAGACGGTCGACGAGGACGACGAGCCGCAGGGCGTCCGCCTGATCGACGAGCGGGTGGACCCCGGTGAGCCCGAGGAGGCGCACCTGGTCCAGCAGCGCCCCATAGCGACTCGGGTGCACCGTACGCAGGTGCGCGAGGAGGACGTCGAGCTCGACGCACTCGCCGTCGCGCGCGCGGACCCGTGATCGCACGAGGCCGTCGGGCAGCCCCCCCGTCGCGGTCGGCGCACCACGGTGGCGATAGTCCTCACCGTCGATCCGCAGCACCTCGAAGCGTGCGGCAAGGGCCTGGATCTCGCGCAGGAAGTCCTCCGCGGCGAACCGCCCCTCGCCGAGCGACTCCGGCAGGGTGTTCGACGTCGCGGCCAGCGTCACCCCGGCGTCGCCGAGCTCGCGCAGCAGGCGCGCCATGAGGAGCGTGTCGCCGGGGTCGTCGAGCTCGAACTCGTCGATGCAGACGAGCCGTCGCGTCCGCAGCGACTGGACGGTCGGCACGAAACCGAGCGCCCCGACCAGGTGGGTGTACTCCACGAACGTCCCGTAGGCCGTGACCTCTCGCCCGACGGCGTGCGCGAGCGCGGCGAGCAGGTGCGTCTTGCCGACCCCGAAGCCACCGTCGAGGTAGACCGCCTGCGGCGGCTCACGTCGGGCCGACCCGAGGAGCCGGCGACGCGGCGGGGCGAGCACCGCGGAGGCGAGACGCTCGAGCCGGTCGCGTGCAGCCCCCTGGCTCGGGTGCTCCCGGTCGGGGACGTAGGTGGCGAAGCTCGCGTCGGTGAAGTGGCGAGGAGGGACGAAGCCGGCCAGCAGCGCGTCCGCCGGCACGTGCGGGTGGCGCAGCAGAACGGAGCTCACAGGCGGACCCGTGCCGCGGCGGCGCGGTTGCCGATCACGTCGACGACCGCGCGCGCGACGGCCCCCGGCGCGATCGTGCCGGCCGGGTCCTCGTTGCGGTCGTCGCCGGCCACGGCATGCATCACCCGGACCTCGTGCAGCCGCACGCGCGCGCCGATCCGCTCCGCCCGCAGCACGTCGAGCAGCATCGCCTGACCGGCTCCGGTGACGTTGACAGCCCCCGAGCCCGGCATCGGCTCCTCGGCCGCCGCACCGTTGAGCATCACGTACGCAGGGTCCGCGCCGATGAGCGCGGGGAGCAGCGCCCGCGCGACGAGGAGGTGCCCGGTGAGGTGGCTCTCCAGCATCCGGCGCCACCGCTCGAGATCGAGGTCGAGGAGGTCGGCACCCTTGAACCAGCCGCCGATCGCCGCGACGGCGGCGTCGGCCTGCCAGCCCGGCTCGGCGAGCACGGCACTCAGCTCCGCAGGGTCGTCCCAGTGAGGGAGGACGACGCGCCTGACGCCGTCCGGGACGACCCCATCGCCGCGACGGGTCGGCACGACGACGCGCGCCCCGCGCGCGAGCAGCGCCACGGCGACCGCCGAGCCGACGACGCCGGTCCCGCCTGCGACGACGACGACGCGCCCGGACACGCTCGGTTCACCCACGCGCGCCATCGTAGGGTCGTCGGCCGAGATCCGCGGGGCCGCTAGGCTCGCAGGGTGAGCACGCGAATCGTCATCCTCGCCGAGGACACCCTCGGCCCCGCCGACGTCGAGCACATCGCGTCATTGCATCCGACCGACGCGGAGTACCACGTCCTGGTGCCGGCCGACACGGAGCGCAACCTCCTGGTCTCGCTCGTCGACCACCTCAGTCTCGGGGAGCTGCGAGCGGCGCTCGCCGACGTCCTGGGACGTGAGCCAGAGCAGCACCGGGCCGTCGCCACCGCTGCGGAGCAGCTCGCCGGCTCGCTGGCCGCGCTGCACGCCGCCGGACTGCAGGCCGACGGGGAGGTCGTGGACGACGATCCGCTCCCCGCGTTGCGCACGGCTGTCGGCGACCCGGCGGACGGTGCCGAGGTCGTCGTGGTGACCCTGCCGCACGCGCTCGAGGACACCTTCCGGCGGGACTGGGCCTCCCGCGCCCGCGAGGAGCTGCGGGTACCGGTGCTGCACCTGTACCTGGGCACCAGCCGCCTCGGCTGACCGGGCTCAGAGCCCGGTCACGGTGACCTCCGGGTAGTACCGGCGGAACTTGCGGACCTGGTTGATCCCGGCGAGCAGCACGTACAGGCGCCGACGCCAGCCGGTCTCCGCCCGGTAGCGCAGCGGGTGCGCCGTCGCCCGACCGCGGACGAGCGCGTCGACCTTCGCCCGCAGCTGCGGGTCCAGCACGTAGCGCCGCAGCAGCCGGACCGGGACGATCGAGTAGAGCACCTCACGCTCCACGACGACCGGCGAGGCCTCGACCCCGTCGACATGATCGGCGACGAGGAAGCGCAGCGGGTTGGCCCCGGCGGCCGTCACGTAGTAGTTGTTGCGACCGATCCGGGGATTGACCTCGAAGAACATCTCGGCGCCGTCGCGCGGGTCGACCTTGACGTCGAAGTTCGCGAAGCCGCGGTACCCGGTGCTCGCGAGCATCCGGTGCGCCTGCTCGAGCATGGCGTCATGGCGTCCGGTGATCATCGCTGCCGGGTTGCCCAGTCCGCTCGGGGTGTGCTCCTCGAGCAGGACGTGCGCGCAGCAGGACAGGGTGATGACCCCGGAGCGGTCGACGTAGCAGGTGATGCTGCGCATCTGCGTGTCGTCGCCGGGGATCATCTCCTGGATGACGAACCGCCCGGTGAAGCCGGCGTCGATCAGTCGCGCGTAGACGTCGTCGAGCTCGACCTGGTCCGCGACCGCGTAGACCTTCTTCTTGCCGGCGAAGGACAACCGCTCGTAGTCGGCGCTGTTCGCCGCCTTGGCGATCAGCGGGAACGCGAGGCCGACGGGCGTCGGCCGCCAACCGGCGGCGGCGGCCGTCGCGAAGTCCTGGACGACGGTCCGGGGGGTGTGGATGCCGAGCTCTGTGCACAGCTCGGCGAACTGCGCCTTGTCGGCGAGCCGACCGAGCAGCTCCCGGTCGAGGAAGGGCACCGTGTAGCTCAGCTCCAGCCCGTCGCGGTTCTCGACGAGGAAACGCACCAGCCAGTCGGTGTTCGCCACCAGGACCAGCTGAGGCGGCTGCTGCCCGACGGCGAGCTCGTCGGCCAGCAGCTCCAGGGCCCGCAGGATCTCGGCCGGACCCGCATCTGCCCCGAGCACGACGTTGCGCAGGATGCCCGAGTCCGCGACGGGACCGAGCACCGAGAGGCTCACGACGGTGGACCGGGCGCCGTACTCCTCGTGGAAGGCGCGCGCGAGAGCGTAGATCCCGATGTCCGCGCCGAGCAGGACGAGGTGGAAGGGCCTGCCGCCTGCAGAGACGGCAGGGCTGCTCGCAGCGGTCACGCCTGCTGCTCCGAACGGTCGCCGGACCACTCGGTGTGGAAGGTGCCCTCCCGGTCGACCCGGCGGTAGGTGTGCGCGCCGAAGAAGTCGCGCTGGGCCTGGATGAGGTTCGCCGGCAGCCGCTCGGCCCTGACCCCGTCGTAGTAGGCGAGGCTGGAGGAGAAGGCGGGGGTCGGGACCCCTGCTCCGGCGGCCTGCGCCACGACACGACGCCAGGCGGCGAGCCCGGCACCGACGGCGTCGCGGAAGTAGGCGTCGGCGAGCAGCAGCGGGAGCTCGGGATCCCGCGCGTACGCCTCGGTGATCCGGTCGAGGAACTTCGCGCGGATGATGCAGCCGCCTCGCCAGATCCGCGCCATCGCTCCGCGGTCGATGTCCCAGCCGAACTGGGCCGAGGCGGCGGCGATCTGGTCGAAGCCCTGGGAGTACGCGACGACCTTCGAGGCGTAGAGGGCGAGCCGGACGTCCTCGACGAACGATGCCTCGTCCTCGACGACGATCGGCTCGACAGCCGCCGGGAGAGCGGCCCGCGCCGCCTCGCGCTGCGGGACGGACCCCGACAGGGCGCGGGCGAAGGTGGCCTCGGCGATCCCCGTCACCGGTACGCCGAGGTCGAGGGCGCTCTGGACCGTCCAGCGCCCGGTGCCCTTCTGCTCGGCCTGGTCAAGGACGACGTCGACGAAGGCCGCTCCGGTCGTCGCATCGGTGTGGGCGAGGACGTCGGCGGTGATCTCGATGAGGAACGACTCGAGGTCACCGGTGTTCCACTGCGCGAAGATCTCGGCGATCCGCCCCGCCGGGGCACCGAGCCCCTGACGGAGCAGGTCGTAGGCCTCGGCGATGAGCTGCATGTCGGCGTACTCGATGCCGTTGTGCACCATCTTGACGAAGTGCCCGGCCCCGCCGGGTCCGACATGGGTGCAGCAGGGGGTGCCGTCGACCTGGGCGGCGATGGTCTCGAGCATCGGCCCGAGCGTCGCGTACGACTCCTCGGAGCCACCCGGCATGATCGACGGCCCGAGGAGGGCTCCCTCCTCACCGCCGGAGACGCCGGTCCCGACGAAGTGCAGCCCCCGCTCGCGGAGCGCCGTCTCACGTCGGACGGTGTCCGGGAAGTGCGCGTTGCCCGCGTCGACCACGATGTCGCCGGGCTCCAGGAGCGGGACCAGCTCGTCGATGACGGCATCCGTCGGCGCGCCGGCCTTGACCATCACGATGATGGTGCGGGGCACGCTCAGCGAGGCGACGAAGTCCTCGATCGACTCCGCCGGGAGGAAGGTGCCTTCGCCCCCGTGCTCGGCGACGAGGGACCGCGTGCGCCCGACCGACCGGTTGTGCACCGCGACCGAGTATCCGTTGCGGGCCAGGTTCCTCGCGAGGTTCCGCCCCATCACCGCGAGGCCCGTGACACCGATCTGAGCGCGAGGCGCCATGACGTTCTCCTCCACCGACGACGTCCGGCCAGCCTAGTGCGCCCCGCGCGCCGTTCCACGGCAGCGTCACCGCCCGGCCTTACGCTCCCTGGGTGATGACCGCCCAGGACGTCCCCGCACCGTTCGTCGAGGCGCTGCACGCCCTGCGTGACCGCCGACTGCGCAGCGAGGTGCACCTCACCGAGGTCCCCGCCCCCGGGCGGGTCGCCCCGTACTCGGTGGCGCTGAGCGCGGAGATCCTCGGGCCAGGGAGCGAGGCCGAGCTCGCCTCTGGCCGCTTCGTCCTCCTGCACGACCCTGCCGGCCAAGAGGCATGGGACGGGACCTTCCGGGCCGTCACCCTGGTCCGGGCGGTGCTCGAGGCCGAGCTCGGCACCGACCCGTTGCTCTGCGAGGCCGCCTGGTCATGGGTCGCGGAGGCCCTCGAGTCAGCAGGTTCGCCGTTCCACGCCCTCGGCGGAACCGTCACGCGCGTCGTCTCGCAGTCCTTCGCCGCCCTCGCCGAGCGCCCCGCTCAGGTCGAGGTCGAGCTGCGCGCGTCGTGGACGCCCGAGGGGGATGTCGGGGACCACCTCGAGGCCTGGTCGACGATCCTGTGCACCGCTGCCGGGCTCCCGCCGCTCCCGGAGGGCGTCGCAGCCATCGGACGCCGTCGCTGACGGTCGCCATGGCCTCCACGGGCGGGTGAACCGCTGCCGCAGGAGTCACGGGACCTTAAGACCGACGGGCGCGGTGCCGATAGGAGCGGGGACAGACAGCACCTCGCATGGGAGTCCACGTGACCGTCGAGCAGATCAGCACGGCACCGCCGTTGCACGGTGCCCTGCGCCCCGGCGCACGTCCGGCGACCGCCCCGCCGTCGCAGCGCACGGTCCCGCGCCTCGGTGCCCCGATGTGCGTGATGATCTCCGAGATCCCCGAGGGCGAGGCCCACGTCCTGGTCACCAACCTGCGGCGGCGTGAGTCGATCCGGGCGGTCGTCATGGCACGCAGCGCGGCGCGTCGCGACCTCGTCACCCTCCTCGGCGGCGGTGTCCGCGGCGCCGTGAGCACCACCCCCGTCGCCCTGGCCCCGCTCGACGGGCCGAGCTCCGCCGTCTCCGCCCGCGGTCCCGAGCTCACCGCCCGCGAGCTCGGTGTCCTCAGCCTCGTCGCCGACGGTCGCTCCAACCGGCAGATCGGCGAGACGCTCGAGCTCTCCGCGCTGACCGTCAAGAGCCACCTCGCCCGGATCTCCCGCAAGGTCGGCACCGGCGATCGCGCCGAGATGGTCGCCTACGTCATCCGCAACGACCTGCTCGCCTGAGCCCGGAGCGCCTTCCCGGTCCCGGCGCAGCCAGGGCCTAGCCTGAGGGCATGTCCACGCCGCCCGAGAGCTCCACCGAGGCGGACGCCGAGACCGAAGCCCCTGTCACTCCGCTGACCGAGCCTGCCGACGGTGTCCCCCCAGTCCTGACCACCCCTGAGGAGCTCGCCGAGGCCGTCCGCGCCCTCGCCGACGGGAACGGGCCGGTCGCCGTCGACGCCGAGCGGGCCTCCGGCTACCGCTACGGGCAGCGCACCTACCTCGTCCAGCTGCGCCGCAGCGGCTCGGGCACCTTCCTCGTCGACCCGATCGCCCTGCCGGACCTCAGCTCGATGAGCGAGGCGCTGCACGGGGTCGAGTGGGTGCTGCACGCCGCGTCGCAGGACCTCCCGGGGCTCGCCGAGCAGTCCATGCACCCGGACGCCGTCTTCGACACCGAGCTCGCCGCCCGGCTGCTCGGCATGCCTCGCGTCGGGCTGGCGGCCGTCGTCGCCGACCTGCTCGGCCTCGGGCTCGCCAAGGAGCACTCGGCCGTCGACTGGTCCACCCGACCGCTGCCTGCCGACTGGCTGCGCTACGCGGCGCTCGACGTCGAGGTGCTCGTCGAGGTCCGTGACCTGCTCGCCCAGCGGCTGGTCGACGCCGGGAAGGACGAGTGGGCGCGCCAGGAGTTCGAGGCCATCCGCCTCGCGCCACCGTCCCCGCCCCGGATCGACCCGTGGCGGCGCACCTCCGGCCTGCACGCGATCCGCGGGACGCGCAACCTCGCCATCGTCCGCTCCCTGTGGACCGCGCGGGACGACGAGGCCCGTCGGCGGGACATCTCCCCCGGCCGGATCCTGCCCGACGCCGCCATGGTCGCCGCGGCCCTGGCCCTGCCGCGATCGGTCACGGACCTCGGGGCCCTGCGCCAGTTCTCCGGCAAGGGCACCCGGCGCCGGATCGACCTGTGGTTCGCCGCCGTCGAGGAGGCGCTCCTGCTCCCCGAGTCCGACCTCCCGCCGGTCCGCGGCCCGGGCCTGCCCGGCCCCCCGCCCCCGCGGGTCTGGGCCGAGCGCGACCCGGCCGCCGCTGCACGGCTCGCCGCGGCCAAGGAGATCATCGCCGGCGTCTCGAAGGAACGCGCCGTCCCGGTCGAGAACCTCCTGCAGCCCGACCTCCTGCGTCGCTTCTGCTGGTCCCCGCCGCGCTCGTCCGAGGTCGCGGACGTCGCCGATGCCCTGCGGGCCGGCTCGGCACGGCCGTGGCAGGTCGAGCTCTTTGCCGCGCCCTTCGCGGAGGCGCTTGTTACTCTCGGGTAACCACGGACAAGGCCGTCCTGAGGGAGTCCCGATGAGCCGCCGAACCAGCCCTCTGCATGACGTCGTCCTGGTCGACGCCGTCCGGACCCCGTTCGGCCGGGCACGGCCGGACGGCCTGTTCGCGCACACCCGCGCCGACGACCTCGCGGTGGTGGCGCTGCGCGAGCTGCTGCGTCGCCACCCTCAGCTCGATCCGGCCCGGATCGACGACGTCGTGCTGGCCGCGACGAGCCAGGTCGGCGACCAGGGACTGGACCTGGGCCGCACGGTCGCCCTTCTCGCCGGCCTGCCGCAGTCCGTCCCGGGCTTCGCCGTCGACCGGCTGTGCGCGGGCGCGATGACGGCGATCACCACCGCCGCCGGTGCGATCGGCGTCGGGGCGCAGCAGGTGGTCGTGGCCGGCGGCGTCGAGCACATGGGGCACCACCCCATGGGCGCGCACGCCGAGCCGAACCCCCGCTTCGTGAGCGAGCGGCTCGTCGACCCGTCAGCACTCGTCATGGGTGCCACCGCCGAGAACCTGCACGACCAGTTCCCCACCCTGACGCGCGCCCGCGCCGACGCCTGGGGCGTCCGGAGCCAGGCTCGGTTCGCTGCCGCCCTCGGCGCCGGTGACATCGGCCCCGAGATCGTGCCGACTGCGCTGCGCGACCCGGAGCACGGCTGGGGCCTGGCCAGGACGGACGAGCCCCCACGCCCCGGCACGACCCTCGAGCAGATCCAGGATCTGCCGACCCCGTTCCGCCCGGGCGGGCGCGTCACGGCCGCCACCTCTGCGCCCCTGACCGACGGCGCCGGCGTCGCGCTGCTCGCGCACGCCTCGGTCGCGGCCGAGCTGGACCTGCCGGTCGCGATGCGGATGGTGAGCTATGCGGTCGCGGGGGTCGCCCCCGAGCTCATGGGGACCGGCCCCGTCCCCGCGACGCATCGTGCCCTCGCCATCGCGGGGCTCTCGATCGACGACCTCGGCCTGATCGAGATCAACGAGGCGTTCGCCGTGCAGGTCCTTGCCTTCCTCGACGCGTTCGGGATCGACGACGAGGACCCCCGCGTCAACCCGTTCGGCGGCGCGATCGCCGTCGGGCACCCGCTCGCCGCCTCGGGCGTCCGGCTCACGGCCCAGCTGGCGCGCGGATTCGCCGCACGACCTCAGGTGCGTTTCGGCGCGACGACGATGTGCGTCGGCCTCGGCATGGGCATGACGGTGATCTGGGAGAACCCGCACCACGACGGAGGACGATCGTGAACGCAGCAGCAGCGCAGGACGGCTCCCCGGCTCGTGCCGAACGGGTCACCCGCTCCCTGGTCCGCGACGTCAGGCTCGACAACGGGGACGTGCTCGCCCTCCTCACGCTGGACAACGGCGAGGACCACCGTCGCCCGACGACCCTCGGCCGGGCCGGTCTGACCGGACTGCGGCAGGCCCTGCAGACCCAGCGCGCCCGCGCGCAGGCGGGCGAGATCGTCGCCCTGGCCGTCACCGGAAAGCCCGGCTACCTCGCAGCCGGCGCCGACCTCGGCACGATGGCCGAGCTCACGACACACGACAGCGCCCGGGAGATCGCGACGCTCGGCCACGACGCCTACCGCCTGCTCGGCGACCTCGGCGTGCCGAGCTTCTGCTTCATCAACGGAGCAGCGCTCGGCGGCGGACTGGAGATCGCCCTGCACTGCACCTACCGCACCGTCGCGGCCGATGTGCGTGCCCTCGCGCTCCCCGAGACGATGCTGGGCCTGGTCCCCGGCTGGGGCGGCGCGACCCTGCTCCCCCGGCTGGTGGGTGTGCAGGCCGCGCTCGCCATGATCGTCGAGGCACCCTTCGCCGGGAACCGGATGACGGACGCGGCGACCGCCGTGCGGATCGGGCTCGCCGACGTCTGCCTGGACCCGGCGGACTTCCTCGAACGCTCGATCGCCTGGGCCGGCGAGGTGCTCGCGGGCGGAGTCGTCCCGGTGCGACGCCCGCTGGACGACGCCGTGACGTGGGGGCAGGCGGTCGAGGCAACCCGCGCACACCTCGACGCGAGGTTCGCCGGCGCGACACCCGCCCCGCTGCGCGCCCTCGAGCTCGTGGCGCAGGCACGCACGGCCGACCTCGACGCGGCCTTCGCCGCCGAGGACGAGGCGCTGGCCGAGCTCCTGCTCTCCGACCAGCTCCGGGCGGGTCTGTACGCCTTCGACCTCACCACCCGGCGTGCCCGGCACCCGGCCGGCGTGCCGGCTGCTGGGGCGGCCCAGCCGATCCGCT
Source organism: Actinomycetales bacterium (assembly GCA_038223605.1). Classification (GTDB taxonomy): domain Bacteria; phylum Actinomycetota; class Actinomycetes; order Actinomycetales; family Cellulomonadaceae; genus Actinotalea. Next base: position 13,367 of record JBBRGX010000015.1, on the reverse strand, counting down.
CGGTCGGCATCGTCGGGGCGGGCCTGATGGCCGTGCAGCTGGCGGTCCTGGTGGCGCGACGGATGCGGGTACCCGTGCTCATGCGGGAGATCGACGAGGAGCGGGCAGCGCACGGCCGCGAGACCGTCCGGGCATCGGTCGGGGCGCTCGCCGCCAAGGGCCGCATCGGTGCAGGGGAGGCCAATCGGCTCCTCGGCTCGATCACGGTCGGCACGGCGCTGGAGTCCTTCGCGCCCTGCGACCTGGTCATCGAGGCGGTCACCGAGGTGCTCGCCGTCAAGCAGCGCGTGTTCGCCGAGCTCGAGGAGGTCGTGCGTGCCGACACCGTGCTCGCGACCAACACCTCTGCGCTCTCGGTGACCGCGATGGCGCAGGGGCTGCGTCACCCCGGACGCGTCGTGGGGCTGCACTTCTTCAACCCCGTGGCCCAGATGCCCCTCGTCGAGGTCGTCCGGACCTCCCTCGCGAGCGAGGCGGCCGTGGCGACGGCGTTCGCCGTCGCTGCGGCCTGCGGGAAGTCGGCTGTCGGCGTCGCCGACCGGCCTGGCTTCGTCGTCAACCGCCTGCTGCTGCGCGAGCTCGCCGAGGTCGCAGCGGCCGTCGAGCGAGGGACGCCGGTCGAGGTGGCCGATCTCGCCCTGCGGCCGCTCGGCCTGCCGATGGGGCCGTTCGCGCTGATGCAGCTCGTCGGCCTCCCGGTCACGCTGCACGTGCTCGGCACCCTGCACGACGCCTTCGGGGACAGGTACCCGAGGTCACCGGGTCTCGAGTCGCTCGCGGCCGCCGGCCGCCGCGTCGTCCCGCTGCCGGACGGCTCCGGACGCGAACGGGCCGTCGACCCGTCCATCCAGGACGCCTTCGGCCCTCCCGGCGGGCCGCAGTCCCTCGATGCCGGCGGTGTCCTGGACGCCGTGCTGGCGGGACTGACCGCAGAGGTCGGGCTGATGCTCGAGGAGGGGGTCGTCACCGCACCGCAGGACATCGACCTGTGCATGATCCTCGGCGCCGGGTTCGGCTTCCACCTGGGTGGGCTCGTCCCGTACCTGGACCGCACGGGGTGGACGACGCGGCTGCTCGGCCGGCGGCTGCTCCCCGCCGGCCTCGCCTCGTCCTCCTGAGGGCTCAGGCGAGCGCGGCGGCCGTGCCGAGCGTGCGCGTGTGCACGGGGAGCCCCGCCGCGCGGAACTGCTGCTGCACCCGGTCCAGGAGCGCCTCGTCCGGCGGCTCGGTCATCTCGAGCCGGTAGTCCTTGCCCAGGGTGTGCCACATCGGACGGCCGCTCTGCTCGAACGGCACGACCTCGACCCGTGCGATGGTGCGCAGCGGCGCGAGGAGCTCGGCGAGGGCCGCGACGTTGTCCCAGCCGTCGGTCAGGCCGGGGACCACGACGAACCGGGCCCACAGGGTCGTGCCGCGCGCGTCGAGACGCCGCGCGAACTCCATGGTCGGGGCGAGGTCTCGACCGGTGACCTCCTGGTAGACGCCAGGAAGACCCGACTTCACGTCCAGGATCACGAGGTCGACGTGGTCGAGCAGGGCGTCGTCGGCCCGACGGCCGAGGTAGCCGGACGTGTCGAGAGCGGTGTGGATCCCCTCGGCATGGCAGCGCTCGAGGACGGCGGCGACGAAGCTCGACTGGAGCAGGGGCTCGCCACCGGAGACGGTGAGACCGCCACCTCCCGCACGGAGCAGGGGGGCGTCCCGCACGATCCGCGCGACCGCGGCGTCGACGGTGTGCAGCGTGCCGTCGCGCATCAGCCACGAGTCGGGGCCGTGGCAGTACTGGCAGCGCAGCGGGCAGCCCGACATGCGCAGCACCAGGCGAGTCCCGGGGCCGTCGACATCGGTCGACCGGTGCCAGGCGTGGACCGCGCCGATCTCGCCGGAGCGCAGCGCAGCGATCTGGGTGCCGCGACCGTCCTCGCAGCACCGGCTCGGAGCCAGGGCGTACATGTCGCCTCCGTCGGTGGTCGCGGTGCGGTGGGTCGGCCCCTGTCCGGGCGCCGTACGGGGGCGGGCCCGCCCCGTCATGCGGGGCGGGCCCACCGTACTGCTGTGGAGCGAGTGTCCCGTGGGACTTCAGAGGGCCCCGTGGAATGTCCGCGAGAGCACGTCGAGCTGCTGCTCGCGGCTGAGGCGGACGAAGTTCACCGCGTAGCCGGAGACCCGGATGGTCAGCTGGGGGTAGTTCTCCGGGTGCTCCATCGCGTCCTGGAGCGTCTCGCGGTTGAGGACGTTGATGTTGACGTGGAAGCCCTCGGAGACGTTGTACGCGTCGAGCAGGCCGACCAGGTTCGTCACCTGCTCCGCGCGGTCCCGGCCGAGGCCGGAGGGAACGACGGTCGAGGTCAGCGAGATGCCGTCCTGCGACTCGTCGTACGGGAGCTTGGCCACCGACAGTGCGCTGGCGAGCATGCCGTGGGTGTCGCGCCCGTTCATCGGGTTGGCACCGGGGGCGAAGGGCTCACCCTTGCGACGGCCGTCCGGGGTGTTCCCGGTGTGCTTGCCGTACACCACGTTCGAGGTGATCGTCAGCACGGACTGCGTGTGCACCGCGTTGCGGTACGTCGGCTGCCGGCGGATCTTCTCCATGAAGGCCTTGACGAGCTCCACGGCGATGTCGTCGGCGCGGTCGTCGTCGTTGCCGAACACCGGGTACTCGCCCTCGACCGTGAAGTCGACGACCAGACCGGTCTCGTCACGCACGGGGCTGACCGCGGCGAACTTGATCGCGGCGAGCGAGTCCGTCGCGACCGAGAGGCCGGCGATCCCGCAGGCGAGGGTGCGCAGGATGGTCCGGTCGTGCAGGGCCATCTCGATGCGCTCGTAGGCGTACTTGTCGTGGGACCAGTGGATGCAGTTCAGCGCGTCGACGTAGGTCTCGGCGAGCCAGTCCAGCAGCGTGTCGTACTTGGCACGCACGTCGGCGTAGTCGAGCACGTCCCCGACGACGGGAGCGGTGGCCGGGGCGACCTGCTTGCCGGAGAGCTCGTCGCGGCCACCGTTGATCGCGTAGAGCAGCGCCTTGGCGAGGTTGACCCGCGCCCCGAAGAACTGCATCTGCTTGCCGACCGCCATCGCGGAGACGCAGCAGGCGATCGCCGCGTCGTCGCCGCACTGCGTGCGGACCAGGTCGTCTGACTCGTACTGGATGGCCGAGGTGTCGATCGAGACCTTCGCGCAGAACTCACGGAAGCCGAGCGGCAGCTGCGGGCTCCAGAGCACCGTCAGGTTGGGCTCCGGGGCCGGGCCCAGGTTGTACAGCGTGTTCAGGTAGCGGAAGGAGCTCTTGGTGACCAGCGAGCGACCGTCCTCGCCGAGACCACCGATCGACTCGGTGACCCAGGTCGGGTCGCCGGAGAAGAGGGCGTCGTACTCCGGGGTGCGCAGGAAGCGCACGATCCGCAGCTTGATGACGAAGTCGTCGACGATCTCCTGGGCCTGCGACTCGGTCAGCGTGCCCTCGACGAGGTCGCGCTCCATGAAGACGTCGATGAAGGTCGAGGTGCGACCGAGCGACATCGCGGCGCCGTTCTGCTCCTTGACCGCTGCCAGGTAGCCGAAGTAGAGCCACTGCACGGCCTCGCGACCGTTGGTGGCCGGGCCGGAGATGTCGAAACCGTAGGACGCGGCCATCGTCTTGAGCTCGCCGAGGGCGCGGACCTGCTCCGCGTTCTCCTCGCGCTCGCGGATGATGTCCTCGGTGGAGCGCTCCATCATCATCTCGGCGCGCTCGAGCTTCTTGGCGGCGATCAGGCCGTCGACGCCGTAGAGCGCGACGCGGCGGTAGTCGCCGATGATCCGGCCACGGCCGTAGGCGTCGGGCAGGCCCGTGACGAGGTGGGAGCTGCGGGCGGCCTTGACGTTCGGCGGGTACACGTCGAAGACCCCGTTGTTGTGGGTCTTGCGGTACTTCGTGAAGATCTCGGCGACCTTCGGGTCCGCCTCGTAGCCGTAGGTCTTGAGGGCGTTCTCGACCATGCGCCATCCGCCGAACGGCATGATCGCGCGCTTCAGCGGGGCATCGGTCTGCAGGCCGACGATGACCTCGTTGCCCTTGTCGATGTAGCCCGGCGCGTGGGACGTGATGAGGGCTGGCGTGTGGGCGTCGATGTCGTAGACGCCCTTCTCCCGCTCGACAGGGAACATCGCGGAGAGCTTGGCCCAGATGCCCGTGGTGCGCTCGGTGGCCGGGGCGAGGAAGGTGTCGTCACCGAAGTACTCGGTGTAGTTGCGCTGGATGAAGTCGCGGACGTCGATCCCGTCCTGCCACGGGCCGGCGACGAAGCCGCGCCAGGCGGACTCGGGCTCGTGGGGCTGCGGGGTGACCGCGCTCCCCTGGTCTGCGGTGATCGCCATGGCAGTTGTTCTCCCTCGTCGTCGGCGTCTTGACGTTCACGCTAGGTGTCCAGACATGGGATGACCTGGGACCTTTGGTCCACCGATGCCGCACAGATCGTGAGGCGGGTCACACTACGGGAGAACGGCGACCGGGGCGACGGGCCAGGACAGCACCGCTGCTCAGCGCGAGGCGAGCCAGCCGAGGATGTCGTGCGCGATGTCCTCCGGCCGCAGCCGCAGGCTCTCGACGAGCTCGCTGCGGGTGGCGTGCGGGAGGAAGGCACGGGGGATCCCGACCGAGCGCACCGGACCGCGCAGACCGGCATCGGCGCACCGCTGCCCGAGCAGCGCACCGACCCCGCCCTCGGCCAGCCCGTCCTCGAGCACCACGACGTGCTCGTGCTCCCCCGCCATCTTCACCAGGGCGTCCGAGACCGGGAGGACCCAGACCGGGTCGACGACGTCCACCCGGACGCCGGCGGCTCCGAGGAGCCGACCGACCTCGACTCCCGTCGCGGCCATCGACCCGATCCCGACGACGAGCAGCGATGCTCCCGTCCCGCTGCCACGCGCGAGGACGTCGAGCCCGTCGATCTGCTCGATCGCCGGCAGGGCGTCGGGCAGCGGGCCCTTGGGGTAGCGCACCACGCTCGGGGCGTCGTCGATGTCGACGGCGGTGCGCAGCGCTGCGCGCAGCGTGATCTCGTCCCGCGGGGCCGCCAGGCGCAGCCCCGGGACCATGTGCAGCAGCGCCATGTCCCACATGCCGTTGTGGCTGGCGCCGTCGTCGCCGGTGATCCCGGCCCGGTCGAGGACGAAGGTGACTCCCGCGCGGTGCAGCGCGACGTCCATCAGCACCTGGTCGAAGGCGCGGTTGAGGAACGTCGCGTAGACGGCCACGACGGGGTGCAGGCCGGCGAACGCCATCCCGGCTGCCGAGGTCACCGCATGCTGCTCAGCGATGCCGACGTCGTGCACGCGGGAGGGGAAGGCTGCGGCGAACGGAGCGAGCCCGACGGGCTGGAGCATCGCCGCCGTGATCGCGACCACGTCCGAGCGGCGGCGGCCGATCTGCACCATCTCGTCGGCGAAGACGGAGGTCCAGCCGAACCGAGACGGCGCGACCGGCAGCCCCGTCTCCGGGTGGATCTGGCCGACCGCATGGAAACGGTCGGCGACGTCCTGCTCGGCCGGCTCGTAGCCGCGCCCCTTCTCGGTGATCACGTGCACGATCACCGGGCCGCCGAACGCCTTCGCGCGCCCGAGGGCAGCCTCGACCGCTGCGATGTCATGCCCGTCGACCGGCCCGATGTACTTCAGGCCGAGGTCCTCGAAGAGGCCCTGCGGGGCGACGACGTCCTTGATGCCCTTCTTCAGGCCGTGCAGGGCGTCGTAGGCGAAGCGCCCTGGCGGGCCGGAGCGTCGCAGCGTCCGCTTTCCCCAGGCCAGGACGTCCTCGTAGCCGCGCGTGGTGCGCAACGAGTCGAGGTGGTGGGCGAGGCCGCCGATCGTCGGGTCGTAGGAGCGGCCGTTGTCGTTCACCACGATCACGAGGCGACGGTCCTGGCCTGCGGCGATGTTGTTGAGGGCCTCCCAGGCCATCCCGCCGGTGAGCGCCCCGTCGCCGATCACGGCGACGACGTGCCGGTCGGTCCTGCCCCGCAGCGAGTACGCCTTGGCGATCCCGTCGGCCCAGCTCAGCGCGGTCGAGGCATGGGAGTTCTCGACGACGTCGTGCTCCGACTCGGTCCGGCTCGGGTACCCGCTCAGCCCGCCGCGCCGACGCAGCTCGGAGAAGTCGCCGCGGCCGGTCAGCAGCTTGTGGACGTAGGACTGGTGCCCGGTGTCGAAGACCATCGTGTCGCGCGGGGACTCGAACACACGGTGCATCGCGAGCGTGAGCTCGACCACCCCGAGGTTGGGCCCGAGGTGCCCACCGGTACGCGAGACCGCCTGCACGAGGAAGGTCCGGATCTCGTCGGCGAGGCCGTCGAGCTGCTCGGGTCGGAGCGCCCGCAGATCAGCGGGGCCGGTGATGCCGGGCAGCAGAGCCATCCGAGCATCCTACGGTCTCACCCTGCAGCCCGCCCGCGGGATCGGGCCTGTGACCAGCGGCGCGGCCGGGACCCGCCCGGTGTCCCTAGTCTTGACCCATGCGGTTCCTCCCCGGCCAGACCCCCACGACCGATCTCACCTACGGCGACGTCTTCCTCGTCCCGTCCCGCTCGACGGTCTCCTCACGCTTCGACGTCGACCTCACGACCGACGACGGGACGGGCACCACCATCCCGCTGGTGGTCGCGAACATGACGGCGGTCTCCGGCCGTCGCATGGCCGAGACCGTCGCGCGTCGCGGCGGGATCGCCGTGGTGCCGCAGGACATCCCTGAGGACGTCGTCGCCGATGTGGTGGCCTCCGTCAAGGCGCGGCACACGGTGGTCGAGAGCGCCGTCGTGGTCTCGACCGGGGACACCGTCCACACAGCGCTCACGCTGATCGGCAAGCGCTCGCACGGCGCGGCGGTCGTCATCCACGACGGCCGTCCCGTCGGTGTCGTGACCGCGGCGGACTGCCTCGGTGTCGATCGGTTCACCCAGGTCGGCGATGTGATGACCGCCGACCCGGTGATCATGGACCTCGCGATCCTCGACGGCCCGCGCGGGCTCGAGGCGGCGTTCGCCCAGCTGCACGCCTCGCGGCGCCGCTTCTCCCCCGTGGTCGCGTCCGACGGGTCGCTGGTCGGAGTCCTCACCCGGATCGGCGCCCTGCGCTCCTCGGTCTACGACCCTGCCGTCGACGCCGCCGGCCGCCTGCGGGTGGCGGCGGCCGTCGGCATCAACGGGGACGTCGCCGGCAAGGCCGCGGCACTGCTCGCAGCGGGGGTCGACGTGCTCGTCGTGGACACGGCTCACGGCCATCAGCAGCGGATGCTCGACGCGCTCGCCGCCGTCCGGTCCGTGTCCCCGACCGTCCCCGTCGTGGCGGGCAACGTCGTCACCGCCGAGGGCACCCGCGACCTCATCGAGGCTGGCGCTGACATCGTCAAGGTCGGCGTCGGTCCGGGGGCGATGTGCACCACCCGGATGATGACCGCCGTCGGCCGGCCTCAGTTCTCCGCCGTCCTGGAGTGCGCGGCCGAGGCGCGTCGCCTCGGCAAGCACGTCTGGGCCGACGGCGGCGTCCGGCACCCGCGCGACGTCGCGCTGGCGATCGCCGCCGGGGCCAGCCAGGTGATGATCGGCTCCTGGTTCGCCGGGACCCACGAGAGCCCAGGGGACCTGCACGACGACGGGTCCGGCCGTCTGTACAAGGAGAGCTTCGGGATGGCATCGGCTCGAGCTGTCGCCGCACGCACGAAGGCCGGCACACCCTTCGACCGGGCACGCAAGGCCCTGTACGAGGAGGGGATCTCCTCCTCACGGATGTTCCTCGACCCCGCCCGACCGGGCGTGGAGGACCTCCTCGACCAGATCACCAGCGGCCTGCGCAGCGCCTGCACCTACGCCGGCGCCGCGAGCCTCGCCGAGCTGGCCGACCGGGCTCTCGTCGGCATCCAGTCGGCAGCAGGCTACGACGAGGGCCGCCCGCTCCCCGACGGCTGGTGAGCCGATGAGCACCGGACCCGGTGCCGGCCCCGGACGCGCTGACGCCTCGGCGGCCAGGCGCGCGCTCGAGGAGCTGGCCCGTCGCGGGACGACCTGGCCGGCGTCGGCGCAGGCGACGACGGACGGACTGCGCCCGGCCGCCGTCCTCGTGCTCCTCGGGGTCCTGGACGAGCTCCCGGCATCGCATGCCGCCCGCGCGGTGCCCGCCGACCTCGACGTGCTGCTGGTCGGGCGCTCGACGACCCTGACCCACCACGCCGGGCAGGTGGCGTTCCCCGGCGGGCGCATCGACGAGGGCGACGGTGGCCCGGTCGGCGCGGCGCTGCGCGAGGCGCAGGAGGAGACGGGCCTCGACCCGGCAGGGGTCGAGGTCCTCGGCACGCTCGCCGCTCTCCCTGTTCCCGTGAGCCGCCACCTCGTCACGCCGGTCATCGGGTGGTGGGCGCGGCCCTCGCCGGTGGCCGTGGTCGACCGGCGGGAGTCCGCTGACGTCTTCCGGGTCCCGGTCGCGGACCTCGTCGACCCCGAGCACCGCGGGACCCTCACCCTCGCGGCCGGTGGCCGGACCCACCGGACCCCCGCCTTCGAGGTCGCCGGGCACGTCGTCTGGGGCTTCACCGGGGCCGTCCTCGACCACCTGCTCGACGAGCTGGGGTGGTCAGAGCCCTGGGACCGCGACCGACCCGTCCGGCTCCCCGAGGGCTGAGCCCCGGTGCTCGCCGTCGGGCGCAGCCCCCGGGCTAGGGTCGAACGCGTGAGCCCCCGTCCCGTCCTGGTCCTGCAGCACGTCCCGTGGGAGAGGCCCGGCCTCATCGCCGTGGCTCTCGAGCACGCGGGGGTCCCGGTCGTGACCCGGATCGTCCTCGACGAGGACGCCCCCGATCTTCCGGACGTCCGCGAGCTCGCGGGTCTCGTCGTCATGGGTGGGTCGATGAACGCCGACGACCCCCGCCGGGCAGGGCTCGCCGCCGAGCGTCGCCTGCTCGCGCTCGCGGTGGACGCCGACCTGCCGACGCTGGGGATCTGCCTCGGCATGCAGCTGCTGGCCCGCAGCCTCGGCGCCGTCGTCCATGCCGGGCACGGGCTCGAGCTCGGTTTCGGTCCGGTCCGGCTGCACGGATCCGATCCGGTGCTCGACCCGCTCGCCGGCCTCGCGGTCCTGCACTGGCACAGCGACGCGACCGAGCTCCCGTCCGGGGCGACGCTCCTCGCCTCGACCGAGCTCACCCCGGTCCAGGCGTTCCGGGCGGGGAGCGCGCTCGGGCTGCAGTTCCACCCCGAGATCGACGAGGCGCTGCTCGCGGCCTGGCTCGCGGAGCCGGCCATGGTCGAGGACGCGCAGGCGAACGGCGTCCACGACCTCGCGGCCCAGGGACGCAACGCCCTGCCTGCCGTGGTCGGCGCGGCGAGCATCGGCCTGGCGTCCTTCGCCGCTGCCGCCGCCGCCCGCTCCTGAGCGCACCGGCCCGTACGGCACCAGCACGTCGGGCGCACCGGTCCGCCACGGGTGGGCTCGCCTCAGCCCGGCGGCCACCCGCCGGACGAGACCTTGCGGTACGACGCCGTGAGGATCTCCTCCAGCACCCCCAGGTCGACGTCGGCGTCCTCGCGCCGGTCCTGCCGAGGGACCGCTGCGAGGAACGCCCCGACGTCCCCGTCGTTCTCGGTGGTCGTGCTCGGCGCCCGACCGTCGCCCATGTCTCCTCCTCAGGACACCAGGGACCGCAGCACGTACTGCAGGATGCCGCCGTTGCGGTAGTAGCTCGCCTCGCCTGGCGTGTCGATGCGCACCACGGCGTCGAAGGCGACGACGGAGCCGTCGGTCCTCGTCGCCCGCACCTCGACGGTGCGCGGGGTCGAACCCTCGTTGAGCACCGTGACCCCGCTGATCCCGAAGGTCTCGGTCCCGTCGAGGCCGAGCGTGTCGGCCGACTCCCCCACCGGGAACTGCAGCGGGAGCACGCCCATCCCGATGAGGTTCGAGCGGTGGATCCGCTCGAAGCTCTCGGTGATCACCGCACGCACCCCCAGCAGGCTCGTCCCCTTGGCCGCCCAGTCGCGCGAGGACCCGGAGCCGTACTCCTTGCCGCCGAGGATGACCAGCGGCACCCCGGCCGCCGCGTAGTCCTGGGCGGCGTCGTAGATCGTCGTCTGCTCGCCGGTGAGGTGGTTGACGGTGAAGCCGCCCTCGACCCCCGGCACCAGCTGGTTGCGCAGCCGGATGTTGGCGAAGGTTCCGCGGATCATCACCTCGTGGTTCCCGCGGCGCGAGCCGTAGGAGTTGAAGTCCTTGCGGTCGATCCCGTGCTCGGCCAGGTAGCGGCCGGCCGGGCTGTCGCCCTTGATGGCGCCGGCCGGGCTGATGTGGTCGGTGGTCACGGAGTCGCCGAGCCTGGCGAGCACCCGCGCACCGGCGATGTCGGCGACCGGAGCCGGGGTCGCCGGCATCTGGTCGAAGTACGGGGGCTTGCGCACGTAGGTGGACTCCGGGTCCCAGGCGAAGGTCGAGCCCTCAGGGGTCTGGAGCGATCGCCACCGCTCGTCACCGGAGAAGACGTCGGAGTAGTCGGCGGTGAACATCGCCCGGTCGATCGTCGCGTCGATCGTCGCCTGGACCTCGGCCGGTGCGGGCCAGATGTCACGCAGGAAGATCGGGCTGCCGTCCTCGGCGCGACCCAAGGGGTCGGACTCGAAGTCGGTGTCCATCGTCCCGGCCAGCGCGTAGGCGATGACGAGCGGCGGGGACGCGAGGTAGTTCATCTTCACGTCGGGGTTGATCCGGCCCTCGAAGTTGCGGTTGCCCGAGAGCACGGCGGCCACCGCGAGGTCGTGGTCGGCGACGGCGGCCGAGATCGCCGGGTCGAGCGGACCGGAGTTGCCGATGCAGGTCGCGCAGCCATAGCCGACGAGGTGGAAGCCGAGCTTCTCCAGGTAGGGCCAGAGGCCGGCCTCCTCGTAGTAGTTCGTCACGACCTGCGAGCCGGGCGCCATCGAGGTCTTGACCCACGGCTTGGCCGAGAGGCCCTTCTCCACCGCCTTCTTGGCCAGGAGGGCAGCTGCCATCATCACCGAGGGGTTCGAGGTGTTCGTGCAGGAGGTGATCGAGGCGATCGTCACCGCACCGTGGCGCAGGTCGAACGTGCGGCCAAGGCTGTCGGTCACGCTCACGTGGCGATCGGCAGCGCTGGAGACCGCCGGGGAGTCGGAGGCCGGGAAGGACTCCTTCTCGGCCTCGTCGACGTTGTTCGTCTCCGGGGCATAGGTCGGCAGGTCGCGGGCGAACTGCTCCTTGGCGCGCGCCAGGGCGATCCGGTCCTGGGGCCGCTTGGGCCCGGCGATGGACGGGACGACGGTCGACAGGTCGAGCTCGAGGTACTCCGAGAAGGCGGGCTCGACGTAGTCGGCGTCGCTCGGGTCGAGCCACATGCCCTGCTCCTTGGCGTACGCCTCGACGAGCGCGAGCAGCTCCTCGCTGCGGCCGGTCAGGCGCAGGTAGTCCATCGTCACCGAGTCGATCGGGAAGATCGCGCAGGTCGAGCCGAACTCCGGGCTCATGTTGCCGATCGTCGCGCGGTTGGCCAGCGGGACCGCCGCCACACCCTCGCCGTAGAACTCGACGAACTTGCCGACGACGCCATGGCGGCGCAGCTGCTCGGTGATCGTCAGGACGACGTCGGTCGCGGTCACGCCGGCGGGGATCGCCCCGGTCAGCCGGAAGCCCACGACCCGCGGGATGAGCATCGAGACGGGCTGGCCGAGCATCGCCGCCTCGGCCTCGATCCCGCCGACGCCCCAGCCCAGGACCCCGAGGCCGTTGACCATGGTGGTGTGCGAGTCGGTGCCGACGCAGGTGTCGGGGTAGGCGCGCAGCACCCCGTCGACCTCGCGGGTCATCACGACGCGGGCGAGGTACTCGATGTTGACCTGGTGGACGATCCCGGTGCCGGGCGGGACCACCTTGAAGTCGTCGAAGGCCGTCTGGCCCCAGCGCAGGAACTGGTAGCGCTCCCGGTTGCGCGTGTACTCGAGGTCGACGTTGCGCTCGAAGGCGTCGGGCCGCCCCGCCACGTCGATCTGCACCGAGTGGTCGATCACCAGCTCGGCGGGGGCGAGCGGGTTGATCTTCGCAGGGTCGCCACCGAGCTCGGCGACGGCCTCACGCATCGTCGCGAGGTCGACGACGCAGGGCACCCCGGTGAAGTCCTGCATGATCACGCGCGCCGGCGTGAACTGGATCTCCGTGTCGGGCTGCGCGTCCGGGTCCCACGAGGCGATCGCGCGGACGTGGTCGGCGGTGATGTCCGCGCCGTCCTCGGTGCGGAGCAGGTTCTCGGCGAGCACCTTGAGGCTGTACGGCAGGCGAGCCGTTCCCTCGACGGCGGCGAGCCGGAAGATCTCGTAGGCCCTCCCGCCGACCTCGAGCGTTCCCTTCGAACCGAACGTGTCGACGCTGCTCACCGATGCTCCTTCGTCCTGTCCGTACGCGATGGGGCGCCACCGCTGTCCACCGCCCCAGGCTAGCGAGCCCTCGGCCGCGGAGATCTCTTGACGTCAAGATACATGATGCCCGGACGTGCTGCACGGGCACGTCGGGCGTGGCTGCCCGGCGCTCGACCGCCGGCGGCGCAGGTCCCGGCAGCCCTCACACCCGATCGACGACGGCGATGCACTCCACGTGGTGCGTCATCGGGAACAGGTCGAGAGCGCGCAGGCTGCTGAGCGCATAGCCATGACCGGCGAGAGAGGCCAGGTCGCGGGCCAGGGCTGCCGGGTCGCACGCGACGTACACCAGGCGCTCCGGCTCGAGGCCGACCACCGCGTCGATCACCGCGCGGCCCGCGCCGACCCGCGGCGGGTCCAGGACGACCACATCGGCGCGCGGGATCGCCCCGGACGCCAGCACGGCGGCCACCGGACCCAGGTGCAGGGCCACCTGGGGGTGCTCGTGCACGTTCCGGCGGGCATCCTTCACGGCACGCTCGTCGCCCTCGACCGCGACGACGGTGCCCTGCGGGCCGACCAGGTCCGCGAGCGGGACCGTGAAGAGACCGGCCCCGGAGTAGAGGTCGACCACCGTCGCCCCCGGCCGCTCGCCGACCGCGTCGACGACAGCCTGGGCCAGGACCGTCGGCGCCGCCCGGTGCACCTGCCAGAAGCCGTCCCCGGCCACCCGCCACCGGTAGGTCCGTCCGGCGACCTGAGCCACCTCACGGACCGCACGGCGCGCCGTGGGGCGACGGTCCGGTCCGCGGTCGGTGAAGGGCAGGCCGTCAAGGAGCAGGAGCTGCGCGTCCCCGCCGACGGGTGCGACGGCCGTCAGCCGGGCGCCGGGCGTCCAGCGCCTGGCGAGCAGCGCCTCGACGTCGAGGCCGGCCGAGGCGAGCGGCATCGAGGTGAGCGGGACCACGTCGTGGCTGCGGA
>JBBRGX010000014.1:0-38242 GCA_038223605.1 Actinomycetales bacterium | reverse complement strand
TACCAGGCGTCCTCCTCGTCGGAGGCGTCCTCCACGACCACCAGCTCGAGGCCACGAAGAGTCTCTGCGCCCGAACGGTCCTCGACACCGTCGAAGGTGACGAACCAGGTTCCGCTCGCGGCCTGGGTGCGAAGCACCGTGAGTGGGCCACGGTCGGGCCGGGTCTGGAGCACGGCTCCTGGAACGAAGCGCCGCTCCGGGGCGTCGGTTCGTACGTCGAGTGCAACCTCACCGCGCAGTCCACGCGCGCGGCCGATGGTGGCGACGGTCAGCTCCATGGGTCCCTCCCTCGGGCACAGGTCAGGCCCGGCCCCAGCGTAGGGGTCCGGGCCTGACCGGGTTCGTACGGTTCGGGCACCGGCCCGAGGTCGAGGCTGTCTCAGCGCCGGTCGACGTCCACGACGTCGACCCGCACGGAGCCGTCACCGAGGGCAGCGACGACGGTGCGCAGGGCGCGAGCGGTCCGGCCGTTGCGGCCGATGACCCGACCGAGGTCCTCCGGGTGCACGCGCACCTCGAGGACCTCGCCGCGCCGCTGGTTGCGCGCGGCGACCTGGACGTCGTCCGGGTGGTCGACGATCCCGCGGACCAGGTGCTCGAGCACGTCGGCGAGCATCAGGCCTCGGTGTCCTCGGTCGCGGCCTCGTCGGCAGCGACCTCGGCCGGAGCGGCAGCAGCGGCCGCAGCAGCAGCGGCGGCGGCCTCGGCAGCCTTCGCCTCGGCAGCCTTGGCGTCGGCGGCCGTGGACTTGGCCTTCTCCGCAGCATCGGCGGCAGCGGCGATCGCCGTCGTCGTGTCCGCAGCGACGCCCTTGACGCGGAGCGTGCCCTCGGTGCCCGGGAGGCCCTTGAACTTCTGCCAGTCACCGGTGACCTTGAGGATGACGAGGACCTGCTCGGACGGCTGGGCGCCGACACCGAGCCAGTACTGCGCGCGCTCGGAGTCGACCTCCATGAGCGAGGGCTCCTCGGTGGGGTGGTACTTGCCGATCTCCTCGATCACGCGGCCGTCGCGCTTGGTGCGCGAGTCGGCGACGACGATGCGGTAGTACGGCGAGTGGATCTTGCCGAAGCGCTTCAGACGGATCTTGACGGCCACAGTGGTGGTCTCTCCTGGTTCTGCGTGGGGTGGTCCCTCGTCCCGACCCGTGGGGCAGGCGGTTGGAGGCGACCGAGGACGCGACGCGGGCGGGTAGAGGGACCGCCCGTGCCGGGTACAGCGGGTCATTGTGCCATGTCTGGGGCTCTCGGGCGACGAGCGCCCACGCCGGCCACGCTCAGCGGCCGAAGAGACCACCCAGACCGCTCGGCAGCTTCGGCTGCTCCTCGGCCTGCGCCGGCGACGCACCGAGCCCGAAGGCCGATCCCGGAGCGGAGGCGGGGGCCGTGCCCGGCTGGCGGGTGGCCGCAGCCCGCTCCTGCTCGGCGCGCTTGGCCGGGTTGCCCGACTTCCCCTTCGCCCGGGCCGGGACCTTCCCGCGGGCCTTCTTGCCGAGCCCCGGCAGGTTGCCCATCCCCGGAACGCCCATGCCCCCGCCGCGCGCCATCTGCTTCATCATCTTCTGCGCGGCGGCGAAGCGCTCGAGCAGCTGGTTGACCTCGCTCGGCGTGGTGCCCGAGCCCCGGGCGATGCGCGCCCGACGTGAACCGTTGAGGATCTTGGAGTTGGCCCGCTCCCCCGGCGTCATCGAGCGAACGATCGCCTCGACGCGGTCGACCTCTCGCTCGTCGAAGTTGTCGATCGCCTCGCGCATCTGGCCCATGCCCGGGAGCATGCCGAGCATCTTCTTCATCGAGCCCATCTGGCGGAGGCTCTGCATCTGGACGAGGAAGTCGTCGAGCGTGAAGTCCTCGCCGCTCGCGAGCTTGCCGGCCATCGCCTCGGCCTGGTCGGCGTCGAAGGCCTTCTCCGCCTGCTCGATGAGCGAGAGGACGTCGCCCATGTCGAGGATGCGCGAGGCCATCCGGTCGGGGTGGAAGACCTCGAAGTCGGTGAGCTTCTCACCGGTGGAGGCGAAGAGGATCGGCCGGCCCGTCACGCTCGCGACCGAGAGGGCAGCGCCACCACGGGCGTCACCGTCGAGCTTGGACAGGACCACGCCGGTGAACCCGACGCCCTCGGCGAAGGCCTGAGCTGTGAGGACGGCGTCCTGACCGATCATCGCGTCGACGACGAAGAGGATCTCGTCGGGCTGGACGGCGTCCCGGATCGCTGCGGCCTGGGCCATCATCTCGGCGTCGACGCCGAGCCGGCCGGCGGTGTCGACGATGACGACGTCGTGCTGACGGCTACGGGCGAGCGCGACACCCTCCCGTGCGACGGCGACCGGGTCGCCCGCCGCGATGCCCACGCCCTCGAAGCCCTCGCGTGCACCAGGGTGCGGGGCGTGCACGGGGACCCCGGCACGTTCTCCGACGATCTGGAGCTGGGTGACGGCGTTGGGACGCTGCAGGTCGGCGGCCACGAGCACGGGTGTGTGCCCCTGCCCGCGCAGGTGCAGTGCGAGCTTGCCGGCGAGGGTCGTCTTGCCGGCGCCCTGCAGGCCGGCGAGCAGGATCACCGTCGGCGGGTTCTTCGCGAGGGTCAGCGGACGACGTGCGCCGCCGAGCACGGTGACGAGCTCGTCCTGGACGATCTTGACGACCTGCTGGGCGGGGTTGAGCGCTCCGCTCACCTCGCTCGAGAGCGCCCGCTCGCGCACAGCGGCGGTGAACGAGCGGACCACCGGTACCGCGACGTCGGCGTCGAGCAGGGCTCGGCGGATCTCGCGGACGGTCGCGTCGATGTCGGCCTCCGAGAGCCGACCCTTGCCGCGCAGGTTCTTGAACGTGGAGGCGAGCCGGTCGGACAGGGTGGCGAACACAGGACCTCACCAGACGCAGGGGTGCAGAAGCGGGTCTTCAGGGTACCCGGCGCAGGTCACCGAGGGTCGAGGGCCTCGATCGCGCGCACCGTGAGCTGATCGACGAGGCGGGCTCGCCACGGCGTCCACGTCGTCGGACCGGCCGCGGAGGCGTCGGCCTCGGTGAGCGCGCGCAGCACGAGCAGGAGGTCGGTGCGGTGCTCGATCGCGTCGAGCAGCGCAGCGACGGTGGCCGGGTCCTCCGGATCGCGCTGGGTCGCGAGGTCGGCGAGGGTCAGGTGCTGCCTGACCAGCAGCGCCGCGTCGTGCAGCTCGGCCGTGCTGAAGCCCATCCGCTCCAGGATCCCCGGGACGAGCAGCGCGCCGACGGCGCTGTGGTCGGTGGCACCGGCACGCTTGCCGATGTCGTGCAGCAGGGCGGTGACCAGGAGGAGCTCGGTGTGCTCCCCCCGTCGGCCTCGCGCTGCGCGCGCGACGGTCTCGATCAGGTGCCGGTCGACGGTGTGGCGGTGGATCGGCGAGCGCTGGGGACGGTTGCGGACGGCCGCCCACTCCGGGATCCAGCGGGTCACGACACCGGCAAGGTCGAGCGTCTCCCAGACCGGGACCTGGGCGTGGCCGGAACCGAGCAGCGCGAGCAGGTGGGTACGCGCGACGGGCGGCCACGGCACCGGCAGGTCGGGGGTCCTGGCCAGGCTCTCCACCGTGACCGGCGACAGCGGGAGGCCGGTGCGCGCAGCCGTCGCCGCCGCACGCAGCGCAAGGACGGCGTCCTCCTCCGGGCGGGTACCAGCGGCGAGGACCAGCTCGCCGTCGTGCTCGACGAGGCCCTCGCCGACCGAGCGCAGCTTCGGGGCCGATCGGCGGCCCCGGATCAGGACGGGCCGGCGCAGCGAGGGCCGCTCGAGCGCCTGACGCGCATGCCGGACGGTGGTGTCCATCGCGTGGGAGATGATGCGGCCCGACTCGGCGAGACCGGCGAGGAGCTCGTCGGCATCGGCGGCCCCGACGAGCTCGGCGACCTCGTCCTGGTCGGCACGGAGCAGACGGTTCGTCGGGCGCCTGGTCGCCACGTGCAGCGCGTCCCGCACGTCGAGGAGGTGCGCGTACGCCTCGTCGACGGCTCCGTGCGGGCGGTCGGTGAGCCACGTCGCCGCGAGCGCGAAGACCACGACAGCGTCGCGGATCCCGCCTCGCGCCTCCTTGAGGTCCGGCTCGATGAGGTAGGCGAGCTCGCCGGACCGCTCGGCCCTGGTCCGCGTGGTCTGGAGCAGCTCGGGCAGCCGGCGGCGCGCGGCCGACCGCCAGTCGGTGAGCAGCGCCGTGCGCGCGCGCAGGATGACGCTGCGGTCGCCGGCGACGGCGCGCAGGTCGAGCAGCCCGACGGCGGCGGGAAGGTCGGCGGAGGCCACCTGGCGGCACTGGGCGAGCGAGCGGACCGAGTGGTCCAGGTCGAGGCCCGCGTCCCAGACGGGGTACCAGAGCCGGTCGGCGAGACCGGCGACCTCGACGGCGGAGTGTGTGCGACCGTCGTGCACCAGGAGCAGGTCGAGGTCGCTGGCCGGGCTCGAGTCGGCCCGTCCGAGGCTGCCGACGGCGCCGAGCGCGATGCCCTCCTGCTCGGCAAGGGCGGCGACCGCGCCGTCCCAGAGTTCGGCGAGACGCGCCGTGACCAGGTTCGCGACGGCGGTGCGACGGACCGCGCCGTCGGCCCCTGGACCCATCATCCGGCTCGCCAGGGCGATCCGGTCGACCTTGAGACCGCGCAGGCCACCGGGCTGCGCGCCCGTCGGCTCCTGCGCGGCCGTCGCGGGCCCAGGGGACGTCGACACCGGATCAGCTCAGAGTGCGTCCGGACCGTGCTCGCCGGTCCGCACCCGCACGATGTCCTCGACCGGGACGGTCCAGACCTTGCCGTCGCCGATGGACCCGGTCGTCGCTGCGGCCAGGATCGCGTCGGTCACGGCGACGGCGTCCTCGTCGGCGATGACGACCTCGACCCGGATCTTCGGGATGAGGTCCACGACGTACTCCGCGCCCCGGTAGACCTCCGTGTGACCACGCTGGCGGCCGTACCCGCTCGCCTCGCTCACGGTGATGCCGCGGACGCCGGCGGCGTGCAGCGCCGACTTCACCTCCTCGAGGCGGTGCGGCTGGATGACTGCGGTGACCAGCTTCATGTTCGTCCCCTCCGGTCCGTCGACGAGCGACGGACATCACCTGCGCGGGCCACGGCGGGCCCGCGTCCGGTCAGCCGGCCGCCGGTGCGGCTCGCCTGTCCTGCCATCCTGCCCCGGTCGGGCGGGGCCGTCCTCCGGTCCGTGCAGCCCGCCACGGACCTGGACGCACCGTGGGGGTCCCACGCCGAGGCGCAGGACCCCCACGGGCCGTGCTCAGAGAGCCTCGGGGCCGTGCTCCCCGGTCCGGACCCGGGCGACGTCGTCGACCGGGATCGTCCAGACCTTGCCGTCGCCGATCTTGCCCGTCTGGGCGGCGCCGACGATGACGTCGGTGACGCTCAGGGCGTCCTCGTCACCGACGAGGACCTCCACGCGGACCTTGGGGATGAGGTCGACGGTGTACTCCGCACCGCGGTAGACCTCGGTGTGGCCACGCTGACGGCCGTAGCCACTGGCCTCGCTGACCGTCATTCCGCGGACGCCGGCCGCCTCGAGGGCCGACTTCACGTCGTCGAGCCGGTGGGGCTGGATGACTGCGCAGACGAGCTTCATCACTTCACCTCCTGCGAGACGCGAGCGCCGCCGAGGGACTCGTAGGCCGTCTCACCGTGGGTGGCGAGGTCGAGGCCGATGTACTCCGCCTCGTCACTCACCTTCAGGCCCATGGTCGCCTTGATGGCCGAGCCGATGATCAGCGTCATGACGCCGCTGAAGACGACGGCGACGAGGGCGACGATGATCTGGGTGATCAGCTGCGTGATACCGCCACCGTAGAAGAGACCGTTCTTGGAACCGTCGAGGTACCAGGTGCCGTTGACGGTGTCGCCGACGTGGGCGAAGAGCCCGATGAGGATCGTCCCGGTGAGGCCGCCGACGAGGTGGACGCCGACGACGTCGAGCGAGTCGTCGTAGCCGAACTTGTACTTCAGGCCGACGGCGAGGGCGCACAGCACACCGGCGACGGCGCCGATCGAGATGGCACCGACCGTGTCGACGGACGCAGCAGCCGGGGTGATCGCGACGAGACCGGCGACGACACCCGACGCGGCACCGAGGGACGTGGCGTGGCCGTCACGGAGCCTCTCCGTCGCCAACCAGGCGAGCATCGCCATGCAGGTGGCGACCGTGGTGTTGAGCCAGGCGCGGCCGGCGGTGCCGTCGGCAGCGAACTCCGAGCCGGCGTTGAAGCCGAACCAGCCGAACCACAGGAGCGCGGCACCGAGCATGACGAACGGCAGGTTGTGCGGACGCATGGGCTCCTTGCCGAAGCCCTTGCGCTTGCCGAGCAGGATCGCCAGCACGAGGCCGGCGACACCGGCGTTGATGTGGACGACGGTGCCACCGGCGAAGTCGATCGGGGTCGACAGGCTCTTGGTGATGCCATCGGCACCGAGCAGGCCGCCGCCCCAGACCATGTGGGCCATCGGCACGTACACCAGGCTCGCCCAGACACCGGCGAAGACGAGCCATGCGCTGAACTTCATGCGGTCGGCGATGGCGCCGGAGATCAGTGCGACGGTGATGATCGCGAACGTCGACTGGAAGGCGATCGCGACGAGGGCAGGGACACCGACCGATGCCATGAGGCTCTCGGCGTCGGTGATCCCGTCGACGCCGAAGTAGGTGAACGGGTTGCCGATGATGCCGCCGAGGTCGGGGCCGAAAGCGCCCGAGTAGCCCCAGAGCACCCAGATGAGCCCGACGACGCCCATCGCACCGAAGCTCATCATCATCATGTTGAGCACGGACTTGCCACGCACCATGCCGCCGTAGAAGAACGCCAGGCCCGGCGTCATGAGCAGCACGAGCGAGGTCGCCGTGAGCATCCAAGCGGTGTTTCCAGAATCCAGGACGAAGTCGCCCATGCAGATCGCCTCTTCTCCACCAGCCGGGCGGCTGGTCCGCGCTCACTCTGGCGGCACGAGGTTTCGCCGCCGCGCGTCGCGCGTTACGGAGCGGTGACAAGAGGGGCTCGGATGTGAACGACACGTTTCACGAACCGAGACACGCACGGCCAGCCCTCGGACGGCCGCTGAAGGCTCAGGCCCCGAGCAGGCCGTCGACGAACGCCTCGGGCTCGAAGACGGCGAGGTCGTCCGGCCCTTCGCCGAGGCCGACGAGCTTGACCGGGACGCCGAGCTCGCGTTGCACGGCGACGACGATCCCGCCCTTCGCCGTGCCGTCGAGCTTGGTCAGGACGATCCCGGTGACGCCGGCCACCTCGGCGAAGACGCGCGCCTGGTTGAGGCCGTTCTGGCCCGTCGTCGCGTCCAGCACGAGCAGGACCTCGTCGATCGGCGCCGTCCGCGAGAGCACCCGGGTGA
The DNA here is from genome assembly GCA_038223605.1 of Actinomycetales bacterium. GTDB lineage: Bacteria > Actinomycetota > Actinomycetes > Actinomycetales > Cellulomonadaceae > Actinotalea. The sequence continues at coordinate 30,875 of JBBRGX010000014.1, read as the reverse complement.
TCTTGCCGAGCTCGTCCATCAGGCCCGTCTTGTTCTGCAGGAGACCGGCGGTGTCGACGAGCACGACGTCCACGCCGTCGCTCAGTCCGCGCTTGAGCGTCTCGAAGGCGACGGAGGCAGGGTCGGCACCGTCGCGGTCGGAGCGGACGGTCGGCACGCCCACCCGGGCGCCCCAGGTCTGGAGCTGGTCGGCGGCGGCGGCGCGGAAGGTGTCGGCAGCACCGAGCAGGACGGACCGTCCCTCGGCGACGAGCACGCGGGCCAGCTTGCCGACGGTCGTGGTCTTGCCGGTGCCGTTCACGCCGACGACGAGGACGACGGCCGGGCGCACGCCGGGCGCACCGCTCTCGTCGGTCACGACGCTCGGGACGACCCGGAGCGAGCGGTCCATCCCCGGGTCGACGAGGACCAGCAGCTGCTCGCGAAGGAGCGCCCTGACCGCCACGGGCTCGCGGACGCCGAGCACCCGGACGCGCTCGCGCAGCGCGTCGACGAGCTCGCCGGTGGGTCCGGCGCCGACATCGGCGAGCAGGAGGGTCTCCTCGAGCTCCTCCCAGTCCGCCTCGGCCAGGTGGTCGCGCGACAGGACGGCGAGCAGGCGGGCGCCGAGCGGTGAGCCGGAGCCGGCGAGGCGCTCGCGCAGCCGCACCATCCGCCCGGCGACGGGCGTGGGCTGGTCGAGGGCCGGTGCGGTGGGCTCGGCTGGGGGTGCGTCCGTCGTCGGGACCGGGGCGTGGTTCCCGACGGTCGGCTCCGCCGCGTCGCGGCTCGTCGGCACCGCGCCGCGCCGCCGCAGCAGCGTCACCCCGAGGCCGGCCGCGAGCAGCAGGGGCGCGGCGATGAGCAGGATCTCGTTGAGCTGGTTCACGCGGTCAGTCTGCCAGCCGTCAGCTCGGGGCCGTGCGTCCGACCGGCCTCAGGCCGTCCTCAGCGGTGGTGCGCGACACGGTCGATCGTGCGGACCAGACCGGCGGTGAGCTGGGTGGCGTCGAGGTAGTCGTGCTCGGTCGGGCGACCGACGCGGAAGATGTCGCCGACCGAGGAGGTCTCCACGTCGGCGACGTCGGCGAGGTCGCGACGGGCGCCGGCGATGACCCCGGGGCTGCGGGTGCCACCGACGCCGCGGCGCCCACGGACCGTCTGCAGCCCGGACCGCAGGTCGGCGAAGAAGGTCGCCGGGGCCGTGTCCGTCGTCAGCCACGCGGCCCCGACGAGCACAGCAGCAGCAGCAACGAGCGCGACGACGACCCACACCACGATCAGCACCATGGGCCCAGTATCACCGGGTCATCCGATGAATTGAACCCCCGCGCGGAGCCTGCGACGGATCGGCACAGGATCTTCACACCGCTGTCGTGCGCCGAGAGCGCTCGGCTCACTCCTCGCGCAGGCGCTGACTGATGACTGTCGTCACGCCGTCGCCACGCATCGTCACGCCGTAGAGCGCGTCGGCGATCTCCATCGTGCGCTTCTGGTGCGTGACGACGATGAGCTGGCTGTCCTCACGGAGCTCGGTGAAGATGCCGAGGAGCCGCCCGAGGTTGGTGTCGTCGAGCGCTGCCTCGACCTCGTCCATGACGTAGAACGGGCTGGGCCGTGCCTTGAAGATGGCGACGAGGAGAGCGACGGCCGTCAGGGAGCGCTCACCGCCGGAGAGCAGCGAGAGCCGCTTGACCTTCTTGCCGGCCGGCCGGGCCTCCACCTCGATCCCGGTGGTCAGCATGTTGCCCGGGTCGGTCAGGACGAGGCGTCCCTCGCCGCCGGGGAAGAGTCGGCTGAAGACCCCGGTGAAGTGCGCAGCGGTGTCGGCGTAGGCCTCGGCGAAGACCTGCTCGACCCGCTCGTCGATGTCCTTGACGATCTGCAGCAGATCGGCCCGCGAGGACCGCAGGTCGGCCAGCTGCGTGGTGAGGAAGGTGTGCCGCTCCTCGAGCGCGGCGAACTCCTCCAGCGCGAGGGGGTTGACCCGCCCGAGGAGCGCGAGCCCGCGCTCGGCGGCACGCAGCCGCTTCTCCTGGTCGGCCCTGACGTAGGCGGTGCTCGACTCCGGCGTGTCCTCGGTGGCCGCGACGGGGATCGGCCGATCGGGGCCGAACTCGTCGACGAGCACCTGCGGGTCCAGGCCCAGCTCCTCGATGGCCCGCGTCTGGAGCTGCTCGACCCGGAGCGCCTGCTGGGCCCGTGCCACCTCGTCGCGGTGGGCGACGTCGGTCAGCTTCGCGAGCTCCCCCGCCGAGCGGTCGACCTCCGCCCGGACCGAGACGAGACCGGCGTCCCGCTCGGCGCGGGCGGCCTCCGCCGCCTCGCGCGCGCGGCTCGCCTCGGCGAGCGACCTGTCGAGCAGGCCGAGGGTGTGCTCGACCGCGAGCTGGACGGCGGCGGCGCGCCGGGACTGCTCCTCGCGCTTGCGGGCACGGTCGGCGGCCCTCGCCTGGGCGTCGCGCTCGGCGGCCGCGGCACGCTCGAGGGACTGGGCCCGGCCCGCGACGGCGCGGGAGCGCTCCTCGCCGGTGCGCAGGGTCAACCGGGCCTCGGTCTCCCTGGCCCGCGCAGCCGTAGCCGCCGCGGCGGCGGAGTCCCGATCGACGAGGGAGCCCTGGAGCAGGTCGGCAGTCTCGACCGGGTCCGCCTGGGCCTGCTCGAGCCGCGTGGCGAGCTCGCCGAGCTCGCTCTGGTCGGTCGCGAGGCGTGCGGTCGCAGCGTCGAGGGCCGTCGTCGCACGCTCGACCTCCGCCCGGGCCGATCGCGCCTGTGCACCGAGGTGGCCGAGCTGCTCGGCGACGGCCGCGAGCGCGGCGTCCGACTCGTGCAGCCTCTCCAGGGTCCCCTCGTGCCGCAGCCGGGCCGCCTGCGCTGCCTCCTGCGCGCCGACGAGCTCGAACCTCGTGCGCTCGATCGTCGCGACGGCCTGCGACTGCAGGGAGCGTGCCTCGTCGAGCGCCGCCTGGAGCTCGAGGGAGCTCGGCGCGCTCGCCGAGCCGCCGGAGGCCCGCGCGGACCCGAGCAGGTCGCCTGACCTGGTGACGGCGACCACGGCGGGATGCGCCTCGACGACGGCTCGCGCCCTGGCGAGGTCCTCGACGACGACGACGCCGGCCAGCAGGGCAGCGACCGCACCGGCGACCGCCGCCGACGGCTGCACGAGCGTCACGGCCGGGACGGCATCACTCGGGAGGTCGGCCGGAAGGGTCACGGCCCCGGCCACAGCCGCACCGACCAGGAGCGAGGCACGGCCGGCGTCGTCGGTGCGGAGCCGGCGCACGGCGTCGACCGCCACGTCGACGGAGGTCACGGCGACCGCGTCAGCGAAGGGTCCGAGCGCCGCGGCGATCGCATCCTCGTAGCCGGCAGCGACCCCCAGGAGCGCGGCGACGGAGCCGAGCACGCCGGGCAGGTCGTCAGCTGCGAGCAGAGCGCCGGCACCGTCCTTGCGCTCGAGGCTCATCTGCAGCGCCTCGACCTTCGCCGTCCAGCTCGCCCGGTCGCGGTCGGCGAGCTGGTCCGTCTCGCGCAGTCGAGCCAGCACCTCGGCGGCAGCGTCGAGGTCGGCGACGGCGGACTCGTGCTCGGCGTCGAGCCCTTCCTCGCCCTCCTCCACCCCCGCGACCTTCGACTCGAGCGCGGAGAACGCGACCGTCGCCTCGTGGCCACGGCGCTCGGCCTCGGTCACGGTCTCCCGCAGGCGGCCGATCTCGGCCTCGGTCGCCTCGAGCCGGCTGCGCCGGGCCGCGACCTGACCGGCCAGTCTCGCCAGTCCCTCGCGGCGGTCGGCAGCGCTGCGCTGCAGATCGCTGACAGCCCGCTCGGCAGCCTGGGCACGCTGCTCCAGGTCGGCCCGCTGCGCGACGGCCGCCTCGAGCGCGACCCGCGCCATGTCGACCTCTGTCGCGAGCTCGGCCTCGGCCGCGCGGGCCCGTTCGGCCTGCGCCTCGAGGTCCTGCGGGTCACGACCGGGGCTGCGGTCCTCGTCGGCAGCACCGAGCAGCCGGCGGCGGTCGGCAGCAAGGCTCGCCGTCCCGCGCAGCCGCTCGCGGACCGAGGACAGGCGGTACCAGACCTCGCCGGCCTCGGACAGCTCGGGGGCGGCGGCCGCCGCGCGAGCCTCGAGCTCGCCCAACGCCGTCCGCGCAGCGGCCACCTCCGTATCGACCTCGGCGCGACGCTCCCGCAGCGCCGTCTCGTCGGCGATCTCCTGCTCGAGGGTCGCCGTCAGCTGAGCAAGGTCGTCGGCCAGGAGCCGGGCCTTCGCGTCGCGCAGGTCGGACTGGACCGTCTGGGCCTTGCGTGCGACCTCGGCCTGGCGCCCGAGCGGTCCGAGCTGACGGCGGATCTCGGCGGTGAGGTCGGAGAGCCGGGTGAGGTTGGCCTGCATCGCGTCGAGCTTGCGCAGCGCCTTCTCCTTGCGGCGGCGGTGCTTGAGGACGCCGGCGGCCTCCTCGATGAAGCCGCGCCGGTCCTCGGGGGTCGCGCGCAGCACGGTGTCGAGCTGGCCCTGACCGACGATGACGTGCATCTCGCGACCCATGCCGGTGTCGGAGAGGAGCTCCTGGATGTCCAGCAGCCGGCAGGAGGACCCGTTGATCGCATACTCCGAGCCACCGCTGCGGAAGAGGGTGCGGGAGATCGTCACCTCGGAGTAGTCGATCGGCAGCGCTCCGTCGGAGTTGTCGATCGTCAACGCGACCTCCGCGCGGCCGAGCGGCGGCCGGCCGGCCGTCCCGGCGAAGATGACGTCCTCCATCGTCCCGCCGCGCAGCGACTTGGCGCCCTGCTCCCCCATCACCCAGGCAAGGGCGTCGACGACGTTGGACTTCCCGGAGCCGTTGGGGCCGACGACGCAGGTGATCCCCGGTTCGAAGTGCAACGTCGTCGCCGAGGCGAACGACTTGAACCCTCGCAGGGTGAGCGTCTTGAGGTGCACGCGCTGAGCCTAGAGGTGGGTCCGCTGCCCGGTCACAGACCGGGGAACCACAGGGCGATCTCGCGCGCGGCCGACTGCGGCGAGTCGGAGCCGTGCACGAGGTTCTCCACGACCGTGCGTCCCCAGTCGCGGCCGAGGTCGCCGCGCAGGGTCCCGGGAGCTGCCGTCGTCGGGTCGGTGGTGCCGGCCAGCGAGCGGAAGCCCTCGATCACCCGGTGGCCGTCGACGACCACCGCGAGCACCGGACCGGAGCCCATGAACTCCAGCAGCGGAGGGTAGAACGCCTTGCCCTCGTGCTCGGCGTAGTGCTCGGCGAGCAGGGCGGCGTCTGCGGTGCGCAGCTCGGCGGCTGCCAGCGTGTAGCCCTTGGCCTCGATCCGGCGGAGCACCTCACCGACCAGACCTCGACGGACGGCGTCGGGCTTGACCAGGACGAGGGTGCGCTCCATCTCAGACATGCCGCAGAGCCTAGTCGCCGCCGGCGAGCCGCTCGGCGCGCTCGCGGTCGATCCGCCCGCCGAGCCGCAGCCCCATGACCCAGAGCGCGACGAAGATCAACGAGACGACGATCATCATCGGGACGACGACGGCCGTGGCCAGGAGCGGGACCTGCAGCACCGAGCCGACGACGTAGCCGCCGGGCCGACGGAGCACGCCGGCGGCGAGCACGAGCGAGAGGACGAGCGCCCCGCCGCCGAGGCCGACCGCGGCCGGGTCGACCTCGCGCAGCCCGAGGGCCACCAGCACGGCGAAGAGGACGACGAAGGCCTCGAGCACGAGGATCGTCGCAGCGAACTGGCGCCTGGCCGATCGCGTGACTCTCGCGCCCGCCGCGCTCGGCGGGAGGACGGCGTCGGGTTCTGGGTCACTCACCTGGACAGGCTAGCGACCGACCGGGACGACGGCCTCCGCGTCCTCGTCACCCTGACCGGGCCCCTCGACGACCCCACCCCCGTCCGGGCGGCCGGCCGGTCGCGGACGGACAGATCCGTGCTCGCCACGAGCACAGGCACGATGATCGCGGCCGCGGGTGCACGGTCACGGTCATCGACCGCACCGGCAGCGACCGCTGCGACTGCGGCACGTGCACTGGTGAAGGGACGGCGCGACAGGGTGAGGCAAGCCCTCAGACCTCGCCGAAACCCTCCTCGATCATCGCGACGACCGCGTCCACCGCGGCCAGGGCACCTGGTCCGCTGGCCTCGACGGCCAGCTCGCGGCCCGCGGTCGCGCCGAGGCTCATCAGGCCGAGCACGCTCGCGCCGTCCGCCCCGTCGATCGTCATCAGCACCCCGAGGCCCGCGACCGTGCGGGCCAGGAGCGCCGCCGGTCTGGCGTGCAGCCCGAGCGGGTTGCGAACCGTGACCCTCGCGGTGGCGCGCTCCTCGCCCGGGTCCGGCGGGACGGCGTTCGCGAGCTCCGGCAGGTGCCCTGGCGCGCCACCTGCGGCGACTGCTGCGGGGGCGACGGCCTCGACGGCTGCGGCGGCGACCTCGTCGAGCCCGCCACCCTGCTGCGCCTTGACCGCGGCGGTGACCGTCCCCTCGACGAAGGCGGCGTGCGGCACCCGCACGCGCGCGGCCTCGTCCTCGTCGATCATCTCCAGCACGAGGTCCGTCGTCAGCAGGGCAGAGCCGAGATCGGTGAGGACCACGACGCCGGAGCCCTCACCCGTGACGGCAGCCAGACCCCGCTCGACGGCGGCCATGACGAGGTCGACGCTCGTGCCGATTCCCTCGGGCATCCCCCCGGCGGGCAGCAGCAGCACCTCGGGTGCCATCTGCTCGGCGATCGCCGCCGTGCCGTTCGCGACGTCGGCGGAGTGCGAGACCAGCACCAGGGCGACGCGCGGGCTCACGCCACGGAGCCGAGGCTCGGGTCGGCAGCGGTCGCCGCGGCCGCACGCAGGATGAGGGCCGTCGAGGCGGCGCCCGGATCGCGGTGCCCGGCGCTCCGCTCGCCGAGATAGCTGGCCCGGCCCTTCGTCGCGACCATCGGGTCGGTGGCGACCGCCCCCGCCTCGGCAGCCACTGCTGCGGCCTCCAGGACGGCCTCTGGCGATGCGCCGTCCGCCGCTGCCGCCTGTGCGGCCAGTGCGGCCGGCGTCCATGCGTCGACCATGGTCTTCTCGCCTGTCGTCGCCTTGCCCCGGGCCACGATCCCCTCGAGACCTGCCTCCAGGACGGCGACGCAGTCGGCAGCGCCGAGCGCCTCGACGCCGGCGACCTTCGCGGCCCGCAGGTAGGCCGTGCCGTAGAGCGGGCCCGCCGCGCCACCGACAGTCGACATCAGCGTCGTCGCGACGAGCTTGAGCAGGTCACCGACCTCGGCGGGGGGCTCGTCCAGAGCATCGAGCTTCGCGACGACGGCGGTGAAGCCGCGGTTCATGTTCTCGCCGTGGTCACCGTCCCCGATCTGGCGGTCGAGCTCCATCAGCTCGGTCTTGTGCTCGGCGACAACGGCCGCCGTCCGGCGGACCCACCGCAGTGCCCATGCCACGTCGAGTGCCATCGTGCTCCTCTGTCGCTCGTGCCGCTGTGCCCCGGGGCGGGGCACCGGTCCCTCCATGCAGCCTGCCACGCCCGGGTGCGGGCGTGGCAGGCTGCCGGACGGTCGCCGGCGCCGTCAGCTGCGACGCCGGCGGTCGGTCACCAGCGCAGGGCAGCGGTGGTGACCGGGGCGTCCCAGAGCGCCGTGAGCTCGTCGTCGAGCCGCAGGACGGTGACCGAGCAGCCCTGCATCTCCAGCGAGGTGACGTAGTTGCCGACGAGCGAACGCTCGACGACGCCGCCACGGGCCTCGACGATCGTGCGGGCCGCGCGGTAGACGACGTAGAGCTCGGACAGCGGGGTGCCGCCCATGCCGTTGACGAAGAGCAGGACCTTCTCCCCGGCGGCAAGCTTGAGGTCGTCGAGGACGGGGTTGGTGAGCATCGCGGTGATCTCGTCGGCCGGGGCCATCGGGATGCGGTGCCGGCCCGGCTCGCCGTGGATGCCGATGCCGATCTCGATCTCCTGGTCGGTGAGGTCGAAGCTCGGGACGCCGGCGTGCGGGACCGTGCAGGCGGCGAGCGCGACGCCCATCGTGCGCACGTTGGCGATGACCTTCTCGGCCAGGGCGGTGACCGTGGCGAGGTCGTCGCCGCGCTCGGCGGAGGCACCGGCGATCTTCTCGACGCAGACCGTTCCCGCGACCCCTCGACGGCCGGCCGTGTAGAGGGAGTCCTCGACGGCGACGTCGTCGTTGACGACGACCGTACGGACCTCGATGCCGTCGGCGTCGGCGAGCTCGGCCGCCGTCTCGAAGTTGAGCACGTCGCCGGTGTAGTTCTTCACGATGTGCAGCACGCCGGCTCCGCCGTTCGCGGCGATGGTGGCCGGGGCGATCGCGTCCGGCGTCGGCGAGGTGAACATCGCCCCGGGAACCGCGGCGTCGAGCATGCCGAGCCCGACGAATCCGGCGTGCAGCGGCTCGTGGCCGCTGCCACCGCCGCTGACCAGGCCGACCTTCCCCTGCACCGCGCCGCCCGCACGCGAGATGAACATCGGGTCGGTGTGCACGGCAACCAGATCGGCGTGCGCCCAGCCGAAGCCCTCGACGGACTCGTCGGTCACACGTGCCGGATCGTTGATGAGCTTCTTCATGCCTGACTCCCTGTGTCACGACCCCTCGCGTGCGGCCTCGTTGCCGCCCGCACAGGAGCACCTCGTTGTGGCCCGTGCCCCCTCACTCAGCATTGGGGGCGGTCAAGTCAGGGTCAAGGGGAGGACGTTCGACCCGCCTGCACGTTTGTGCAGACGGGTCGTCACGGTCCGTCAGGGTCGCCCGAAGAGGGTCCTCGCCTCGGCCGCCATCGTCACCGAACCCGTCACCAGGACCCCGGCACCCGTCGGCGAGCCCTCGGCGCTCCCTTCGGAGAGCTCGACCGCGAGCGCGATCGCCTGGTCGAGACGCTCGACCGCATGGACGCGGTCCGCACCGAAGACCTCGCGGGCGATCTCGGCGAGGTCCTCGACGTCGTAGGCGCGCTGCGACCCGGAGCGGGTGACCACGACCTCGTCGAGCAGCGGCTCCAGCCCGGAGAGGATCGCCTCGGCGTCCTTGTCCTGCAGGATGCCGACGACGCCGACGAGCTTCTCGAAGCTGAACGCCTCCTGGACCCCGGCGACAAGGGCCTCGACACCGTGCGGGTTGTGCGCGGCGTCGACGAGGACCGTCGGCGACATCCGCACCACCTCGAGCCGACCGGGCGAGTGCATGTCGGCGAACGCAGCCTCGACCACACCGCCGTCCAGCGCACCGTGCTCCTTGAGGAGCGCCTCGACGCTCGCGAGCGCGAGGAGGGCGTTGTGCGCCTGGTGGGCGCCGTGCAGCGGGAGGAACACCTCGGTGTAGAGCCCGCCGACGGTCCGCAGGTCGAGCAGCTGGCCGCCGACCGCCAGCGTCCGGGAGACCACCTCGAGATCGACCTCCTCGCGCAGCACCCGGGCGCCGTGCCCGGCGGCGACGGCGAGGAAGACGCCCTCGACCTCCGGCCGCTGGGCCGCCATCACGACGGTGGACCCGTCCTTGATGATCCCGGCCTTCTCCCCGGCGATCTCGGTGAGCTCGTAGCCGAGCCACCGCTCGTGGTCGCGAGCGATCGGCGTGAGGACGGCCACCTCACCGATGACGACGTTGGTCGAGTCCCACGCCCCGCCGAGGCCGACCTCGATCACCGCGACGTCGACGGGCGCGTCGGCGAAGGCTGCGAAGGCCATCACGGTGAGCACCTCGAAGAAGCTGAGACGAGGGCCGCCGGCGTCGAGCGAGCGCTGGTCGACCATGTGCACGTACGGCGCCACGTCCTGCCAGAGCTCGACGAAGCGCTCGTTGCTCACCGGCTCGCCGTCGATCGCGATCCGCTCGGTGACGCTGGTCAGGTGCGGGCTGGTGAACCGCCCGGTCCGCAGCCCGTGCTCGCGCAGCAGCCGTTCGGTCATCCTCGTGGTGGAGGTCTTGCCGTTCGTCCCGGTCACGTGCACCACGCGATAGGCCCGTTCGGGGTTCCCGAGCAGGTCGCAGACCTCGCGGACGCGGTCGAGGGTCGGCTCGAAGTCGTGCTCGGGCGACCGGTCGAGGATGGCGGCGTAGACCTCCCTCAGCGACTCCTCGCCGCTCACGGGAGCACCGTCGGCTCGGTGGCGACCTCGACCTGGACCAGGGCGACGACACCGGCAGGCACCTGCCCGGACACCGCATCGAGGCCGATCGCGAGCGTCTCCTTCGCGACCATCTCACGATGCGCCTCGAGAGCGGCGAGATGGTCGTCACTGACCGTCAGGCGCAGGCGGATCCGGTCGGTGACCTGCAGTCCGGCCGCCTTGCGCTCGTCCTGCACCGCCCGCACGACGTCGCGGGCGAACCCCTCGGCGAGGAGCGCATCGTCCAGCCCGATGTCGAGCAGCACCACGCCGCCGCCCGGGAGCACCGTCGCCGCCTGGTCCTCGCCGCGTCCGTCCGCCACGACCGTGGTGAGCTCGTACTCGGTGGGCTCGAGCGCGACCTCCCCGGCCGGCGTCCGCACCAGGACCACGCCGCCCTCCTCGCTCCACTCCCCCGCCTTGGCCGCCGTGATGACGTCCTGGACCCCGCGTCCGAGGCGGGGTCCAGCAGCACGGGCGTTCACGGCGAGCCGCGTCCGGACGCCGAGCTCGGCCGGACCGACCTCCGCGAGGTCGACGAGGGTGACGTGCCGCACGTTCAGCTCGGCGGCGATCAGCTCGGCGTAGGGGGCAACGGCCTGCGGGTCCGTGAGCGCAAGGCCCAGCTCGCGCAGCGGCTGCCGGACCCGCAGGCCCTTGGCCTTGCGCAGCCCGAGCGTCGCCGACACGATCGCCCGCACCTCGTCGACGGCACGGACGAGCGCCTCGTCCGCCATGAGCCCCGCCTCGACGACGGTCCCCTGCGCGCCGGCCGTCGCCGGCCAGTCGGTCAGGTGGACGCTGCGCCCACCGGTGAGCCCGCGCCAGATCTCCTCGGTGAGCAGCGGAGCGAGCGGCGCCATCAGCCGCGTGAGGACCTCGACGGCCGTCCACAGCGTGTCGAAGGCGTCGTGGTCCTCGGCCCAGAAACGCTCGCGCTGGGTCCGCACGTACCAGTTGGTGAGCACGTCCAGGTGCTCGCGGACGGACTCGCAGGCCCCCGGGACGTCGTACTCGTCGAGCTGGGTCGTGACCCGGGCGACGAGGTCGTGCGTGCGTGCCAGGACGTAGCGGTCCATCGGCGGCAGCCCGGCGACCCGCTCCGGGGCGACGCGAGCTGCCTGGTAGCCCGCGCCGCCGTCGGCAGCGTTGGCGTACAGCGTGAAGAAGTACCAGGTGCTCCACAGCGGGAGCAGGACCTGGCGGACCTCTCCGCGGATCCCCTCCTCGGTCACGACGAGGTTGCCGCCGCGCATGATCGGGCTGGCCATCAGGAACCAGCGCATCGCGTCGGAGCCGTCGCGCTCGAAGACCTCGTTGACGTCGGGGTAGTTGCGCAAGGACTTGCTCATCTTGCGCCCGTCCGAGCCCAGCACGATGCCGTGCGAGACGCAGGTACGGAAGGCCGGTCGGTCGAAGATCGCCGTGGCCAGCACGTGCAGCGTGTAGAACCAGCCGCGGGTCTGCCCGATGTACTCGGTGATGAAGTCGCCCGGGTAGTGGTGCTCGAACCAGTCGGCGTTCTCGAAGGGGTAGTGCACCTGGGCGTAGGGCATCGACCCGGAGTCGAACCAGACGTCGAGCACGTCCGAGATCCGGCGCATCGTCGACTGCCCGGTCGGGTCGTCCGGGTTGGGGCGGACGAGGTCGTCGATGAAGGGCCGGTGCAGGTCCGGCTCGCCGGCATCGTTCAGCGGAAGGCGGCCGAAGTCCGCCTCGATCTCGGCGAGCGAGCCGTAGACGTCGGTCCGCGGGTAGGCCGGGTCGTCGCTCTCCCAGACCGGGATCGGCGTGCCCCAGTAGCGGTTCCGCGAGATCGACCAGTCCCGTGCCCCGGCCAGCCACTTGCCGAACTGCCCGTCCTTGATGTGCTCGGGCACCCAGGTGATCTCCTGGTTGAGCTCGACCATCCGGTCGCGGAACTGCGTCACCCGCACGAACCAGCTGGAGACAGCCTTGTAGATGAGCGGGTTCCGGCAGCGCCAGCAGTGCGGGTAGGAGTGCTCGTACGTCTCGTGGCGAAGCACCACGCAGCGCCGGGCCTCGTCGACGCGAGCGAGCGGTCCGGTCCCGGCCTTGAGGTCGGCGATCACCAAGGGGTTGGCCTCGAAGACCTGCCGACCGGCGTAGTCCGGGACCTCGGAGGTGAAGCGTCCCTTGGAGTCGACGGGCACGACGGGGGTGATCCCTGCTGCACCGCAGACGGCCATGTCATCCTCACCGAACGCGGGCGCGAGGTGGACGAGCCCGGTGCCGTCCTCCGTCGTGACGAAGTCACCGGTGAGCACCTGGTGAGCGTTCGGGTGACCGACGAAGTAGTCGAAGGGTGGCGTGTAGCGCAGCCCGGCGAGCTCGCGGCCGGCGACCCGGGCGACCTCGACCGGCTCCTCGCCGAGCTCGCGGGCGTAGGAGGCGAGCCGGCTGGCGGCGAGCAGCACGCGCTGACCGGCGAGCGGTGTGCCCTGCGCCGGGACGACCGTGACGTACTCGATGTCCGGGCCGACGGCGAGCGCGAGGTTGGAGGGCAGGGTCCACGGCGTCGTCGTCCAGAGCAGCGCCAGGTCACCCGTCTCCAGCCGGACGCCGACCGTCAGCGCCGGGTCCTGGCGGGAGGCGTAGACGTCGTCGTCCATCCTCAGCTCGTGGTTGGACAGCGGCGTCTCGTCGCGCCAGCAGTACGGCAGGACGCGGTAGCCCTCGTAGGCGAGGCCCTTGCCGTGCAGCTGCTTGAACGACCAGATGACCGACTCCATGAAGGTGACGTCGAGCGTCTTGTAGTCGTTCTCGAAGTCGACCCAGCGGGCCTGGCGGGTGACATAGGCCTGCCACTCGTCGGTGTAGCGCAGCACCGAGGTACGGCAGGCCTCGTTGAACGCGGCGATACCCATCTCGTCGATCTGGGACTTGTCGGTGATGCCGAGGATCCGCTCGGCCTCCAGCTCGGCGGGTAGGCCGTGGGTGTCCCAGCCGAAGCGGCGCTCGACCCGGCGGCCCCGCTGCGTCTGGTAGCGCCCGACGATGTCCTTCGCGTAGCCCGTGAGCAGGTGGCCGTAGTGCGGAAGGCCGTTCGCGAAGGGAGGGCCGTCGTAGAAGACGAACTCGTTCGCGCCGTCCTGGCCGGCCGGGCGCTGGTCGATGGAGGCCTGGAACGTGCCGTCGGCCTGCCAGTGCGCCAGGACCTCGCGCTCGAGCGCGGGGAGGTCAGGTGAGGCGGCGAGGGACTCGTCGTCGGTCGAGCGGTGCAGCGGGTAGGCCACGAGGGTCTCCTTCGGCGTCCAGACGGACGCGGCAGGCGGTCCACGAGGACGACGGGACCCGGACCGGCCGGGCACCACCGCGGTACCACCTCGCTTGCCGGCACCCGCGTCACCGCGGGCGTCGACCACTCTCGACGGCTGTGACGGGCCTGCCCCGTCCGGTTCTACTGGGGGCCACCAGACGCGGCCCTGTTCTTCCGGAGGCTCGCCGGCGATGACCGGGTCGATGCCTGTGACGTCATCGTAGCGGGCCGAGCCATCCGGGCCGATCCGGCGTGCGAAGACGGGGCATGCTGACCCTCCTCGTCGTCGGGCTCGTCTCCGGGCTGGTGACCGCGGTCTCGCCCTGCGTGCTGCCGGTCCTGCCCGTCGTGCTGACCACCTCTGCCCAGCAGGGCACCCCGTCCCCGCGCCGGGCGTTCGTCGTCGTCGGCGGGCTCGTCACCTCCTTCGCGGTCTTCACTCTGCTCGGCGGGGCGCTGCTGAGCCTGCTGCACCTGCCGGCCGACCTGCTGCGCTGGACGGGGATCACCATCCTGGCGATCGTCGGTCTCGGGCTGCTCTGGCCGCGGTTGGGGCACCTGCTCGAGGCGCCGTTCATCCGGACCCGGATGCCGAGGCTGAACCGCGACGGGAACGGCTTCGTCCTCGGCCTCGGCCTCGGGCTGGTCTTCGTTCCCTGCGCCGGGCCGATCCTCGCCTCGATCACCGTCCTGGCCGCCACGGCCCAGATCGGCTGGGGGCTCGTGCTCCTCACCCTGGCGTTCTCGGTCGGCATCGCCATCCCGCTGCTGGGCTTCGCGCTCGCCGGGAACCAGATCCTCGCCCGGGTCAAGGCGGTGCGGGAGCGCACCCAGCTCATGCGCGGGCTGGCCGGCGGCGTGATGGTCGCCACGGCGCTGGTGATCGCCCTCAACCTCGCCGAGCCGCTGCAGCGCCTGACCCCCACCTGGCTCGCCGGGATCTCGGACCGGATCCAGGACGACGGAGCGGTCCGCGCCCAGCTCGACGCGCTCGGCGGCCGCACCGCGAGCCAGACCAGGCCGGGCACCTTCACCTTCGACGAGTGCGCTGCCGACCCGTCCGTCCTCGCGGACTGCGGAGCTGCGCCGGAGCTGACCGGGATCACCGGGTGGCTGAACAGCGACCCGCTCACCCTGAAGGAGCTGCAGGGCAAGGTCGTGCTGCTCGACTTCTGGACCTACTCCTGCATCAACTGCCAGCGCACCCTGCCGTCGCTGGAGCGCTGGGCGTCGACCTACGCCGACCAGGGTCTCGTCGTGCTCGGCGTGCACTCCCCCGAGTTCGCCTTCGAGAAGGTCACGGCGAACGTCGAGGACAACGCCGCACGCCTCGGCGTGGCCTACCCGATCGCCCAGGACAACGACTTCGCGACGTGGCGCGCCTACGACCAGCGCTTCTGGCCGGCCCACTACCTCATCGACCGGACCGGGACGGTGCGCCAGGTGCACTACGGCGAGGGCTCCTACGACGAGACGGAAGCGGCGATCCGAACGCTGCTGGGAGCCGAGGGCTCGAACGCACCCGAGGCCACCGCCCCGGCGGGGCCGGCGGCACCGCCGACCGACCGCTCGCCGGAGACCTACCTCGGTGCCGCGCGGCTCGGCGACCGCACGGACCAGCGGATCTCGCAGGGCTCCGCGAGCTACACGCTGGCCGCGACGCCCCCGCGCGACCACGTCTCGTTCGGCGGGACCTGGTCGATCGAGAGCGAGTACGCGCAAGCCGGCCATGACGCCGTCCTCAGCTACTCCTTCAGCGCCTCCCAGGTGTACCTGGTGCTGGCGGGCGAGGGCACCGCCACCGTCTCGCTCGCCGGGGACCCTGCGGCCGCGACGGTGCTGAGCATCAGTGGAGCGCCCGCCCTCTACACGCTCGTCGACGGCGCAGCGACCTCGGACGTGCTCCGGCTCGAGCTGTCCCCCGGTCTGCAGGCCTACGCGTTCACCTTCGGGTGAGCCGGACCCATCCGACGGCCGCCGGGCTGCGAACACCCGGTGACGACCGCCCACCAGCCGAACCTCAGGAGCCCTCATGTCCGCCTCGCCCAGCCCGAGCGGCGTCATGATGGACACGAGCGACGACGCCACGACGAGCCCGAGCAGCAACGGCTGACCGGGCAGCCGACGACCGATGAGGACCATGGACCAGCCGAGCGACCCGACCGGGACACCGCGCACAGCGGACCCGGCCGGCGAGCGACGCCCGGAGGACGTCCTCGCCGAGGTCGCGCGCGGCAGCGAGGCTGCGTTCGACGAGCTCTACGAACGCATCGCCGGCCCGGTCTTCGGTCTCGCGCTGCGGGTCGTCCGCGACCGGGAGATGGCTCAGGACGTGGCGCAGGAGGTCCTCGCCGAGGTCTGGCGGCTCGCCGCCCGTTTCGACCCCGCGCGCGGTTCGGCGATGGGCTGGATCCTCACGATGGCCCATCGTCGGGCGGTGGACCGGGTCCGCCGCGAGGAGGTCCGGTCGGCGACGCTGCGCAAGGAGGCGGCGAGCCTCGTCACCGGCGACCACGACGTCGTCCTCGCGCAGCTCGAGCGCCAGTGGGACGCTGCGCTCGTGCGCCGTGCGCTGGGCACGCTGACCCTGCCGCAGCGCGAGGCGATCGAGCTCGCGTACTACCGCGGCTACACGCATCAGCAGGTGTCCACCGTCCTGCAGATCCCGCTCGGGACGGCCAAGACTCGGATCCGCGACGGCCTCATCCGGCTGCGCGACGCCGTGGGGGTGGAGCAGTGATGAACAACCCGCACGCCCTGACCGGCGCCTACCTCCTCGACGCCCTCGACCCGGCCGAGCAGGCCGAGTTCGAGGCGCACCTGGCCGACTGCGAGGACTGCCGCGCCGAGCTCGCCTCCTTGGAGGGGGCCGTGGTCCGCCTCGCGCTCGCCGAGGCCGTCGCCCCACCCTCGTCGATGCGCGAGGAGGTCAGGGCCCGCGTCGCCAGGACGCCCCAGGCAGCGCCGGAGGGCGAGCCGACCTCGGCCACCGTCGTCGTCCTGTCCGGCCGACGTCGGCGTCGGCCGGGCTGGCCGGCGATCGCTGCTGTCGCCGCATCCCTCGTGGTGGCCGTCGCCGGGGGGACGACCGTCGTCAACGACCGTCGCCACGTCCTGCAGGTCGAGGCGGCCCAGGCCACGGTGATGCGCATCCTGTCCGCGCCCGACGCCGTCAGCCACGACGTCGACCTCGGTTCCGCCCATGTGGTGATGAGCGCCGAGATGGACTCCGTCGCGCTGATGGGCCAGGACGTCCCGATGCCCGCCGGGGACGGGATGGTCTACCAGGTCTGGATGATGCACGACGACGGCTCGTCAGCCCCCGGACCGACCTTCGTCCCGGACCACGGCGACGTGACGGCGATCGTCAAGGGTGACCTCGCCGACGTGCACGAGCTGATGGTCACCGTCGAGCCGAGCGGCGGTTCGACGGCGCCGACCGGGACGCCGGTCGCGACGGTCGAGCTCTGAGCGGGCCGGCCGAGACCGGTCGGCAGTGGGCGCTCAGCCCGCGACGGCCCGGGTGACCGGGGGCAGGGCAGACCACGGGAAGGTGATCCACCGGTCGGTCCGGCGCCAGACGACGTCCGGGTCCACGACCGAGCGCGGCTTCGCGTAGAGGACGGCGGTGCGCACCTCGGCGCAGTGCTCGACGAGCATCCGCCGCACGAGCGCGAGCGTCTCGCCGGTGTCGGCGACGTCGTCGACGAGCAGGGCGCGCTGCCCGGCGAGGGCAGCGGTGTCCAGCAGCGGCGGCAGGACGACGGGATCGGCGAGGCGTTCGTCGACCCCCGTGTAGAACTCCACGTTGAGGGTCGCGACCGCCTTGGTTCCCAGCGCATAGGCGATCGCGCCACCGGCCGGCAGCCCGCCGCGCGCGATCGCCACGACCACGTCCGGCTCGAACCCCGAGTCCACGACGGCCTGGGCGAGCTCCCTGGTCGCCTGGCCGAAGAGCTCCCAGCCCATCACCTCGCGGGTGGCCGGCATCGTCGTCGCCTCGGCGAGCTCAGGGTGAGTCATGAGGGGAGGGTAGCGGCCGGCCGTGTCCGGCAGGTGTCGCCATCGGGCCGGGCTTGCGCTTGACGTGACGTCAACCTCTACCGTCGAGACATGGCAAGGACAGCGAGCGCGGACCTGTCGATCCAGGAGGTGTCCCGGCTCGTCGGGACGACGAGCCGCACGCTGCGGCACTACGACTCGATCGGCCTCCTGCCGCCGACGCGCATCGATCACGGGGGGATGCGGTGGTACGGCGCCGCGGAGCTCCGACGCCTGCAACGGATCCTGCTGCTCCGGGACCTGGGGCTCGGGCCCCCGGCGATCTCGGCGGTCCTCGATCGAGGGACGAGCCCGGCCGAGGCCCTCGAGCAGCACCTCCGCCTGCTCGCCGAGGAGCGCGAGCTGCTCGACCGCCGGACCGCATCGGTCCGGCGCACCTTGACAGCGATGAAGGACGGGAGAGGGCTCATGGCCGAGGAGATGCTGGACGGATTCGATCACACGCGGTACCAGGAGGAGGTCGAGCAGCGTTGGGGCGCCACGGCGTACGCCTCCGGCGACGCATGGTGGCGGTCGATGTCGCCGGACGAGCAGGCACGCTGGTCGGCGGACCAGAGGGCGCTCGCGAGCGACTGGGCGGCCGCAGCCGCGAACGGTACCGATCCCGCGTCGCCCCGGGCGCAGGCGCTCGCCGCACGACACGTCGCCTGGCTCGGGAGCATCCCTGGCACGCCCGGCGCCGGCGGGGAGCCCGTCGTCGAGTACGTGGTCGGCCTCGGCGAGATGTACGCCGCTGACGAGCGCTTCGGCGCGAGCTACGGCGGCGAGCGGGGCGCCCTCTTCGTCCGGGACAGCCTGCGGGCCTGGGCCGACGCCCGCTGCTGAGCCGGTCCTGCGACCGGCCGGCCGGCCGCTCTCAGGTCGGTCGGCCGGATGTCTCACGTGCCTGCACCGGTGGACGATGAACGACCAAGGGCATGAGGGGGCCACAGGAAGGGGACACCGGTGCAGCAGGTGCGCACAGCACCGGAGGAGCGCGTGGTCCCCGTGCCCTGCGACCGCCTGCTCGACGAGCTCGACGAGCTCGAGATCCTGCTCCACTCCGACCCCGAGGCCTGCATCCGTCGCACCGAGGAGGCCATGGCCTGCGCGCACGAGGCGGGCGATGCCGACGCCCAGATGCGACTGTCCTGGCTCGCCGCGTCGGCGCACCACCAGATGGGCCGGGACACCGAGGCGCTCGCCGCGGCCGCCCGGACCGAGGCGCTCGCTCTCGAGGCCGAGGACCTCGTCTGGCAGTCCAGGGCCCTCGCCGTGCGCGGCCTGGTCCACCACGAGCTCGGCCAGCACGAGGACGCCGTCGACCTGCTGCACCGCGCCGTCTCGTTGCGGCGCCGGGCCGAGGACCCGGTCGGCACCGCCGAGGTGCTCAACGACCTGGGCATCGTCTACACCGCGATGCCGCAGTTCGCGCCGCAGGCTCTGCAGTGCCTGGAGAACGCCCGCCGGACCTGGCTCGCATCGAACGAGACCGACATGGCCGCGGTCGCCCAGACGAACCTCGCCCGCCACTACGTCGCGACGGCCGAGCGGATGGTGCGCACGAACCCGCGCGGAGCTGCCGCGGCCGCGCGGCGCGCCGCTGGTGTCGCCCTGCAGGCCATCGACGAGGCCGACTCCGCCGGACTGACCGGCTCGGCGATGGACGCTCGCCTCGCGCTGGCCAGTGCCCACCTCATCGCCAAGGACCTGGAGCGTTGCGGGGCCGCGCTGGCGACCACCCAGTCGATGCTCGAGCGCTTCCCGGCGGAGCGCCACCGGCTGGCCCTGCACGGCCTGCGCGCCCGCTGGCTGCTGACCACCGGCGCGGTCGCCTCGGCCGTCGAGGAGGCCGAGCTCGGGGTCGCGATCAGCCACGAGCGGGACCGACCGACCGAGCGGCTCGTCCTGCTCGACACCCTCGTCGCGGCCCGCGAGGGCGCCGGCGACCTGACCGGCGCCCTGGACGCGCTGCACGAGCTGCACGACCTGTCGGTCGAGCTGAACGACGCGGTCGCCGAACGACGCGCCGTCCTGCTGAGCTCGCGGCTCGACATCGAACGGGCCGAGCGCGAGGCCGAGGCGCACCGGCGCCGCGCACGTCTGCTCGAGGCACGCAACGAGGCGCTGGCCTGGGAGGCCAACCACGACGCGCTCACCAGCCTGCCGAACCGGCGGATCTTCGACGAGACGCTCAGTCTCTGGGCGAGCGGAGGGGTTCCCTTCGCCCTCGCGATGCTCGACATCGACCACTTCAAGAACGTCAACGACACCTGCTCCCACCAGGTCGGCGACGAGGTCCTTGCCCGCGTGGCGCAGACGATCGCCGGCGCCGTCCGCGACCGGGACCTGGCCGCGCGCTACGGCGGCGAGGAGTTCGTGCTCCTCATCGCGGACGCGGACGCGGCATCGGCATCGGTCGTCTGCGAGCGGATCCGCACCTCGATCGCACGCCTCGTCTGGGACGTTCCCGTCCCGAACGGTCAGGTCACCGTGAGCATCGGCCTGACCGTCTGGGACGGCGCGGCGGCGGCTGAGGTGCTCCTGGCGCGCAGCGATGCCGCGCTGTACGCGGCCAAGGGCGGCGGGCGCAACCGGACCGTCGTCGGCTGAGGCGCAGCACGGGACCGGGCCGGCACCGGCCGCGGTGACGAGCTGGGCGGCTCAGCCCTTCGCGATCTGCGTGTTCGAGACCTGCGCCCTCGGGCGGACGACCAGGGTGTCGATGTTCACGTGGTGCGGGCGGGTGAGCGCGAAGGCGATCACGTCGGCGACATCGTCGGCGTCGAGCGGCTGGTACCCCTCGTAGACCTTGGCCGCGCGTCGCGCGTCCCCGCCGAAGCGCACGAGCGAGAACTCCTCCGTCGCGACGGCACCGGGCTGGATGTCGATCACCCGCACCGGCTGCCCGATGAGCTCGAGGCGCAGCGTCGTGGCGAGCATCCGCTCGGCATGCTTCGCCGCGGTGTAGCCGCCGCCGCCCTCGTAGGGACCGGTCGCGGCCGTGGAGGTGACGAAGAGGACGTCGCCACGGCCGCTCGCGCGCAGCACCGGGAGCAGGGCCTGCGTCACCCGGAGCGTCGCGAGGACGTTGATCTCGAACATCCAGCGCCAGTCCTCGAGCTCGGAGTCGGCGACCGGGTCGAGGCCGAGGGCGCCACCGGCGATGTTGACCAGCGAGGTCATCCCGCCGGTGGACTCGACGTGGGCGGCGAGCCGGGCCACGTCCTCGGCCGAGGTGAGGTCGGCCTGGAACGGCTCGGCGCCCGTCTCGTTCGCCAGGGCCTGGAGTCGGTCGATGCGGCGCGCGACGGCGAGCACCTCCCAGCCCTCGGCACACAGTCGGCGCACCGTCGCCGCCCCGATCCCCGAGGACGCCCCGGTGACCACGGCGCGCAGCGGGACGGCCGAGGCGTTCATCGGGCCACCTCGGCGTCGAGGAGGGACAGGGCCTCGTCGTAGACAGCGAGGGCCGTGCCGACCTCGTGATCGGTGACGATGCAGGGCGGGACCACGTGCAGCCGGTTGTCGGCGAGGAAGGGCAGCAGCCCGCGCTCCAGGCAGGCCGACTTGAGCCGGCCCATGAGTGCCGCCGGGAGGGGCTCGCGGCTGCGACGGTCCGCGACCAGCTCGACCGCCCAGAAGACGCCACGACCGCGCACCTCTCCGACGACGGGGTGCCGCTCGGCGAGCTCGGCCAGTCCGGGCGCGAGCACCTCGGCACCGATCCGGGCCGCGTTCTGCACGATCTGCTCCGCCTCCATCGCGTGGATCGTCGCGACGATGGAGGCCATCGCCAGCGGATGGCCGGAGTAGGTCAGCCCACCGGGGAAGACCCGCTCGTCGAAGGTCGCGGCGATCTCGGCGGAGAGGACCACGCCGCCGGCCGGCACGTACCCGGAGTTGACACCCTTGGCGAACGTGATCAGGTCGGGCCGCACGCCCTCGTCGTCGAAGGCGAACCAGGCACCGGCACGGCCGAACCCGGCCATCACCTCGTCGAGGATCAGGAGGATCCCGTGCCGGTCGCACACCTCGCGCACGCCCGCGAGGTATCCGGGCGGCGGGACCAGCACACCGGCGGTCCCGGGGATCGTCTCGAAGAGGATCGCGGCGATCGTCGACGGCCCCTCGGCCTCGACGACGCGGCGCAGGTGGGTCAGGGCCCGCTCCCCCTCCTGCTCGACGCTCGTCGCCCAGAACTCCGAGCGGTAGGCGTAGGGGCCGAAGACGTGCACGTGACCGCGCGCGTACTCGTTGGGCATCCGGCGCCAGTCCCCGGTCGCGACGATCGCCGCACCGGTGTTGCCGTGGTACGAGCGGTACGCGGAGACGACCTTGTCCCGCCCCGTGTGCAGACGGGCCATCCGGATCGCGTTCTCGTTCGCATCGGCGCCGCCGTTGGTGAAGAACACCTTGTCCATGCCCTCGGGCGTGTGGCCGACGATCGCCTGTGCGGCCTGCCCGCGGACCAGGCTCGCGTGCCCGGGCGCAACGGTCGGCAGGATCGCCGCCTGCTCCTGGATCGCGGCGACCACTGCGGGGTGCAGGTGCCCGATGTTCGTGTTGACCAGCTGGCTGGAGAAGTCCAGGTACCGGCGTCCGTCGTGGTCCCAGACCTCGCAGCCGCCGCCGCCCGCGATCACCAGCGGCGCGAGGTGCGCCTGGGCAGACCAGGAGTGGAAGACGTGGGCACGATCGAGGGCGAGGGCCATGGCGCCCTGGTCCGGGGGCGGGGTCGTCGTCATGGCGACACCTTCCCACCTCGTGCGGGCCGAAGCACACCGGTCGCACGTCGAGTCGTGACAGGATCCGGACATGATCGTGGTGACGACGAACGAGATCCCCGGGTACCGAGTGTCGGCCGTCCTCGGGGAGGTGATGGGACTGACCGTGCGTTCGACGAACATCGGCTCGAGCTTCACGGCGAGCCTGCGCTCGATCGGCGGTGGGGAGATCCCCGAGTACACGAAGATCATGTACGAGTCCCGCGCCGAGGTGATGCACCGCCTGGTCACCGAGGCCCAGTCGCGCGGAGCGAACGCGATCCTCATGATGCGCTTCGACACGGGCGCGATCGGCCAGTTCAGCGAGGTCTGCGCCTACGGCACAGCGGTGATCGTCAACCCGATCCCGGCCGGCGAGCCGGGCTCGACGCTGCAGTCCTCCCAAGCGGCTGTCCAGGACTGATCGCGCCGTGGGTCGCCGGATCACCGTCCTGGCGGGCGGCGTGGGTGGCGCGCGGTTCACCCGGGGGCTGCTGGCCCACCTGACCCGGACCGAGCCCGCTGCCGAGGTCACCGTCGTCGTCAACACCGGGGACGACCTCTGGCTCGACGGTCTGCGGGTGTGCCCCGACCTGGACACCGTGATGTACACGCTCGGCGGGGTGATCGGTGAGCACGGCTGGGGCCGGGCGACCGAGACGAGCCGGGTCAGCGCCGAGCTGCACGCCTACGGCCTGGGGTGGGACTGGTTCACCCTCGGCGACCTGGACCTGGGGACCCACATCGCACGGACCGAGCTGCTGCGGTCCGGCCTGCCGCTGAGCACCGTGACCGCCCGCCTCTGCGAGCGCTGGCAGCCCGGCGCACGGCTGCTGCCCATGTCCGACGAGCCGGCCGAGACGCATGTCGAGGTCGAGGTCGACGGCGAGGTCCGGCTGATCCACTTCGAGGAGTGGTGGGTGCGCTACCGCGCAGGCATCCCCGCCCGGCGGTTCGTGCAGGTCGGCATCGAGTCCGCGCGCCCGGCGCCCGGGGTGCTCGAGGCCATCGCGCAGGCCGACGTCGTGCTGCTCCCGCCGTCGAACCCGGTCGTCTCGATCGGCACGATCCTCGGCGTCCAGGGGATCCGCGAGGCGATGCTGGCCACACCGGCCCCGGTCGTCGGGATCTCCCCGATCGTCGGCGGCGCACCCGTGCGCGGGATGGCGGACGCCTGCCTGGCCGCGATCGACGTCCCGACCACGGCCGCAGCGGTCGGCCTGCACTACGGGGCCCGCTCGACCGGCGGACTCCTGGACGGCTGGCTCGTCGACACCACGGACGCGGACGCCGCCGGGGCGCTGGAGTCGGCAGCGATCACGAGCCGGGTGCTCCCGCTGCTGATGACGGACGACGGCGCCACCGCGGCGATCGCCGCAGCCGCCCTCGACCTGGCCAGCACCGTGCCGACGGCCGACGGTCCGGGCCGCGGCTAGACCGGCCGACCGATCCCCTGCCCGGAGACCGGGCGGCGGAGCTCGACGAGCACCTCGGCGGTCCCCCGGCCGACGCCGAGCAGGATCGCGGCGTCGAGGTCGGCTGCCGTGTCCACGTCACGACGAAGGGTCGGCCAGGTCCCGTCGAGGACGACGTGCCCGGCCTGCTCGTGCGCCAGGCGCGAACCGGGACCGAAGTGCTGACGCAGGTCCTCGGCCCGCAGGGCGGTCAGCAGCGTGGTGCCGACACCCTCCGTGTCCGCGACCATCGCACGCCGGTGACCGGCTCCCGCGGAGAGCGCCTCGTCCAGCTCCACGGGTCGCAGCGCAGGGAGGTCGCCGAGCAGGATCGCGGAGGCGCCGCCGGAGGTCGCCGCGAGCAGCCCGATGCCACGGTCGATCGCTTCGGACAGGCCGGCGCCAGGGTCATCGACCCAGGTCACGCGCTCGTCGACGCTCCCGTGGGCGCCCGCCCGCTCGTGCAGGGCTCCCCGCAGGCTGTCCTCGCCGGAGACGACCACCAGACGGTCGACCCCTCGCGTGGCAAGGACGGCCACGAGGGTGTCGACGGCCATCGCCCGCGCGAGCGCTGCGCGCTCGGCAGGCGGCAGGTCGAGCCGGGACTTGGCGGCGCCGAGCCGCTTGACCGGCACGAGGACCGACCAACGAGGATCGGTCATGGGCGGGGAGCCTCCGTCGACTCGGTCACGGCCGACCGGGACCCCGCGGATCCTGACCCGACCGTCCGTCCTGCCGGCGCCTCGTCCGAGCCGGTCGCGTCGTCCTCTCGCGAGGCGAGGCCGGCGTCGTACCCCTCCCGCCATGCCTCGGCCGTGCCGAGCCGGAACATGTCGCCGGCGGCATCGCGGACGGCAGCCCTGGCCCCCGGGCCGTCCTGGTCCGTCACGTACCGGCCGAGCCCGCGCACGATCGCGACCGGCCGCCCCGCCGCCTTGCCCCGCACCAGCTCGGAGGCCGCGGCGACCTCGTCGGCCACCGCCGTGATCGTCGAGACGAGCACGTGCCCGTGCGCGTCCGGCTGCCCGCGCAGGTCGTCGAGCACGACGAGACCGGCCGCACCGATCGCCAGGTCCGTCACGCCCTCGCGCCAGGCCCGCCCGGCCGTGTCGCTCACCACCACCGCCAGACGCACGGCGAAGCGCCGCTGCCACGCCGCGCGCAGCCGCCGCGCCGAGGCGTCCGGGTCGACGGGCAGCAGCAGGACGGTGCCGTCCGGCGTGTTGCTCGCGTCCACCCCCGCGGCCGCCATGACCAGGCCGAGCCGGTTCTCCACGATCCGCAGCAACCCCCCGGGGTGCTCCCGCGTGGCGACGACGCGCACCGTCTCGTCGGTGATCGCCTGCTCACGGTCGGCGGCGTGCACGACGCGGCCCTCCGCCTTGGAGACGACCTTGCTCGTGACGACCACCACGTCGCCGTCGTGCAGCGGCCCGGCCTCGGCCAGCGCGTCGCCGATGACGTCCTCGAGCATGTCGCCCGGCCGGATCTCCCCGATGCCCGATGGCGCCCAGACCTCGAGCCGCGCCTCGTCCGGCGTGCTCACCGGTGCAGCTTCGGCAGCACCTCGCGGCCGAAGACCTCGATCCATTCCGCCTGGTTGCGGCCGACGTTGTGCAGGTAGACCCGGTCGAAGCCGAGGTCGACGTACTTCTGCAGCTCCGCCCGGTGCACGTCGGGGTCGGCGGAGACGACCATCCGGCCGGCGAAGTCCTCGGGCCGGACGAGCTTGGCCATCTGCTCGAAGTCGAACGGCGATCGGATGTCGCCCTTGGGGAACTTCATCCCGCCGTTGGGCCACTCGCGCATGGCGTTCGCCATGGCCTCCTCGTCGGTCGGCGCCCAGGACAGGTGCACCTGGAGCAGGCGCGGCATCGTCGACGGGTCCTTGCCCGCCTCGCGTGCGCCCTCGTCGAACTTGGCGAACAGCCCGGCGATCTTCTCCAGCGGGGCGCCGACGGTGATGAGCCCGTCCGTGTGGCGGCCGGCGCGCTTCGCGGTGACCGGCCCCGCGGTGGCGACGTAGATCTCCGGCGGGACCTCCGGCATCGTCCAGAGCCGCGTCGACTCGAGCGTGTAGTACTCGCCGGAGTGCTTGACGTCCTTGTTGGCGAGCGAGCCGGCGAAGAGCGAGGTGATGATCTCGATGGCCTCGAACATCCGGTTGATCCGGACCGGGACCTCCGGCCAGTAGGTACCGAGGATGTGCTCGTTGAGGGCCTCCCCCGAGCCAAGACCGAGCCAGTGGCGGCCGGGGTACATCGCGGCCATCGTCGCCGCGGCCTGGGCCACCATCGCCGGGTGCCACCGGAAGGTCGGAGCGGTCACACCCGGGCCGACGTCACCCGTGGTGCGCTCGGCGATCGCCGTCATGACGTTCCAGACGAACGAGGCCTGGCCCTGCGCAGGGACCCACGGCTGGAAGTGGTCGGCGGCCATCACCCCGGAGAAGCCGTGCTGCTCCGCGAGCACCACGTGCTCGAGGATCTCGTTCGGGTGGAACTGCTCCAGGGCCGCTGCGAGCCCCACCGTCAGACCTGCCACTGTTCCTCACCCGTTCTCGTCGCCTGTCCGACGACCCTAGGTCACCTTCCCGGCAGGCCGCGCGCCGGCCGCCCGTCGATCACGGGCGGCCGGGGCGCGACCGGCTACTCGTGCGAGACGGCGTCGAGCACGTCGAGCCTCGCGGCGCGCACCGCCGGGCCGACCGCAGCGAGCGCACCGACGACGACCGAGAGCGCCACGACGACGAGGAGCCGGGTCCACGGGATCGCGAGGACGCTGAGTCCCTGGTCGGCGAAGACCGACGGGAGCGCCGAGGCGATCCCCACCCCGACGACCATGCCCAGCACCGTGCCGAAGACCGCCGTGAGCACCGACTCGATCGTGACGACGGCGGCCAGCTGGGCCCGGCCGAGGCCGACGGCGCGCAGCAGGCCGATCTCCTTGGTGCGCTCGGCGATCGACAGCGCCAGCGTGTTGACGATCCCGAGCACGGCGATGACCACCGACAGCCCGAGCAGCGCGTAGAGGATGACGAGCACCTGGTTGACCTGGTCGGCAAGCGCGTCGGCGAACTGCGCGTTGTCGAGGACGGAGACGATCAGGTACGGCTTGGCCGCCGCGGTGAGCTCTGCGCGCAGGGCCGTGAGGTCGGACCCGGGCGTCGCCGCGACGAACAGCGTGCGGACGACGTCCTGCCCCGCCGGGACGAGGCTCTGGAAGACGTCGAGCGGCAGGGTCACGTCGACGTCGAGCGCCCTGGAGTCGATGACGGCGCCGATCGTCACCTGGCGGCTCTGGCTGCCGTCGGCGACGGTCAGGCGGTCCCCGACCGCCCAGCCCTTGGCGGTCGCGACGCTGGCACGGACGGCGACGTCGCCACGGGTGAGGGACGCAAGGTCACCCGACGTGACCTCGACCTTCAGGGTCCTGCCGAACATCGCGGCCGGCGCGCCGACGGCGATCGTGCGCGCGCCGTCGACCGTCAGCGGACCGACGTGCACGGCGTCAGCGGCCGCGACCCCCGGGAGGGCCTCGACCTGGGCGACGATCTCCTTCGGCAGCTCGAAGGTCGCCGACCGCATCACGAAGTCGGCGGTGGACTCGTTCTGAACGATCGACCGGGTGGACTCGGCAGCCGAGGCCGCGAGCACCGAGACGGCACCGACGAGTGCCATCCCGATCATCAGGGCGCCCGCCGTGGAGGCGGTCCGTCGCGGGTTGCGTGTCACGTTGCCCCTGGCCAGCGCGCCGAGCGGCCGCAGGGCCGCGACGACGGGCGCCGCGAGGACGCGCAGCGCAGCGGGCACGACGGTCGGCGAGACGAGCAGCACACCGAGCACGATCCCTGCGGCACCGGCGCCGAGCACCGGCCCGGCGGAGGAGAGGTCGGCGACGGCGGAGGCGACGACGGCCACCACTCCGAGCACCACGAGCACCGCGCCGAGCACGGAGCGCAGCCGGGAGCCACGATCGGCGACGACGACCTCGTCGCGCATGGCCTCCACGGGCGGGGTGAGCGCAGCACGCCTGGCCGGCACGGCAGCGGCCACCAGGCTCACGACGAGACCGACGGCCATCGAGATGCCCACCGTCGATGCGTCGAGCGGGATGGCACCGGAGAGCTCCTGGCCCATCCGGGCGAGGACGAACCTCAGCCCGGCGACCAGGGCGACGCCGGCCCCGACCCCGGCGGCCGAGCCGAGCAGACCGACCACGGCGGCCTGCACCAGGATCGACCCGAACACCTGCCCCGGTGAGGCGCCGATCGCCCGCAGCATCGCGAACTCGCGTTGACGCTGCCGGACGATCATCTGGAAGGTGTTGGCGATGATGAACGCACCGACGAAGAGCGAGATCGCAGCGAAGACGAGCAGGAAGGTCGAGATGAACCCGAGGATCGTCGCGATCTGCGCCTTCGCCTCCGTGCGGACCTCGTCGCCCGTCGTAGCCTCCGCTGCCGGCTGGTCGGCGAGCGCCGTCCTGAGATCGGCGACGAGGGTCTTCTCGGCCACCCCGTCCCGGGCGTAGACCGCAAAGCTCCGCACCCCGCCGTCGGGCGCGAAGGCCGCAGCGGCGACGGCGCGGTCGAGCAGGACGAACCGCGCCCCGGCAGACGCCGTGCCGAAGCTCGCCTCACCGACGACGCGCACCTGCTGCACGCCCCCGAGAACGATCGACGTCGTGTCGCCGATCGCGAGACCCGAGGCCTGCATCGTCGCCGTCTCCAGGACGACCTCCCCCGGCCCGTTCGGCGCCGTGCCGACGATCAGGGTGATGCCCGTGTCCGCGGGGTCGTAGGCCATCCCGAAGCTGGGGGCGCCGCCGCCACCGCTGACGGCCGTGCCGTCCTTGCCCACCAGGACGACGGGCCCGCTCAGGTCGGGGACGACGGCGGCGACCCCTGGGGTCGCCTTGAGGATCGGCTCGAGCGTGAGCGGGATCACGCCGCGCTCCTGACCGAGCGTCGAGGGGTCCGATCCACCGCTCGCGCTCGTGACCCCGCGCACGTACGCGTCGCCCTGCGCCGAGGCCTGGACGATCGAGTCGAAGGTGCTGGAGAGCATCGCCCGCAGGCTGAACGTCCCCGCGACGAAGGCGACGCCGAGGAGCACGGCGATCACCGACATGAGGAACCGACCGAGGTGGCTGCGGATGCTGCGCAGCGCGACGCGAGTCACTTGTCGTGGCCCGCCGCGAGGTGCTGGCCGTGCACGGCCGCGTCGCGATCCATCGCCATGGCGTGCGCGGAGGAGCGGGACCCGTGCGGGACGGGCTCACGACGCCCGGCACCGAGGGCGCGCAGCGCATCGAGCACGGTCTCGGGCGTCGGGTCCTCCAGCTCGCCGACGAGGCGGCCGTCGGCGAGGAACAGGACCCGGTGCGCGTAGGACGCAGCGGTCGGGTCGTGCGTGACCATGACGACGGACTGGCCCAGCTCGTCGACCGAGCGCCGCAGGAAGTCGAGCACCTCGCCGCTGGACCGGGAGTCGAGGTTGCCGGTGGGCTCGTCGGCGAAGACGACCGACGGCCGCGAGACGAGCGCGCGGGCACAGGCCACGCGCTGCTGCTGACCGCCCGAGAGCTCGCTCGGGCGGTGGTCGAGGCGGTCGCGCAGGCCGACGGCGTCCACGACGGTGTCGAACCAGCCGCGGTCGACGTCGGCGCGGGCGATGTCCAGCGGCAGGGTGATGTTCTCCTCCGCCGTCAGCGTCGGGATGAGGTTGAAGGACTGGAAGACGAAGCCGAGCCGGGTGCGTCGCAGGCGGGTGAGGTCACGCTGCTTCATCCGCCCGACGTTCTCCCCGTCGACCAGGACGGTCCCTGAGGTGGGGGTGTCGAGGCCCGCCATGCAGTGCATGAGCGTCGACTTGCCGGAGCCCGACGGGCCCATGATCGCCGTCATCTCGCCGCGGGCGAAGTCGACGTCGACGCCGTCGAGGGCACGCACGGCCGCCTCGCCAGTGCCGTAGACCTTGACCAAGGTCCTCGCCGAGGCGATCTGCTCGGTCGCTGCCGGGTCGGCTGCCAGTGCGCGCATGCTGTGTCCTCGAACCTCGTGTCGGTGGTGGTGGGACGATTCTCGCGCCATCAGCGGCCTCGCGACATCGGGGACCACCCTGGAAAACCCCCTGAGCATGCCCTGAGCGACGCCCCCGCGCCCGCCAGGGACCCGCGTCTCCTCGGCACCTGTCGACCCGTCAGGACAGGACGATGCCGCTGGACGACCTGCTCACCGAGGCGGACATCGACCGCGCCTGCGTCGCCGACATCGGACTGATCGGCTTCCCGGCCGACGCCGGCCGACGCCGCCCGACGCCGCCCCCGCGTTCGTCGCCGCGGTGAAGGCCGCGGACCACGTCCTGCGGACCGCTGCGACCCAGGAGGGGTGGTACGGCGATCATCGCGCTGAGGACGATCGACCGAGGGGCGAACGCTCGCAGCGCTCCGACGACCTCCGAGGGGTGCTCGGCCCGCCGCGGTCCTCCTGCGCCCTGAACCTCCCGTCACCCTCGGCGTGCACCGAAGCCCCACGGACAGGTGCACGGCGACCCCGGGGACTCTGGGAGAATCACGCCCCATGAGCGACCAGCCGCACCTGACCACCACCCCGCCGACCACCGACGCGTCGCGGGTACCGGACAAGGTCAGCCTCGACGGGCTGGAGGAGCGCTGGGACGAAGCCTGGACCGCACAGGGCACGTACTCCTTCGACCGCAGCAAGACGCGCGGGCAGGTGTACTCGATCGACACCCCGCCGCCGACGGTCTCCGGCTCGCTGCACGTGGGGCACGTCTTCAGCTACACGCACACCGATGTGATCGCGCGCTTCCAGCGGATGCGCGGACGCGAGGTCTTCTACCCGATGGGCTGGGACGACAACGGCCTGCCGACCGAGCGCCGCGTGCAGAACTACTACGGCGTGCGCTGCGACCCCACGCTCGGCTACGACGCCGCGTTCACCCCTCCGCACGAGGGTGGTGAGGGAAAGAGCATCAAGGCAGCCGACCAGCTGCCGATCTCGCGACGCAACTTCGTCGAGCTCTGCGAGCGGCTGACCGTCGAGGACGAGGTGCAGTTCGAGGCCCTGTGGCGCCGGCTCGGACTCTCGGTCGACTGGTCGCACCACTACCAGACCATCGACGCGCGCTCGCGGGCCGTGGCCCAGCGCGGGTTCCTGCGCAACCTCGCTCGCGGCGAGGCGTACCAGGCCGAGGCCCCCGGCCT
>JBBRGX010000013.1:0-39362 GCA_038223605.1 Actinomycetales bacterium | reverse complement strand
GTCGCCGACGTTGTCGGCGATCGTTGCCGCGTTGCGGGGGTCGTCCTCCGGGATGCCCTGCTCGACCTTGCCGACGAGGTCAGCGCCGACGTCGGCGGCCTTCGTGAAGATGCCGCCACCGACGCGCATGAACATCGCGAGGAGGGCCGCCCCGAAGCCGAAGCCCTCGAGCACCGCCGGCGCCTGCGCCCGGAAGATCAGCACGACCGACGTCGCCCCGACCAGGCCGAGGCCGACAACGGACATGCCGACCACGCCACCCGTGCGGAAGGCGATCTGCGCGCCGACGACGCGACCGTCCGGCCGACGGGCAGCGGCCGCCACGCGGACGTTCGCGCGGGTCGCGAGCCACATGCCGAGGTAGCCGATCGCCGCGGAGAACCCGGCGCCGACGAGGAAGAAGAGCGAGCGGCCGATGCGGATCCCGGTGTCGCCGGGGAGCAGGAAGAGGAGCCCGAAAACGATCACGGCGAACAGCACGAGCGTGCGGAACATCCGGTGCAGGTACGCGTGCGCACCCTCCTGGATCGCCGTCGCGATCTCCTGCATCTTCGCCGTGCCCTCGTCGGCCGCCAGCACCTGTCGGCGGAGCACCAGGGCGAACGCGAGCGAGACGATCGCGATGGCGGCGATGACCGCGACGATGGTGAGGCTCGTGTTGCCGAGCGTGAGCATCCGACCTCCAGGTCTTGCGGGCGCGGAGTGATCGGGGCGACGGCGTTGTCGACCCCTGGGTGCCGCGGACCCAGGGAGTCTACGGGTCGATCATCGGGCCGCGAGCCCTGCCACCGAGGCGCCAAGGATGGAACCGGGCCCAGATGCGCGGTGCTTCCGCTCCGTTGCGAAACCATGTCGCATCATCGTCTAGCCACTCCGGGTGACCGAAGGGAGCAGGGGACGGGCGGGCCGAGCGTCACCACCGGCACCCGGGGTCGCGACGAGGCGGCGCGCGCCGTGAGCGTCGGGATCGCGGTGGTCCTCGTGGGCGGGTGCGCGACCCTCCAGGTCCTCAGTCCGGGGCCCCGGCCACAGGTGGCGGCGGCCACCTCGTCGCAGGCGGCGCCCACCCTGACGGTGGCGCCCGTGCTCGAGCCGAGCCCGACCCCGGCACCGCCGGAGGTCGTCGCGCAGGGTTGGCCTGCGGGCTGGACGGACGACTGGGACATGTGCGGGCTGCCGCTCGGCTCGTCGCCTGCCGCAGCCACGATCCGCTTCGCGGTGACCACCGCCGGCCTTCCGGCGGTGGTCACCGTCGGCGAGACCTGGACCGGCGACGTCTCGGCCCGGCCGCCGGCCGGGACTCCGACCGGGCTCGAGGTCGTCGGCAGCATCGCCCTGCTCGACGGGACGGTGGTGGGCGTGCCTCGAACGCCCCCGGCGTCGTCCCTGCTCACCGCGGCGAGCAGCGTCCCGGTCGACCTCACTGTCCACGGCGATCTGGCCTCCTGCGTCGGCGCGCCCGCGGGCTCGGGCGGAGCGGACACCGCCCCACCGCTGGCGGCCGGCCGCTACGAGATCGTCGTCCTCCTCACGTCGACGGACGGCGGGCAGCGGGCCACGGCCGTGGCGAGCGCAGGAGACCTCGCCGTCAGCGGCAACGGCGGCGCGGTCCAGCCGACGGTCCCGACCGTCGCGCGGCCGCCCGCCTCCTTCACGACCCCGATGGATCAGACGGCGTGCGCCACGAGCCCGTCGACCGACTCCTTCGCTCACCCGCTCGGACACCCGAGGTCACTGCTCGGGGGCACGGCGCAGCTCGTCGACGGCTCGCTCGTCGCCACCGTCACGGCGCTCAGCACCGGGCGGTCCCTCGCTGCCACGACCGACGGGCCGGTCGGTGTCCAGGTCTGGCGGGACGGGAAGATCATCGGCCAGGGTCAGGCCTCAGACCTCCCCGCGGCGCAGGTCGGTGCGTGGGTCTCTGGCGCGTCCGTCGGCGTCCCGGTCGAGATCGTGCCGTTCACCTGTACGTTCATGAACGGCGAGCCGTGGCCGCCCGGGACGTCCGAGCTCTGCGCGACGGTCGCCAGCGGCTGGGGACCGAGCATCAGAGCATCGGCGGCAGGCGGGCCCTGGACGTTCGTCCTCCCGTGAGCCGACGACTCACCCATCGCCCCGCGCGCAGCGAGCCGGCCGCCACCACCGGACCGACACAAGAGAACGGGCACCACGCATGACGACGCGACGTACCACCGCCGCCGCCATCGCTCTCGTCGCAGCGACGGCGTTCACCGTGGCGTCATGCGTCCCGACGACGACCCCCACCGCGTCGCCCTCGACGGCCATGGCCGTCCGGACCGCGGCCCCGGCACCCTCGACTCCCACGACCACGGCAACCCCGCCGGCACCGAGTCCGACGCCGGGCCGAGCCCCGGTGGCGGCGGACCTCGTCGTCGTGCCGGGGGGACTGCAGGCGCCGGGCGCGGTGCCCCTGCGGGTCGGAGTCCGCCTCGCACCGGACAGCAGCCCGTCGCCACTTGCCGTCTGGGACGCAGCCGCCTGCGAGGGCACCCAGGCCCCCGGCAGGTGGGTCGCGCCGTTCCCCGACACACCGTTCGCGCCGTACCTGCTCTGGACCGATGCAGCGTCCGGTGAGCTGACGCGGATCGACATCACGGCGGCCGGGCCGCACCTGGCCGAGGGGATCGCCATCGACTCCTCGCTCGGTCAGCTCACCGGAGCGCGGCCCGACGTGGTGTCCGTCGGGATCAGCACCAGCGGGTCGGAGCTCTGGCGGATCCACGACCCCGGCGGTGAGGTCGTG
Organism: Actinomycetales bacterium; assembly: GCA_038223605.1. Taxonomy (GTDB): domain Bacteria; phylum Actinomycetota; class Actinomycetes; order Actinomycetales; family Cellulomonadaceae; genus Actinotalea. The sequence continues at coordinate 36,598 of JBBRGX010000013.1, read as the reverse complement.
ATCGAGGTGGCGACCGGCGACGAGTACTCCGGCCGCCCGGTCGGCACGATCCTCGCGATGTCCGTCCTCGCGGCGGGCGACCCGCAGGGCTTCCTCGCCGGCCTGCCCTTCAGCTGGTACTCGACGTTCGAGGGCGACATCTGCGGCTGAGCCGCACGTCAGAGGACGCGGCTGCGTGTCAGACGAGCCCCGCGCTCAGACGTCGCGGTGGCGGAACATGTACCCCGTGGCCCCCACCGCGAGCACCAGCCACGCGACGAGCACCGCGACACCTGCACCGACCCCGAGCATGTCCGCCGGCGGCGTGATCGACGTGAACGAGGAGGCCGCGTTCGAGGGCAGGTACTTCAGGACCTCGCTCCAGCTCGCCGGCAGGAGGGCGCCGATGATCCCGGGAAGGATGAGCAGCCCGCCGATGAGCGTCGCGATGCTCCCGGCGATGCTGCGGAAGAGGAAGCCGAGGCACAGCCCGAGCAGACCCACGCCCAGCAGGTAGGAGATCGTGCCGACGAGCGCCCAACCTGCGGCACCGAGCGTGACGGTCGCGGCACCCGCTCCGGACAGGAGCGACATCGCCACGACGAAGGCGCCGAGCACCCCGACCACGACGACCGGGACCAGGCCGACGGTCAGCGTGACCGCCTTGGCACCGAGCACCGCGATCCGGCGTGGCACGGCCGCGACGGTCGTGCGGATCATGCCGGAGGTGAACTCACGAGCGCCGACGAGGGCACCGAGGGTGCCGATGAGCAGGACGGCGACGTTCGCGCCCACCATCGACAGGGCGAAGGGGTCGGTGGCGAACGGGCCGCCCCCGCCGCCGCCGCCGGGGGGCCCGGTGACCTCCCCGGTCGAGACACCGGCTGCCATCGCGCCGAAGCCGATCATCACTGCCATGATCACGAGCATCATGGTCACCGTCGACCGCACGGACCAGAGCTTGATCCACTCCGAACGGAGCACGTGCCAGAGGCTGAGCCTGGTGTCGCCCAGGGCGCTCGGGCGCACCGCCGGGATGGCGTGCATGGTGCTGGCGGGGGTCTGCGTCGTGAGGGTCATCGTGCGTCCTTGTCTGCTGCCCGGCCTGCGCCGACTGTCACGAGCTGGTGGTCCTGGTGGCGGCTCGCGGTCCCGTGGAACTCGACCGCGTCGCGGGTCATGGTCATGAACGCCTCCTCGAGGGAGGGCTCGACGGGCGTCAGCTCGTAGAGCACGAGCCCGGCCGCGGCCGCGCGGATGCCGATCTCCCGGGCGGTGACACCCTCGATGTCGAGCATCTCGGGCGCGCTGGAGGTCACGGTGACCCCTGGCGCCGCGATCAGGTCGCGCAGCGCGGTGCCGTCCGGGGTGAGGACGTGCACGTGGTTGCCGGTGGCCTGGGCGATGAACCGGTGCATCGGCATGTCCGCCATGATCCGGCCGCGACCGATGACGAGCAGGTGCTCGGCGGTCAGCTCCATCTCGCTCATCAGGTGCGAGGAGAGGAGCACCGTGCGGCCATCGGCGGCGAGCTCCTTGAGCAGGTTGCGGATCCAGAGGATGCCATCGGGGTCGAGGCCGTTGACCGGCTCGTCGAGCATGACGACGTTCGGGTCGCCGATCAACGCGGCCGCGATCCCGAGCCGCTGGCCCATGCCGAGGGAGAACGAGCCGGCCTTCTGGGAGGCGACGGCGGTCAGCCCGACGACCTCCAGCAGCTCGTCGACCCGACCGGAGCCCAGCCCGATGGTCGCACCGAGCGCCCGCAGGTGGGCCCGGGCGGAGCGGGCCTTGTCGGCGTTGCGGGCGTCGAGCAGCGCGCCGAGCTCCCTGATCGGCGCCCGCGAGCCGACGTAGCTGCGGCCGTTGACCAGCGCGTGGCCGGACGTCGGGCGGTCGAGCCCGAGGATGAGCCGCATCGTCGTGGACTTCCCGGCGCCGTTCGGGCCGAGGAAGCCGGTGACGACTCCCGGCTGGACCGTGAAGCTGATGTGGTCGACGGCGACGGTGTCGCCGAACCGCTTCGTCAGCTCGTGCACTTCGATCATCGGAACTCCTCCGTGGGGGTGTGGGTCCACACTCCCCGGCGGTCCGGCTGCGCGTCGTCCTCCCAGCGCAGGCAGTGCGGAGTACCACGGATGCAGTACGTGGCGCAGCCAGGCCTCGCTCGCGGCGCCCGTCGCACTCCGCGACACCTCGCAGCCGAGCGGGGCTCAGGGCCGGACGAGGCCGGCCCGGTAGGCCATCACGACGAGCTGCGCGCGGTCGCGGGCGCCGAGCTTGGTCATCGCCCGGTTCACGTGGGTCTTGGCGGTCAGGGGCGAGAGGAACAGCTCGGCGGCGATCTGGTCGTTGCTCATGCCCTGGGCGACGAGCGTGACGACCTCGCTCTCCCGCTCGGTGAGCCCGGCCAGCGTCCCGTCACCGGCGCTGGGGCTGACCGGCGCCGCAAGCATCCGGGCGATGAGTCCCTTCGTCGCGCCCGGCGAGAGCAGCGCGTCCCCCTGGGCGACGACGCGGATCGCATCGAGCAGGGCCGTCGGCTCGACGCCCTTGCCGAGGAACCCGCTCGCCCCGGCACGCAACGCAGCCAGGACGGCGTCGTCGGACTCGAAGGTCGTCAGCACCAGGACGTGCACCTGGGCCAGCTCGGGGTCGCTCGCGATGAGCTCCGTCGCCGAGAGCCCGTCCGTCCCCGGCATCCGGATGTCCATCAGGACGACGTCGGGCCGCAGCCCTCGGGCGAGCGTGACCGCCTGGGCTCCGTCGACCGCCTGACCGACGACCTCCAGGTCCTGCGTCGAGCCGACGATCGCCGCGAATCCGGCGCGGATCAGCGCCTGGTCGTCGGCGATGAGCACCCGGATCGTCATGAGGCACCGTCGCCAGGCGTCACGGTGACCGGCAGCTCGGCGTGCACCCGGAAGCTCCTGTCGGGCAGCGGGCCGACCTCGAGCAGCCCGCCTGCCGTCGTGACCCGTTCCCGCATGCCGACGAGTCCGTGGCCGGGGAGCGTCGCGGGCCGGTCCGGGGGCACCGGGTTGGTCACGTCGATGGTCACGCGGTCCGCGGTGTGCGCGATCGCCAGCACGGCGGCTCCGCTCCCGTGCTTGCGCGCGTTGCTGAGCGACTCCTGCACGAGCCGGTGCGCGGCGAGGTCGACGACGGGCGGCAGGGCCACCGGCGTCCCGGAGACCCGCACCATGACGGCGAGCCCCGACCGGCGCGCATCGACGACGAGGTCGTCGACACCGGCGAGCCCGGGGGCGGGGTGGCGTTCCTCGTCAGGGTTCTCGCGCAGCACGCCGAGGATCGTCGACATCTCGCTGAGGACCGTCTGCCCGGCGCTGCGGACATGGTCCAGCGCCTCGCGCGCCTGGGCGGGTTCGGAGTCCAGCAGGTGCCCGGCGACCCCCGCCTGGACGGTGATGACGGCGATGTGGTGCGCGACGACGTCGTGCAGCTCTCGGGCGATGTGCAGGCGCTCCTCAACGACCCGACGCTGGGCCTCCTCCTCGCGGGTGGCCTCGGCCCTGGCGACGCGCTCCCGGGCGGCAGCGATGATGGCGCGCTGCGAGCGCACGGCGTCACCGATCGCCGCGGGCATCCCGCTCCAGGCCAGCACGGCCCACGGCTCCGGGCTGGACCACGTCGAGCCGAGCGAGAGCACCACCGTGACGACGAGCGTCATCCCGCTGACGACGGCCGCCAGGAGGCCGGTGCGCCGGGGACGCAGCGAGGCGAGCGTGTACAGCCCGACGATCGCGGGCAGGACGACGGGCGTCGGCCCCTCGGCGGAGACGAGACCAAGGACCGCGAGCCCGAGCGTCACCCCCCAGACGGCGACCGGGAACCGGCGGCGGACGACGAGCACGGCGCAGCCGAGGACGGCCGCGACCCGGGTGAGCTCGTCCGGGACGCGGGGCACGTCATGGCGTGCGAACGCGATCAGGCCGAGGAGGGCCAGTGCGAGCAGCGTGTCCCCTGCGAGCGGGTGCTCGCGGAGCCAGCGGGCCGGCGCCGGGCCGCGCGGGCCGGCGACCAGGGCAGGATCGGTCACGGGAGGACCGTAGCGCGGCACGTCGACCTCGACTGCCGTTGCCGACGCGCTCAGGCGAGCGCGGCCTCGAGGGTCGAGTGGATCGAGAAGACCTGCGTCAGCGCGGTGATCCGGAAGACCTTGAGGATCGTCTCCTGGTCGATGACCAGGCTCAGGTCGCCACCGAGGGTGCGCACCTTCTTCAGCCCTCCGACGAGCACGCCGAGGCCGGTCGAGTCCATGAAGCTCACCTGGGTGAGGTCGACGACGAGATTCGTGTGCTGGGCGTCGACCAGCGACGTCAGCTCCTCGCGCAGCACGGGTGCGGTGTAGACGTCGATCTCACCGCGCACCTCGACCACGGTCCGGTCGCCGCTCTCACGGCTCGTGACGGACACGTCCACTGCGGCCTCCTCAGGACTCGTGCAACTGGCCCCCATTCAACCAGCCTCGGAGAGGATCGCGAGCGAGCACACCCCGGACGGACCGGACGATTCACTCGATCACCTGCACGACGACCCTGGTGCGGGCACATCGGGCTGGCCACGATTCGCCCGATCGTGGCATGCAGCTGTCCGAAGCGTGGGCATGCCTGAGACCCCGAGATCGGTCGGCGGCCGCCGAGGTCCGGAACGCCGGGCCTCCCGGCACCGGCCCGGCCGAGGAGCCGCATCGCCGGACGCCTCCGCGCGGGTGGGAGGATCCCCCCGTGGCCGCCGACGAGCTCCTCGAGGTCCTCCTCGCCGGTGGGGCGCGCGCCGAGCGGGTGACCCATGTGGAGCGCATCCCCGCCCGCGACGGCCGCGCGGGCGACTGGCCCGGCTGGGCAGACGAGGCGCTCGTCGGCGGGTACCGCCGGCTCGGGGTCGAGCGCCCGTGGCTGCACCAGGTCGCCGCGGCGGACGCCGTCTGGGCAGGGCGCCACACCGTGCTCGCGACGTCGACCGGATCGGGGAAGTCGCTCGCCTTCTGGCTGCCTGCTCTGAGCTCCGTGCGGCTCGGCAACGCCCGGGCCGCCGCCGCCCTCGGAGCCCCGGTCGAGGCGGGGCAGCGCCGCAGCACCGTCCTGTACCTGTCCCCCACCAAGGCGCTCGCCGCCGACCAGCTCGCGGGGCTCGAGCGGCTGCTCGACGCCGCTGAGATCGGCGACGTGCGGGTCGCGACCTGTGACGGCGACACGGATCCGACCTCGCGACGCTGGGTCGTCGACCACGCCGACGTCGTCCTGACCAACCCCGACTTCCTGCACTTCTCCCTGCTCCCCGGGCACCGGCGCTGGGCGCGCCTGCTGCGCGGGCTGCGCCTGGTCGTCGTCGACGAGTGCCACGCGTTCCGCGGCGTCTTCGGCGCCCACGTCTCCGCCGTGCTGCGCCGTCTCCTGCGGCTCGCCAGGAGCTACGGGGCGCACCCCTCGGTGGTGATGGCCTCGGCGACGACCGCCGACCCGGCGCTCAGCGCGGCCCGGCTCATCGGGGTCGACCCCTCGGAGGTCGTCGCCGTCGTGGACGACTCCGCCCCCCGTGGCCTGCGGACCATGGTGCTCTGGCAGCCGCCGGAGCTCCCCGGGCGCGCACCCGTCCCCGAGAGCGGTGAGGAGGAGAGCGACCACGCCCTTGCCCCGACCTCACCGGCCCACCGCACCGCCACGGCAGAGATGGCCGACCTCCTGACCGACCTGACCGTCGCTGGTGCACGCACCCTCGCCTTCACGCGGTCCCGGCGGAGCGCCGAGTCGGTGGCCGCAGCGACGAGGGACCACCTGGAGGAGGTGCAGCGTGGACTGGGCGCCCAGGTCGCCGCCTACCGCGGGGGCTACCTCCCCGAGGAGCGCCGCGACCTCGAGCAGCGGATCAGGTCGGGTGAGCTGCGCGCCCTGGCGACGACCAACGCGCTCGAGCTCGGGGTGGACATCGCCGGTCTTGACGCCGTCCTCATCGCCGGCTGGCCGGGGACCCGGGTGTCGCTGTGGCAGCAGGCCGGCCGGGCCGGGCGGGCGGGCACCGAGGGGCTCGTCGCGCTCATCGCCCGCGAGGACCCGCTGGACACGTACCTGATCCATCACCCGGAGGCGATCTTCGACGTGCCCGTCGAGGCGACCGTCTTCGACCCGTCCAACCCGTACGTCCTCGCGCCGCACCTGTGCGCGGCAGCGGCCGAGCGCCCCTTGCGCCAGGAGGACCTCGCGACCTTCGGGCCGGGGACCCGCGCGATCCTCGACGTCCTCGTGGCACGCGGTGCGCTGCGCAGGAGAGAGTCCGGGTGGTACTGGACGCATGCGCGGTCGGCCGTCTCGCTCACCGATCTGCGCGGGACCGGCGGCGAGCCGGTGCGGGTCGTCGAGGAGTCGACCGGGCGGCTGCTCGGCACCGTCGACGCGGGAGCGGCCGACACGACCGTGCACGAGGGCGCCGTCTACGTGCACCAGGGCGCCACCTTCGTCGTCGAGCACCTGGACCTGGAGACCTCGGTCGCTCTCGTGAGCTCTCGTCAGCTCGGGTACCGGACGTTCGCGAGGTGGGGCTCGTCCGTCGAGATCGTCGAGGTCAGGGCCGAGCGCACCGTCGGTCCGGTGACCTGGGGGGTCGGTCTCGTGGACACCACGACCCAGGTCCTGAGCTATACCCGGCGTCGGGTGCCCGACCTCGTGGGCATGGGCACCGAGCTCCTGGACCTGCCGGCCAGGACGCTGCGCACCAGCGCCGTCTGGTGGACGGCCCCGCCAGAGGTGCTGGCGGCGGCCGGGCTCGAGGAGGGCGACGTCCCGGGATCGCTGCACGCGGCCGAGCACGCCTCGATCGGCCTGCTGCCGCTGCTGGCGACCTGCGACCGGTGGGACCTCGGCGGCCTCTCGACGGCGCTGCACCCTGACACCGGGGTCGCGACGGTATTCGTGCACGACGCCTACCCCGGCGGTGCCGGGTTCGCCGAACGGGGCTTCGCCCTCGGAGCGACCTGGCTGCGGGCGACCCGTGAGGCGATCGCCGGCTGCGGCTGCACGGATGGCTGCCCCGCCTGCGTCCAGTCCCCGAAGTGCGGAAACGCGAACGACCCCCTGGACAAGCAGGGGGCGATCCGCCTCCTCGACGCGGTGCTCATGGCCGAGAAGGACTGATCCTCGCCGACGCCGGTCCGGCCGCGGCGACGGCCCTTGCCGCGCCCCACCTGGTCCCTCGGGTCACCTCGACGCGCACCACCAGGTCGCCCTGCGTCGAGCAGGAGGTCAGCCGCGCCCCGTTGCGCTGGGCGACGTCGCCGGCCCGGGCGCAGGCGGGGCCGCTGTCAGGACGGAGCCCGGCCGCGAGCACGACCTCCGCAGGGATCGCGATCTCGCGAGCGGCCGCGAGCGCAGCGAGGTCGGCCGCGGCCCGGGCGGACGAGCGCGCCGCCTGGGCCTGGACGACGGCCGCGAGCACCAGCGCCAGGGCGAGAGCGACCAGCACCACGGCCACCAGGAGCACGGAGCCCGAACCGACGTCGGTGCACCCCGCCCGGCCACGCCGCCGGGCGGCCGGAGCCCTCACGGCTCGACCCATGCCGTCGCGGATCCACGCACCGCCAGGGGGCCGCCGGTGAACCAGCCGCCGGCGGCCGGCGCCTGGACGACGACCTCGACCCAGCCACCGCTGCGTTGCACGGAGACCTCGGCGGCCGCACCGGCCACCCGGCGTGCCGAGGCGGCGACCGTGGCGTCCGGCTCACCGAGAGCGGCGACCCGCGCGCCCGTCCGGGCCGCGTCCGCGCAGCGCAGGCTGCCCAGACCGGCCGCAGTGGTCGCCAGCACGACGGCGACGAGCAGGGCGAGCACGGGGAGGCCGAGCGCGAGCTCGACGGTGACAGCGCCGGCGTCACCCTCGGGCGGTCGCTCAGATCGCCAGGGCACTGCGCACGATCCCCAGGAGCAGCGCCCGGACCTCGTCGCTGCGCAGGATCACCAGGAGGAGCCCGGCAAACCCGGCGGCCGCCACGGTGACGATCGCGTACTCCGCCGTCGCCATGCCGGCGTCGCGCCGGGACGCGCCGGCCACGTGCACGGCGGGGAGACGCTCGTCGGGCCCGGCATCAGGCACGGCCGGCTCGAGGGGCACGGCCGGCTCGACAGGCTCAGCCGGCTCGGTGGGCTCAGCCGGCTCGGTGGGCTCGACACTCGGGGTGTTCGTGGTCATGAGGGCACCTCTCGGTCTCGCCCTGACGGGCGGTCGCCGCACCCGCGGCGACCCGTCCAGCCTCGGCGAGACCGGACGCCTCCCGAGGCACGGCCACCGGCCGCCGTGGAGGAGCCCGGGCGGCGGCGGCTGTGGACGATGCCCCCAACGGCGGACCTCAACCCGCGCCGGGTGGCCCGAGGAGAGACAGCAGGACCGGCGCGATGCCGAGCAGCACGAACGCCGGCAGGTGGCACCCGACGAGAGGCAGGAGGAGCTGGACCCCGAGCCGCTCAGCAGCTGCCAGTGCCAGGGCCTGGTTCTCTCGCCTCCGTGCTCGAGCACCCGCCCTGGCCGAAGCGACCGGGGAGGCACCGTCCTGCCATGCCGGCCGCAGTGCCTCGGCCACCGCGGCGAGCCCCGGCTCGCGCACCGACCACGCCAGCACCCACTCCTCGCCGTCGACGAGCCGGTCGCCGACCTCGACCAGGGCGGCGCCCCTCCTCCCGCCGACGGCCGCGCCGACCGCGCCGAGGGTCCGTGGCACCGAGGCGCCCGACTCGCAGGCGGCAGCGACGAGGTCGAGCAGGACGGTCACCGGGACGACACCGAGGTCCGCCGGCTGCGGGTCGACGAACGCCAGCACCCGATGCCCGGGCCGGATCCCCCGGGAGGTGCGAGGGGTTCCCACCCTTCGCTCCGGCTCGTCGGGCCTCCCGACGGCGCAGGCGCTCAGGACGAGGCTGCGGCTCCAGAACCGCCCGAGAAGGCTCGCCGCCGTGCCGCCGACCAGAAGTGCCCAGCCCAGCCCCGGGTCGAGCAGCACCGCCAGCGGGTTGACCCCGAGAGCGACGCCGAGGGCGAGGCCGAGGGCTGGGAGCCAACCGAGCACCGTTGCTGAGGCCGCGGGGCCCGCGAGCGCCGTGTCCCGACGGACGGCGGCATCGGCCTCCTCCTCCATCGCGTGCCGGACCGCGTCGAGCAGGGGCGCCGGCGAGGCCCCGAGCACATGGGCGAGGCGGGCCGCGGCCAGCACGGCTGCTGCAGCGGCCGCGTCCCCCGTCGCCGCGCGCAGCGAGGAGGCGGTCGGCAGCCCGTCGCGCACGAGGACCCCGACCCGTGACCAGGCCCGCTCCGCAGCCGCACCGCTGCGCAGCGCATCGGCCACCGTCGTGAGGGCTGCGCCGGGCGCGCGCACGGGGGGCTTCCTCATCCACCGACCCCGCACCATCGGCGGGCGAACGCCGGCCAGCCGGCCCCGTGCCGCACGAGTCCTTCGGTGTCGACGGCGAGCACCTCGTGCACCAGGAGCTCGCCCCCCTCGCGGACGACCGCACCGACCTGCGCCACCCGGCGTCGACCCCCGTCGCGGCGCAGGTGCACCACGGCGTCGAGGGCGCCGCCGGCCTGGGCAGCGACCATCGACGGGGACATGCCTGCCATCGCCGCGAGTGCTGCGAGGCGCGCGGGCACGTCCTCGGCCGTGTGCGCATGGAGCGTCGCCCAGCTGCCCTCGTGACCGGTGGAGAGCGCGGCGAGCACCTCCCTGACCTCGGCGCCACGGCACTCGCCCAGGACGATCCGGTCGGGTCGCATCCGCAGCGCCTCACGCACGAGCCGGCTCAGGTCGACCTCCCCTGCGCCCTCGACGTTGGGCCGCCGCGCGACGAGGCGGACCACGTGCGGATGGTCGGGGTCCAGCTCGCCGGACTCCTCGAGGCACACGATGCGCTCGTCGTGCGGGACCAGCGCCAGCAGACCGGCGAGCAGGGTCGTCTTGCCCGTTCCGGTCGCGCCGGAGACCAGGACGTTCGCCCGCCGGCGGACCAGCCCGCCCAGCACCGTGGCGACGAGCGGCGCGACGCTCCCCGTGCGCACGAGCACGTCGAGCGGGAGGGCGGCCTTGCGCAGCACCCGCAGGCTGATCACCGGACCGTCGACCGCCACCGGGGGAAGCACCGCATGCAGGCGCGTGCCGTCGAGCAGTCGTGCGTCGACGACCGGTGAGGCGTCGTCGAGCCGCTGGCCTCCGACGGCGGCCAGCCGGACAGCGAGCGCCCTGACCTCTGCCGGGCCACCGACGTCGACCGCGCTGCGCTGAAGCCCTGATCCCCGGTCGACCCACACCGCACCCGGCCCGTTCACGAGCACGTCGCTGACCCCCGGCTCGTCGAGGAGGACCTGCAGCGGCCCCGCGCCCCGCCCTCGGCCGCCGACCCGTGCGGCGAGCGCCGCGATGTCCTCCCGCTCCAGCGAGAGCGGACGGCGGACGGGCCGCAGTCCGCCGTGCGCCTCAGCCACGGCCGTCGACCCGGGTCGCGATGCGGCGGACCGCCCGAGCAAGGGCCGAGCGACGGGGCGGGAGCGGCCCGAGACCGCGGTCGACCGCCCCGGCGAGGCTGCGGTCCCGCGGCAGCGTCGCGACCAACGGGAGGCCGAGCAGCTCGGCGGCCTCGGCCGCCGCGACGACCGCCTCGCGCCGCGCCCGCAGGACGAGACCTGCGCGGCCCTCGGGCACCCCGTCGCGGATCGCCAGAGCACCGGCGAGGCCTCGCACGTCCTGCCCGGTCAGGACGAGCACGTGCGCCCGTGCCCCCGCGGCTCCGAGCTCGGTAGCCGCGCGGAGCCCGGCGGCCGGGACGTCCACGACGAGGTGCTCGTGCCGGGCGACGAGAGCGGCGACGACGGCCGCGACCGCACCCGGTCGCGGATCGACCGGGCGCCGGCCGACGCTCAGCACCTCGACCCCGCGCCAGGACAGCAGGACGTCGTCGAGGTCGGCGGCCTCGACAGGCCCGCTGACCTCCGCCAGCTCCGGCCAGCGCGCTCCCGGCCGTCCCTCCGCGCCGAGCAGCACGTCGATCCCGCCGTTCAGGTGGTCGAGGTCGAGGAGGCCGACCGCTGCACCGTCCTTCGCGAGCTCGCAGGCGAGAAGGGCGGCGAGGGTCGAGGCCCCGACACCGCCGACCGCACCGGTCACCAGCGTCACCGAGGCCGCGCGACCGTCCGCGTGCTCGCGGGAGGTCCGCGACGTCGCGGCGAGCGCGGCCGGGCGCCACGGACCACCGACCCCGGTGCCGGATCCACGACGGTCTGCGCTGCGCACCTCTCGACCCTGTCCCGGCCACCGGACAGGGTCCCTGGCGACCCGGGCAACCTGGGGATCGAGGTCGACGACCGGGCCGTCCACAGCCTCCTGCCGGCGCGGCCGAGCGGGGAAGAGGGGCCGATCGGGTCAGGTCGGCCCCGACCACTTCCCACCGGGGCCAACCAGGCGTACAAAGGAAGGACAACAGCACAGCGGGCGACGAGCAACCCACGCTCGACCAGTCCTCGAGAGGACATGCTGACCGGGCTTGCCCCGTTGCAGCACCGATGCATGCGCCTGATATCTCGTCACCCGCGCTGTCGACGACGGCGTTCCCCCGGGAGCGCCGTCGCTGTGCGTGCGGCAGGCCTCAGCCCGGCGGACCACTCACCGCTGCGGCCACCGCCGCCCCGTCGCCCGCTCCCGCCACGACGGCGTCGGCGCAGTGCCGCAGCCACGCAGCAACCCCCTCGGGAGTGCCGGTCGCGTAGCCGGCGGCCGCCGAGAGGTGGACGAGCGGAGCCGCTGCCCAGAAGCCCTCGGGCACCACCACCCCCACCGCATCGACGCCGTCGGCCGTCAACCGACGGCGGAACACCGCCCGCGCGACGACGGCGTTCGAGGAGGCGAAGGGGCGGAGGCTCAACAGCTCGCCGAGCAGGACCGAGGCGACGAGCAGGCCGGGGACGGCCTCGGTGCCACGACCGAGCCCCGCTCCGGCTGGGCGCGCGGCTGTCGCGTCGAGCCGGGCGAGGTCGGCGATCCGCCCCGCGAGCTCTGCCCCCGACACGGCGGCCCCGAGCCCCCGGAGGTCGCCGGGCTCCTCGTCCGAGCGCAGCCGACCGGCCGACGCGTCGGCCGCCGCTGCGGTGTGCAGGCGTGCGAGCAGCTGGCCGAGCGGCACGCGCCGGGAGGGCGCGCCCGGCTGCCCCCAGTCGCTGTCGACCGCCGCCTGGACCCGCAGGGCGCCGCGCACCGCGGCCTCGGCGGGGTCGTCGACCCGCCCGGCCCGTCCCGGGGCGCGCCGCTCCTCGCCGGCCGGCGCCTCGATCGGACCCTCGGCGACGTCGAGCCCTGCCGCTCGCGCGCGCACCGCCGTCAGCGGCAAGGAGATCCCGTCCATCGCCAGTCCGCCCCAGGCGCACCGCACCCCGGCCTCGGCCCGCGCGACCTGCCAGCCGCGACGAAGCCCGGGGTGCCAGCGCAGCTCGGTGCAGGCCGCCCTGACCTCGTCGACCGCCCGCGCGACCCCCGGCAGGTCGAGGAGCGGGGCGAGGGGGTGGGCGGGCACCGGACCACCCTAGGTGCGCCCCCGGCCGATCGGCGGCCCCGGACATACCCTGACCCCATGAGCTCAGCGCCCAGTGTCTCCTCGTCGATCACGGTCCGTCTCGAGGTCCACGCCCGGCCCACCGCCGTGAGCGAGCTGACGACGACGATCGAGACGGCAGGCGGGATCGTCACCGCGCTCGACGTCAACCACTCCGGCCACGAGCGGATCAGCGTCGACGTCACCTGCGCCACCCGGGGCGAGGAGCATGCGGCCGAGATCGTCGAGGCCCTGCGCGGGCTGGGCGGCGTGACGGTCGGCCGCGTCAGCGACCGGACCTTCCTGCTGCACCTGGGCGGCAAGCTCTCGATCGAGTCCAAGGTGCCGATCCGCAACCGCGACGACCTCTCGATGGTCTACACGCCGGGCGTCGCGCGGGTCTGCGAGGCGATCGCCGCCCACCCGGAGGACGCCCGCAACCTCACGATCAAGCGCAACACGATCGCCGTCGTCACCGACGGCACAGCTGTGCTCGGCCTGGGCAACATCGGCCCCCTCGCCGCGCTCCCGGTGATGGAGGGCAAGGCGGCGCTGTTCAAGCGCTTCGCCGGGATCGACGCCTTCCCGATCGCCCTGGACACCACCGATGTCGACGAGATCGTCGCCACGGTCAAGGCGATCGCCCCGGTCTTCGCGGGCATCAACCTCGAGGACATCGCCGCACCCCGCTGCTTCGAGGTCGAGCGCCGGCTGCGCGAGGCGCTGGACATCCCCGTCTTCCACGACGACCAGCACGGCACGGCGATCGTCGCGCTCGCGGCACTGACCAACGCCCTGAAGGTCGTCCACAAGGAGATCGGCACGGTCCGGATCGTGCTCTCCGGTGCCGGCGCGGCGGGAACCGCCGTGCTCAAGCTGCTCCTGGCCGCCGGCGCGCTGGACGTCGTCGTCGCCGACGTCGAGGGGATCGTGCACCTCGATCGGCCGGAGCTCGACCCGTCGCTGCTGTGGACGGCGCAGCACACGAACCCGCGCGGACTGACGGGCACCCTGCGCGACGCCCTGGTCGACGCCGAGGTGTTCATCGGGCTCTCCGCCCCGGACATCCTCACCGGCGACGACATCGCCACCATGGGCAAGGACTCGATCGTCTTCGCGATGGCGAACCCGCGCCCGGAGGTCGACCCGGACGAGGCGGCCAAGCATGCGGCCATCGTCGGCACCGGCCGCTCGGACTTCGCCAACCAGATCAACAACGTGCTCGCCTTCCCCGGCGTCTTCCGCGGGCTGCTCGACGCGCAGTCGCACCGCGTGACCGACGAGCTGCTGCTCGCGGCCGCGCACGCCCTTGCCGATGTCGTCAGCGCTGACGAGCTGAACCCGACGTACATCGTGCCGAGCGTCTTCCACCCGGAGGTCACCACACGGGTCGCCGCAGCGGTCGAGAAGGCGGCGCGGGAGCAGATGGGGACGAGCCACGCCGCGTCCCGCGAGGCGACGGGCTCACCCGAGCTGGGCTGACGGCCGGCCCGTCGCGTCCGGGTTCACGCCCGGCGCGGTCCGCGGGCTCGCGGCCGGGCCGACGGTGCCGACGCGCTGATGGTGCCGACGCGAGGGCTCAGCTCCGCCAGACTCCCCGCTCGTACTGGGGCTGCCAGGCGATGGGGCCGTCGTGCACATCCCCGCCGGTCGTCGGCGTGACGCCGAGCTCAGCTGCTGCGCGCAGCGGCCACATCGGGTCGCGCAGCGCCGCCCGGCCGAGGAGCACGACGTCGGCAGATCCCCCGGCGATGACCTCCTCGGCCTGAGCAGCGGTCGTGAGCAGGCCGACGGCGCCGACCGGGAGGCCGGCAGCGTCCCGGACCGCACGGGCCAGCGGCACCTGGTAGCCGGGGCCGACCGGGACCTCGGCCGGGGCGTTCCCGCCGGAGGACACGTCCACGAGGTCGGCGCCGTGGTCGGCGAGCCAGCCGGCCACCCTCGCGGTCTCCTCGACCGTGAGGCCCCCGGGCACCCAGTCGGTCGCCGAGACCCGGACCAGCACCGGGCGGTCGCTCGGCCAGGCCTCGCGGACCGCGTCGAGGACCTCCAGGAGCAACCGGGCGCGGTGCTCGAGCGGTCCGCCGTAGCCGTCGCTGCGCTGGTTCGACAACGGGGAGAGGAACTGGTGCAGCAGGTACCCGTGGGCCGCGTGCACCTCGACGGTGTCGAAGCCAGCGGCCAGCGCACGGCGGGTGGCGTCCGCGAACGCGCGGACGACGTCGTCGATACCCCGCTGCGACATCGCCGCCGGCGCCCCGTAGCCCGGGAACGGGACGGCCGACGGTGCGAGGGTCGACCAGCCGCCGTCCGCCACCGGGACGGTCCCGGAGCGCTCGTCCCATGGCCGGAAGGTCGACGCCTTGCGGCCGGCGTGCGCGAGCTGGACGCCGATCAGCGCACCGCGCGCATGCACGAGGTCGACGACGCGCGCCCACGCTGCGGCGTGCGCGTCGGACCAGAGGCCCACGTCCTGCGGGGTGATGCGCCCCTCGGGGACGACGGCCGCCGCCTCGGTGAGCAGCAGGCCGAAGCCGCCGGAGGCCATCGCCCCGAGGTGCACCAGGTGCCAGTCGTTCGGCAGGCCGTCGAGGGCCGAGTACTGGCACATCGGCGCGAGCCACACGCGGTTGCGCACGGTCGTGCCGCGCAGGGTCAGGGGCGAGAAGAGGTGCGTCACGGTCATGGGCAACCAGGATCCTCGTGAGATCCTTCCGTTCACGCGGCCCTTCGTCCCTCTGACCAGGCAGGACGGGGATCGGCATGGCTTACGTCCCATGAGCGCCGTGAATTCTCACGGCACTCTTCTGGCGTGCTGACCATCACCGAGACCGTCGACCACCAGGCGCACGCTGCCACCACCAAGGCGGGCATGCTCGGCATGCCGCTGGCCTTCCTGGTGCAGACCATGCTCGCCGGTGCCTACATCGGCATCGGCGTGATCATCATGGTGACCGCCGGCGGGCCCCTCGTCTCCGCCGCATCGCCGTGGGCCCCGCTCGTCCAGGGGACCGTCTTCGGCGTGGCGCTGACGATCGTCGTCGTGGCCGGTGGCGAGCTCGCGACCTCCTCGATGATGTACCTCACGCAGGGCGCGATGCGCGGCGTCGTGTCCTGGAGCCGGGCCGGCGTGACCCTGCTGGCCACGCTGGCCGGCAACCTCGTCGGCGCGATGCTCTTCGCAGCGATCGTGCACCTGTCGGGCGTGACGGCGCCGACGACCGCCGCAGGCAAGGCGATCGCCGGGATGATCGAGCACAAGGCGGCCGAGACCACCGTACAGCTCGTCTTCCGCGGGATCCTCTGCAACCTGCTCGTCTGCCTCGCCGTCTGGTGCGCCAACCGGCTGCGCAGCGAGGGCGCCCGGATCCTGGTGATCTTCGCCTGCGTGATGGTCTTCATCACCTCGGGCTTCGAGCACGTCGTCGCGAACATGACGACCTTCTCCCTCGGCCTGTACGGCGGCCTGCCCGGCGCGACCGTCGGTGAGTTCGCGCGGAACGTGCTCGCGGTCGGCCTCGGCAACCTCATCGGTGGCGGGATGCTCGTCGGTGCGGCGTACGCCTACGGGACGCGACCGCCGCCGGTGCACGCGGACGGTGCAGCGCACTGACCGGAGGCGGCCGACCGCACGCCCGAGGAGCGGGTGCGCACGAGCGGGGCTACCGTGAGGACGAGCCCGCGCAGCGACGGCCCGAGCAGCGGAACCCGTCGACGACGCGGCCGACCGATGGAGCAGCGATGTCGCACGAGACCGACCCGATCATCGAGACCCCCGGAAACCCGACCTTCACCCCGACGGAGCCCGGCGCGCGCGAGAGCATGGAGAACCCCGGCAACCCGGCCACCACCCCTGACGAGCCCGGCGCGCGCGAGAGCATGGAGAACCCCGGCAACCCGGCCGCCACCCCTGACGAGCCCGGCGCGCGCGAGAGCATGGAGAACCCCGGCAACCCGGCCCCGCACCTGGCGGACCCCGAGGCGCACGCCGGCACGGAGAACCCGGGCAACCAGCCCGCCTGAACCCCGAGGGCCCGGGCTTCCCGATCGCGCTACGGTGATCGACGAGCCTCGCAGCCGAGTCGAGCCGACAATCCGCTCGCTCCGTACCGGGACAGGAGCTCCGATGACCATCCCCACCGCAGGAGACGACCAGACGACCCCCACGACACCGTCGGCGGACCAGCCGGCCGAGGGAGCTGCGCACGCGACCGGGCCGGCGGTCGAGGCAGCGGCCGACAGCCCGACCAGTGCGGAGGAGTCGGTGACCACGACCCCCGGGGCAACGAGCGCTGCCGTCGGCCAGCACGTCGCTCCGCGCCCCTACCCGCCCGTGCCGCCGACGAGCGTGCGCGGGGTCACCGCCGAGACCGACTCCCTGCTCCCGCCGATGCCGTCCGACACGGCCGGGACACCGCCGCCCCCGCCCGGCACCGCTCCACCGCTCGTCGGCGCCCCGCCTGCTCCGGCTCCCGTGACCACGGCCACGGTGCTGACCACGGACGAGGCACCCACGACCCTCCTCGACGACCACGCGCCCGTCCCCGACCTGCCCCGCCGTCCCGGCGCCAGGCGTCACCTGGTCGGCGCGCTGCTCGGCCTCCTCCTCACTCCCGTCGGGCTCGTCCCGGCGGCCATGGGAGTCGGCCACATGATCGACCTGCGGGCCGGCGACGGCGCGCTGACCGACGTCTTCGGCCTCGTCCTGCTCTCGGCCGGCGCCCTCGTCCTCGGGCTCGTCGCCGTGCTCGGGCGGTGGTCGCCGGCGGTGCCCCTCACCGCCGGTGCGCTCTGGGGGCTCTTCGGGGGCTCGGTGGCACTGTGGGACCCGCAGGGTGTCAGCGACGCTGTGCACCAGGTGACCGACGGGCGCTTCGCCCAGGTCGCGATCGACCACATCCTCGACCCGGCGCTGAACGGCTCGCTGCTCCTGCTGGGGCTCGTCCTGCTGGGGTCCGGGATCGCCGCGGGGCTCGCCAGAGGTGCCGGCCGGTCCTTCGGCGCCCGCACCGTGCGGGCGCAGGCGGCCAGGGCGGAAGCGGAGAGCCGATCGGGCTCCCCCCGGTCCCCGTAGTCCTCCCCGATCCGAGCGCCCTCAGGACCTTCGACCCACGCGACCGCTCAGCGCACTAGCATCCCTCCCACCGGCACCACCTGCTCCGCAGGTCACCGGGAAGGAACGCATCGACGCCGCTGCGACCGGAGGACCCGTGACCGACCTGGCACCCGAGCACGCCACCCTGGAGAACCTCTCCACCGAGGACCGCACGTTCCCCCCGTCCGACGCGTTCGCTGCCCAGGCGAACGCCCATGCGGAGATGTACGCCTGGGCCGCGGCGGACAGCGTCGGCTTCTGGGCCGAGCAGGCCAGGTCGCTCCTCGACTGGACCACCCCGTTCACCCAGACGCTCGACTGGTCGGGGGCCCCCGTCGCCCGCTGGTTCGCCGACGGGACGCTGAACGCCTGCGAGAACGCCGTCGACCGGCACGTGGCCGCCGGGAACGGTGACCGCACCGCGATCATCTTCGAGGGTGAGCCCGGCGACACCCGGGTGCTGACCTACGCCGACCTCAAGCGCGAGGTCTCCCGTGCGGCGAACGCCATCGAGGCGCTCGGGGTGACGACCGGCGACCGCGTCGCCGTCTACCTGCCGATGATCCCCGAGGCCGTCATCGCGATGCTCGCCTGCGCGCGGATCGGCGCCGTGCACTCCGTCGTCTTCGGCGGCTTCTCCGCCGAGGCCCTGCGCTCGCGGATCGACGACGCCAGGGCTCGCCTGGTCATCACGGCGGACGGCGGCTACCGCCGCGGGGCCGCCTCGGCTCTCAAGCCGGCCGTCGACGAGGCCCTCGGCGGCCACGCCGACGCCCTCGGCCCGCTCGACGCGCCGCCGTCATCGGTCCAGCACGTCCTCGTCGTGCGGCGTACCGGCCAGGAGGTCGACTGGACGCCAGGACGCGACGTCTGGTGGCACGAGGCCCTGGCGGCCGCCGCCGAGGAGCACACGCCCGTGGCCGTCGAGGCCGAGCACCCGCTCTTCGTGCTCTACACCTCCGGCACCACCGGCAAGCCGAAGGGGATCCTGCACACCACGGGCGGCTACCTCACCCAGACGGCGTTCACCCACCTGAACGTCTTCGACCTCAAGCCGGAGACGGACGTCTACTGGTGCACCGCCGACGTCGGCTGGGTCACCGGGCACAGCTACGTCGTCTACGCGCCGCTCGTCAACGGCGCCACCCAGGTCATCTACGAGGGGACCCCGGACACCCCGCACCGCGGTCGCTGGTGGGAGATCGTCGCCAGGCACGGCGTGACGATCCTCTACACCGCACCGACGGCGATCCGCACCTGCATGAAGTGGGGCGAGGACGTCCCGAACGGCTACGACCTGTCCTCCCTCCGCGTCCTCGGCTCCGTCGGCGAGCCGATCAACCCCGAGGCGTGGACCTGGTACCGCCGCGTGATCGGTGGCGACCGCACCCCGGTGGTCGACACCTGGTGGCAGACCGAGACCGGCGCGATCATGATCTCCCCGCTGCCCGGTGTCACCGCAGCCAAGCCCGGCTCCGCGCAGACGCCGCTGCCGGGGATCCACGCGGACGTCGTCGACGAGATGGGCGTCCCGGTGCCGAACGGCTCCGGCGGATACCTGGTGCTCACCGAGCCGTGGCCCGCGATGCTGCGCGGGATCTGGGGCGACCACCAGCGTTTCGTCGACACCTACTGGTCGCGCTTCGATGGCACCTACTTCGCCGGTGACGGCGCCAAGAAGGACGCCGACGGAGACATCTGGCTGCTCGGCCGCGTCGACGACGTGATGAACGTCTCCGGGCACCGGCTCTCGACGACGGAGATCGAGTCGGCCCTCGTCTCGCACCCGATGGTCGCGGAGGCAGCGGTCGTCGGCGCGACCGACGAGACGACCGGCCAGGCCGTCGTGGCATTCGTGATCCTGCGGGCGGAGTTCGTCGACCGCGTCGACGAGGTCGGTGAGGGGGCCGACGTCGTCGCCATGCTCCGCGCGCACGTCGCTCACGAGATCGGTCCGATCGCCAAGCCGCGGACGATCCTCGTCGTCAACGAGCTGCCCAAGACCCGCTCGGGCAAGATCATGCGGCGGCTGCTGCGCGACGTGGCCGAGCACCGGGCCGTCGGCGACGTCACGACGCTCGCGGACTCCTCGGTCATGTCCCTCATCGCGGCAGGGCTCGACGCACCGAAGCGGGCACGACCGACGCCATGAGATGACGCGGCCGGCCACCTGGCGCACTCTTGTCATGGATCCCGGGCCGGACCAGAGGACCTGCCCGCCTGCAGGGGAGGACTCGCATGCTCGGCGTGCTCACGGCACTCGGTGCCTCGCGCTTGCCGACCCCCGACACGGGTCCACTGCCGCCGGCCGTCCTGCGTGCCCTCCGCGAGAGCACGGACTGGATCAGCTCGTGGTGGACCGCCGCAGCGTTCGGCGCCCTCACCGTGCTGCTCGTCGCGCTCTCGATGCGCACCCGGGGTGCCCGGCGGGTGGCTGTCGCCGTGCTGGCCGTGCTGAGCCTGAGCCTCGGCGCATCGGTCGCGGTGAACAGCTATGTGGGCTACCTGCCCGACGTGACGGCCGCCAGGGCCTTCCTGGCCGGCCAGGGGCTGCTCCAGCAGCATCCGGCGATGGTCGGCAGCCGCAGGGGCAACGAGAGACGTGGCGCCGTGCGGATCGAGAAGATCCCGGTGCCGGACGCCGTGCGCATGCCCGCGGCCTCGACCTGGATCTACACGCCGCCGGGCTACGACCCTTCGGGCGCGACGCGCTACCCCGTGGTCTACCTCATCCACGGCGAGCCAGGGACCTCGTCGGACTGGTTCGCCGGCGGGCAGGCCGCAGGGATCGTCGACAACCTAATCGCCGCCGGCCTCGTCCGGCCGATGATCGTCGTCGCCCCCGACGTCAACGGGATCGGGAACCACGACACCGAGTGCCTCGACTCGACGCGCGGCGGCTCGCAGGTCGAGACCTATCTCGCGAAGGTCCTCGTGCCATGGGTCGACGCCCACCTCGCGACGGCCGCTGACCGCGGGCACCGCATCATCGGTGGCATGTCGTCGGGTGCGTTCTGCGCGATGGACCAGGGTCTGCGGCACCAGGACCTCTACGGGACGATCCTCGCCTTCATCCCGTACGAGAGCCCCGGTGCCGGCGCACGCGGGATGCTCAGCACCGAGGCAGAGCTCGCAGCCCACGACGTCGCCGCCTACCTGCCCACCCTGCCGATCGTCCAGCCGCTGCACGTCTTCGTCGACGTGCCGGGGGACGCCGTGACGGGCCAGGTGGGGATCGAGGGCGCCCATCTGGTCGGGCTGCTGCGTGCCCGTGCCGTGGTGGTCGAGTTCCGCGCCGAGCCCGGCCAGGCACACACCTGGCGCATGGCCAGGCAGGCGCTCGCCCCCGGCCTGGTCTTCGCGTCCCGCCACCTTCCCCGCTGACGCCCCGGCGGGCCGCCACCGGTCCGCCTCGGCGCCGACGTGGTGGGATGAGGCGGTGAGCATCGCCGACCCCCGTTCCTCCCCCGTCGCAGGACCGCTGTCGGCGACCGACGCCGCGGAGGTCCGCGGGCTGGCCAGGATCGCGGCCGAGCACGACGGCGTCGATGCCCTCTCCGAGCAGAGCCTCCTCGACCTCGCCGAGCCCGGCCCCGAGCACTGGCTCGTCCGCGCCCGGCCCGGGGCGACAGGTCAGGGCTCGGGAGCCGGACCGCTCCTCGCCTACGCCCAGCTCGCGACGGCCGCGGGAGGCGCGCGATCGGCGGAGCTCGTCGTGAGCCCGAGGGAGCGCCGCAGCGGGACGGGACACGCCCTGCTCGGCGCCGTCGCCGCGCGCGCAGCCGCGACCGGTCATAACCTGCACCTGTGGGCCCACGGCGACGTGCCCGGCGCTCGGGCGCTCGCGCGGGGCGCCGACCTCGTCCCGCACCGCGAGCTCTGGCGGATGGCGCGCGGACTCAGCGACCCTGCGTCGCCGCCGCCGTTGATCCCCGGCCTGCGGGCCTTCGTCCCCGGCCAGGACGAGCAGGCCTGGGTCGATCTCAACCGACGGGCGTTCGCCGGGCACCCCGAGCAGGGGCGACTGACGGCCGCCGACCTGCAGGCCCGCGAGCGCGAGCCCTGGTTCCGACCGAGCGACCTCCTGCTGCTCGAGCGCGCGGGACGGCCGCTCGCGTACGTCTGGCTCAAGGTCGAGCCGCCGGGCGGCGAGCTGTACGCCCTCGGCGTCGACCCCGGCGCCCAGGGCCAGGGCCTCGGCTCGGCGCTGACCGCCTACGCGGTCGCCCACCTGGCCGCTCAGGGACTGGACCGCGCGGTGCTCTACACCGACGCCGACAACGCCCCGGCCGTCCGCGCCTACCGCGCTGCGGGCTTCGAGCGGGACCGGATCGACGTCCAGTACGGCCCGCGCGCTCCACGAAGTGCGCCGGGGGATGCAACGATGCGGTCATGACGTCGCCGGCCACATCCGAACCCCTCAACCCTCCGGCCGCCGGACCGGACCCCTCCGCGCGTGCCGAGGACGGCACGGCGATCGCGATCGCGCTCGACGTGGACCCGACCGCGCCGGACGAGCCGGACGAGCCGGACGATGGCGACGAGGGCGACGAGGGCGACGAGTTCGCCGAGACGACCGAGCCGGAGCCGGTCACCGCAGGCATCACCGGACTGCCCCGGTGGGCGACCTCCTCGCGCGCCGCACGCCCGACCCCGCGTGCATCGGACGACGACGACGACGAGCTCCCGGAGGACCGCTTCGGCGACCGCGAGCTGTCATGGCTCGCGTTCAACGAGCGCGTCCTCGAGCTCGCCGAGGACCCCGACCTCCCGTTGCTCGAACGGGTGCGCTTCCTGGCGATCTTCGCCTCGAACCTCGACGAGTTCTTCATGGTCCGGGTCGCAGGGCTCAAACGGCGGATCGCCACCGGGATGGCCGTCACCGCCGCGTCGGGGCTCGGACCCCGCCAGGTGCTCGAGGCGATCTCGCACCGTTCGCACGCCCTGATGACCCGGCACTCGGCCGTCTTCACCGAGCAGGTGCAGCCGGCTCTGGTCGACGACGGCATCACACTGGTGCACTGGGACGAGCTCGGCGAGGCGGAGCAGGAGCGCCTGCGCAAGTACTTCCGCCGCCAGATCTTCCCCGTCCTGACCCCGCTCGCCGTCGACCCCGCGCACCCCTTCCCCTACATCTCGGGGCTCTCGCTCAACCTCGCCGTCGTCGTGGTCAACCCGGCGACCGGCAAGGAGCACTTCGCCCGCGTCAAGGTTCCACCGCTGCTGCCACGCTTCATCGCCGTGGACGCCCGCGGCCGGCCGAGCGCCCCGAGCACGCAGGCCGCGGCCCCGGAGAAGGGGCCGACCTCCTTCGTCCCGCTCGAGGACGTCATCGCCGTGCACCTCGACCACCTCTTCCCCGGGATGGAGGTGCGCGAGCAGCACACCTTCCGGGTGACCCGGAACGAGGACGTCGAGGTCGAGGAGGACGACGCCGAGAACATCCTCCAGGCCATGGAGAAGGAGCTCCTGCGGCGCCGGTTCGGCCCGCCCGTTCGCCTGGAGCTCGCCGGGGACATCGCTCCGCGCGTACGCCGCCTGCTCATGCGCGAGCTGGGGGTCGAGGAGTCGGAGGTCTACGAGCTGCCCGCCCCGCTCGACCTCACCGGTCTGAACGTCATCGCGGACCTCGACCGCCCCGACCTGCACTACCCGCGTTTCGTCGGCGGCACGCACCGCCACCTCGCCGAGGTGGAGAGCGCGACACCGACGAACATCTTCGCTGCGATCCGCGCGCGCGACATCCTGCTGCACCACCCGTACGACTCGTTCGCCACCTCCGTGCAGGCCTTCCTCGCCCAGGCGGCAGCCGACCCTGCGGTGCTGGCCATCAAGCAGACGCTGTACCGGACCTCTGGCGACTCCCCCGTCGTCGACTCGCTGATCGATGCGGCGAGCGCGGGCAAGCAGGTCCTCGCCCTGGTGGAGATCAAGGCCCGCTTCGACGAGCAGGCGAACATCTCCTGGGCCCGCAAGCTCGAGCAGGCCGGCGTCCACGTGGTCTACGGGATCGTCGGGCTCAAGACGCACTCGAAGCTCTCGCTCGTCGTGCGTCAGGAGGCCGACGGCCTGCGCCGCTACTGCCACATCGGCACCGGCAACTACCACCCGCGCACCGCGCGGCTCTACGAGGACCTCGGCCTGCTCACCGCCGACCCGGAGGTGGGGCAGGATCTCACCCGACTGTTCAACCAGCTCTCCGGGTACGCGCCCAAGGCCCGCTTCAACCGGCTGCTCGTCGCGCCGCGCTCGGTGCGCTACGGGCTGGTCGAGCGGATCGAGCGCGAGCGCGAGACGCACCTGGCCGGCCGCCCGGCCTGGGTGAAGCTCAAGGTCAACTCGGTGGTCGACGAGGAGACGATCGACGCCCTGTACCGCGCCTCGCAGGCCGGCGTGCCGATCGACCTCGTCGTTCGCGGGATCTGCGCGATCCGTCCTGGGGTGCCCGGGCTCTCGGAGTCGATCAGGGTGCGCTCCATCCTCGGCCGCTTCCTCGAGCACGCGCGCGTCTTCGCCTTCGCGAACGACGGCGAGCCAGAGGTCTTCATCGGCTCGGCCGACCTGATGCACCGCAACCTCGACCGACGGGTCGAGGCTCTCGTCCGGCTGGCCGACCCCGACCACATCGCCGAGCTCATCGCGCTCCTCAACCTGTCCATGGACGAGGAGACCGCCTCGTGGTCGCTCGGGCCCGACGAACGGTGGACGCGTCACCACCTCGCCGCGGACGGAGGTCCGCTGCTCGATCTCCAGGAGCACCTCATCGCGCGCCAGCGGCGGCGACCGACGGCGGAGCTGTGAGCGACGTCTCGCACCCCGCCTCCCCCCTGCTCGTCCACGCCGCCGGCGCCCTCGTCTGGCGCGAGCGGCACGGCGGCCTGGAGGTCGCCCTGGTCCACCGACCCCGCTACCAGGACTGGTCATGGCCCAAGGGAAAGCTCGAACCCGGCGAGGCCGTGACGGCTGCCGCCGTGCGCGAGGTCGCGGAGGAGATCGGCGTCCCCGTGGTGCTCGGGGTCCCGTTGCCCACGCTGCGCTACCACCTGCCGGAGGGCGGGACCAAGCAGGTGCGCTACTGGGCCGCCCGCGAGGCCGGCCAGGACGACGCGCCCGCCCTGGCGGCGCGGCCGGCGATCATGCGCGCGAGCCCCGACGAGATCGACGACATGGTCTGGGTGCGGCCGGGCGCCGCGAGCAGGATGCTGACCCGGCCGACGGACCGCCGCCCGCTCGAGGTCCTCACCAGGCTGTGGGCGACGGACCGGCTGCGCACCCGGCTGATGGCTGTCGCACGCCACGGGCAGGCGAGACCCCGGGCCCGCTGGTCGGGAGAGGAGGGCGACCGTCCGCTCACCGAGATCGGCCTGCGCCAGGCGCGCGCCCTGGTCCCCGTCCTCGCAGCGTTCGGGGTGCGGACCGTCGTCTCCAGCCCGTGGCAGCGATGCGTCGGCACGGCCGCACCGTACGTGTCGGCGTCGGGGACGTCCGTCGAGCTCGTCGACGCCCTCTGCGAGGCGGGCCATGCGCACGACCCGGGGCAGGTCGGTGCCCTCGTCACGGCTGAGCTCGGTGACCCGCAGGACGCCGTGATCGTCACCCACCGGCCCGTGCTGCCGACCGTCGTCGCGGCGATCGGCGAGTCCACCCGCAAGTGGACGGGCGGGTCGCTGCCCTCCCGCGACCCCTTCCTGCGGACGGGGGAGCTCCTGGTCGCGCACGTCGCCGGCACGGGGGCCAAGGCCCGCGTCGTCGCGCTCGAGCATCATCGACCGGTCCGACGGCCCCCCGCGGCCGGCTGAGCCTCCCGGCCCTCGGTCCGCTCAGCCGATGACGGCGTGCAGCAGCAGGTACACGAGTCCCGCTGCGAACGCCGCAGCGGGGATGGTCAGCACCCAGGCGACGGCGATGTTGCCCGCGACACCCCAGCGGACGGCGGACAGTCGCTTCGTCGCGCCGACCCCCATGATCGACGAGGTGATCGTGTGCGTCGTGGAGATCGGTGCCTGGAAGACGAAGGCCGTCGTGTAGAGGATCGATGCCGCGACCGTCTCGGCGACGAAGCCCCGCGCCGGGTCGAGCTCGATCACCTTGCGGCCGAGGGTGCGCATGATCCGCCAGCCGCCCGAGTACGTGCCGAGCGAGATCGCCGTCGCCGCGGCGAGCTTGACCCACAGCGGGATCTCGGTCCCCGTGTGGAACCCGCCGGCGACGAGCGCCAGCACGATGACCCCCATCGTCTTCTGTGCGTCCTGCAGGCCGTGGCCGAGCGCCATCGCGGCGGCCGAGGCCGTCTGCGCGATCCTGAAGCGTCGGGTGACGTGGTGCGGGTTCGCGTTCCGGAAGAGCCAGAGGAGCGCGAGCATCGCGAGGAAGGCGAGCGAGAAGCCCACGAGGGGGGAGAGGACCATCGGCAGGACGACCTTGTCGAGGATGACCTTCCAGTGCACGGTGGCCCCGGACATGACCCCGACCCCCATGAGCGCGCCGATCAGCGCGTGCGAGGACGAGGAGGGCAAGCCCTTCCACCAGGTGATGAGGTTCCAGATGATCGCACCGATCACCGCTGCCAGGACCATCACCAGACCGTCGACCGGGTCGATCCCCGCGCCGGAGCTGAGGTCGATGATCCCCGAACCGATCGTCTTGGCCACCTCCACACCCAGCATCGCCCCGAGCAGGTTGAAGGCCGCGGCCATGAGGAGCGCCCGTCGCGGGGTCAGCGCCCTCGTCGAGACCGAGGTCGCGATCGCGTTGGCGGCGTCATGGAAGCCGTTGGTGTAGTCGAAGCCGAGCGAGAACAGCACGACGACGACGACGAGCGCGGTCTCCACGAGCGGTCAGGACTCCTTGAGCGCGATGGTCTCGACCAGGTTCGCGACCCGCTCGAAGGAGTCGGCTGCCGACTCGAGCGCATCGACGACGTCCTTGAGCTTCATCAGCTCGATCGGGTCCATCCCCCCGTTGAACATCTCGGCGAGGAGCTTGCGGTACGTCTTGTCCGCCTCGTTCTCCAGGCGGTTCACCTCGACCCAGTAGTCGTCGAGGTCCTTCATGGAGCGCAGTCGTGGCATCGCCAGCGCCGTGACCTCTGCGCACCGACGCAGCACGTCGACCTGCTCGGCGACGCGCGGCGGCAGGGTGCCGATCTTGTAGAGCACGATGAGGTCCGCCGCCTCCTCCATGTGGTCCATGCAGTCGTCGAGCCCGGAGGCGAGCGCGGAGATGTCGTGCCGGTCGAAGGGCGTGACGAAGGTCTGGTTGAGCTTGCGCATGATGCTGTGCGTCGCCTCGTCGGCCGCGTGCTCGGCGTCCCGGAGCTCGCCGGCGATCGCCTTGCGCTGGGCACGTTCCGCCCCGAGCAGCCTGCTCAGCAGGTCCGCGCCGTCCACGAGGAGCTCAGCAGAAACGGTCAGCAGGTCGAAGAAGACGGTGTTCGTCGGTGTCAGACGAAGGCGCACAGCAGCGCTCCGGGGGGTGAGGGGGTGAGGCAGGTCCAGGCTAGGCCAGGGCGGAGGTGAACAGTGAACCGCGCGGGCGCCGCCGGCGTGGACGCCGCACGGCCATCGGGTGAATCCGGCGCGGGTTAGGACGTTCGGCCCGCCCATGACGGCGCACGGACACGTGCCCGGTGGCGAGTGACAAGGGCGTCGGACCGCAGAGCGCCTGACGGCGCGAAGGCCGCTCGAAGCGGCTTCAGGTGGAGCCCGGGGCTGCAGCGGCCCGACGCCGGGGACGAGTCTAGCCCTCAGTCGAGGCGGTCGACCCGCCAGAGCCCGGCCGCCGTGGAGAGCTCGTCGGCCGTCCGCGCCAGTCCGGCGGCGCCATGGGTCAGGCGGCGAGCCACGTCGTCGTCGTCGACAAGGTCCGCATCGACGGCCGCACCCGTCGCGAGGACCCGGCAGAACGCCGCCGCGCGGTCGATCGCCACGGCGAGGTCGCCCTGGAACACCCCGGAGAGCACGGCGTCGACCACGGCAGCGACCTCGGCGGGACCGGGCGGGCTCGCGACGCCGGCGACCGCGTCGTGGACCTCTGCCCGGCCGACGCCCATCCGGTAGCGCTCGGCGACGACGCCGGGGTCCCGGCGCACCCAGTCACGCAGGGCGTAGAGCCGCCAGAGCGTTCCCGGGAGCGTGGTGGCCGGGCTGTCGGCCCACATCCCGGCGATGGTGTCCAGGCCCTCGACCTCGACGAGCCTGATCAGGCGCGCGACCACCTCGGGGTCCTGGCTCGCACGCCCCTGGTGGACGATCGCCTGAGCGGTGGTGTGCGCGATCTCGCCGCGCAGCGCGGGATCCAGGTCACCGGGCAGCTCGTCGGCAGCGCGGGGGTCGAGCATGGCCGGCCGGCGTGGCCGGCGGGGGGAGGTGGGCTCGCTCACCCCACCAGTGTCCCCGCCGGTCGCCCGATCGCGCCAAGGTCGCTGCTCAGGACTCCGGCTCGAAGCTGAGGGACACCGAGTTCATGCAGTAGCGGTCGCCCGTCGGGGTCTGCGGGGCGTCGTCGAAAAGGTGCCCGAGGTGCGATCCGCATCGCGCGCACCTGACCTCGGTGCGGAGCATGCCGAGCGTGCGGTCCTCGATGAGCTCGACGGCGTCCTGCTCCTTCGGGGCGTAGAAGCTCGGCCAGCCGCAGTGCGAGTCGAACTTCGTCTCGGTGCGGAACAGGACGTTCCCGCAGGCGCGGCAGGCGAACGTGCCGACCCGCTTCTCCTCCAGGAGCTCCCCGGTCCACGGCCGCTCGGTCGCCGCCTCACGCAGCACCGCGTACTCCTCGCCGGACAGCTCGGTCCGCCACTGCTCGTCGGTGCGCTCGACCTCGTACGTCATCTGTGCCTCCACGTGCCGCGCTGCGGCCGTCGACTCTCGGCGATCGGGACAGGGTCCCCCTGGCGCTGCTGCGCCGGTGCGATGCGGAACGCCGCCGCGACCGCGGCTATTCCGGACGAGCGGACCGTCGGCCGGCGGTGCCGGACGGCCAGGGCTCAGCTGCGCGGGCGGTCCTCTTCGCGCAGCCGGACGGTGCTCCCGCGCCCAGGGCGAAGGCCGTGCTTGTCGGCGTAGAACGCCCGCACCCGGTCCATGTCGGAACGGACGTCGCCGGTGAGCTCGATCGTCGGCCCGATGCCGGTGGTCCTGGTGGGTCCGTCCACGAAGCCGAGCGCCACCGGGAGGCCGCTGCCGAGCGCGAGGCGGTAGAAGCCCGACTTCCAGTGGTCGGTCGGCGTGCGGGTGCCGTCGGGCGCCAGCACGAGGACGAAGTCCTCGGACTCCCGGGCCTGCGCCGTCAAGCGCTGCACGAGCCCCCTGGCGCCGTCACGGTCCGTCTCGATGGCACCGAGGGAGCGCATCAGCGCGCCCATCGGCCACCAGAACATCTCCCGCTTGACGAGCACGTGCGGCGAGATGTCGTCCGCCCAGATCGTGAACATCGTGAAGACGAAGTCCCAGTTCGAGGTGTGCGGGGCACCGATGACGATCGCCCGGCGCGGCACGGCCCCGACCAGCTGCCACCGGGCGAGCCGGAGCAGCCGGCGGGCGAGCCTGGCCCGAGGCCCGTGGGGCTCAGCGCCCACGCCGCCCACCACGGCTCGACATCGCCACCATCCCGCTGCCACGGTTCGCCGAGCCCCCGGCCTGCTGGCCACCGGGCGCTGTCCCGACGGAGGGCTGGCCGGTCGTCGAGCTGTAGACGGCCGTCGAGCCGCCACGCCGCGCGCCGGAGCCCTCGCGGGCCGGCCGGCTGGTCTGCTCGGCCGAGCGACCGCGGCCACGGCCGCGGCCTGCCTGGCCGCCCTGACGTGCCGGGGCCGGTGCTCCCGCTCCGCTGCTGCGACGACTGGCGATGGCCCGCAGGGGCGTCTGCACCACGGTCGGGGCCACATAGGCCGCCGCGGGGCCGACGAGCTCCTCGAGCACGGCATCGCCCACCCGGACGCGCTGCGGGGTCGCCGTGATCTTCGCGAGCCTGGTCAGCGTGCGCACGTCGCCATTCTGCTCCGGCAGGACGAGCGTGACCACGTCCCCGCCGCTGCCGGCACGAGCGGTGCGGCCCGAACGGTGCAGGTACGCCTTGTGCTCGGCCGGCGGGTCGACGTGCACCACGAGCTCGATGTCGTCGACGTGGATCCCGCGAGCCGCGATGTCCGTGGCGACGAGGACCTTGACCTCACCGCAGCTGAACGCCTCGAGGTTGCGCTCGCGGGCGTTCTGGCTGAGGTTGCCGTGCAGGTCGACGGCGGGGATGCCATCGGCAGTGAGCTGCTTGGCGAGCTTCTTGGCCTGGTGCTTGGTCCGCATGAACAGCAGGCGGCGACCGTTGCCCGAGGCGAGGCGGCGCACGACGGCTGCCTTCGTCTCGGCCCCGTCGACCATGAAGATGTGATGCGTCATCGCGCTGACCGGCGACTGCTCGGAGTCGACCGCATGCGTCGTCGGGTTCACCAGGAACTTGCGGACGATCTGGTCGACGCCGTTGTCCAGGGTGGCCGAGAACAGCAGTCGCTGGCCGGTGGAGGGTGTCGCGGTGAGGATCCGTCGGACGCCGGGAAGGAACCCCAGGTCGGCCATGTGGTCGGCCTCGTCGAGCACCGTGATCGAGACGTCGTCGAGGGTGAGGCAGCGCTGCTTGAGCAGGTCCTCCAGGCGCCCGGGGCAGGCGACGACGATGTCGACGCCGCGGTCGAGGGCATCCGTCTGACGCTTCTGCGAGACGCCGCCGAAGATCGTGGTCACGCGCAGCCCGGCAGCGGTCGCCAAGGGCTCGAGCGTCGCGGCGATCTGCGTCGCGAGCTCACGGGTCGGTGCGAGGACCAGACCGCGCGGACGGCGGACGCGCAGCGGCTGGCCGCTGAGGCGGACCACCATCGGCAGGCTGAAGGCGAGGGTCTTGCCCGAGCCCGTCTTGCCGCGGCCGAGCACGTCGCGCCCGGCAAGGGTGTCGGGCAGCGTCGCGGACTGGATGGGGAACGGAGTGAGGATGCCCTGCTCAGCGAGCGAGCGGGAGAGGATCGCGGGCACGCCGAGAGAAGTGAACGTGGACATGGGGGGGCGCCTTTCCGGCGGTGGATTCGGGGCTCGCGGCGGCAGTGCGGGGTGAGCGCTCGATGGCTCGCCGGTGCTCCACGACTGGGTGATGCGGCCCGGGCGCACGCTGGGGCGCAGACCGGACTGACCTCATCTTGCCCTACGAAGTCGAATACGGCCAGGCGCGGCCTCCTCGAGGGGTGCGGCCGTCCAGGGGACAGGTCGGGTGAAATCGCCGCACACCGCCTCGAACGGCGCTATCCGGACCCTCCGCCCCGACCTACCTTCGGATCCATCGGCCGGCCGACCGAGTGACGTGGTGACGGCTCCAGGGGGAACGATCGTGCGACGACGAGGGGGTACCACCCGGGCCACCCGGCCCCTCGGTGGGATGTCGCTGTCGCGGCGCTTCGTGCTCATCTCGCTGGCCGGCATCGCACTCGTCGGCCTCGGCCTCGTCCTGGCGACGGCGCGGGCGCTCCAGGCGCAGTCCGAGGCGGAGGGCGTGGCGACGGCCCAGGCCATGACCGCATGGACCCTCCCGCTGGTGCCGGTCGACGCCTACGCGATCGGACAGCTCTCCGCCGGTGACGCCGCGGCCCTGACCGCGACCGTCGCCCGGATGGACGGCCGCCTGACCGGCCTGCGTCTGTGGACGACCGACGGGACGGTGCTGTTCGACTCGACCTCCACGACGCTCTCGGGCTTCCCCGACCTCGACCGGCTGGACGCGGCGGTCCGGCGCGGCGTGCCGGTGCCGAAGATCCAGCAGCGCCTGGCCTCCCCGTCCACGGTGGGAACGAGCGCCGTGACGACGGTCCTCGACGTGTACGTCCCGGTGCAGTACTCCGGCCAGCTCGTCGGCGCCGCCGAGATCACCCTCGACCACACGGACGCCCAGGCGGCGCAGGCCACTGCGGTGCGCGGTATCGGCCTGGCAGCCGCGCTCGGTCTGCTGCTGCTGTGGCTCGTGCTCTTCCGGACCGTGCACAACGCCTCGGTCAACCTCCAGACGAGCGCGATGGACAACGCCCGGATGGCCCTGCTGGACGCCCTCACCGGTCTGCCGAACCGTCGCATGCTCCTGGACCGGCTCCAGCGTGCGGTCGACAACGCCGACCGCACGGGGAGAGGCGTCGGGATCCTGCTGCTCGACCTCGACCGGTTCAAGGAGATCAACGACTCGCTCGGCCACGACCGGGGAGACGAGCTGCTCGTCCAGGTCGCCGGCCGGCTGCAGGACGCCTTCCGGGGTCGGGACATCGTCGCGCGGCTCGGCGGCGACGAGTTCGCCGTGCTGCTCCCCGGGCTCCTCGACCTCGCCGACGCCGAGGTCCTCGCCCATCGCGCACGGGCGGTCTTCACCGAACCCTTCGTCCTGGGGCCGATGACGGTGCACGTCGCGACGTCGGTCGGCGTCGCCGTGCTCCCCGACCACGCCGACGACGCCGGCTCCCTGATGCGCAAGGCCGACATCGCGATGTACACGGCCAAGCAGCACCGGCTCGGCGTATCGGTCTACGACCGGACGGAGGACGGCTCGAGCCCCGCCCGCCTGGTCCTGCAGGGCGAGCTGCACGCGAGCCTGAGCCGGCCAGGCGAGCTCGCGGTGCACTACCAGCCCAAGATCGACCTCCTCACCGGTCGGACGGCGGGCTTCGAGGCGCTCGTGCGGTGGCACCACCCCACCCGCGGCGCCGTGGCGCCGTCGGTCTTCATCCCGCTCGCCGAGCAGTCAGGGCTGATCGACGACCTCACCGACGTCGTGCTGCGCACGGTCGTGGCCCAGCTCGCCGAGTGGCACCCGTCCGAGCGGATGCCGATCGCCGTGAACCTCTCCGCGCACTCCGTGGTCACGCTCGGGATCGTGACCCGCATCACCGGCCTCCTCGCCAAGCACGGCGTCGGCGCCGAGCACCTGCACGTCGAGATCACCGAGACGGCCCTCGTCGCCGACCCGGCCCGCGTCGTCCCGGTCCTCCGGGCCCTCGCCGCCGCAGGGATCAGCGTCGCGATCGACGACTTCGGCATCGGCAGCACCTCGATCGCCCAGCTGCGCGACCTCCCGGTCGACGTGCTCAAGATCGACCAGCTCTTCGTCTCGGACATCCGCAACGATGCCGACCCCGCCCGCGCCGAGAGCGTCGTGCACGCCATGGTCGACCTGGCCCACTCCTTCGGTCTCACCGTCGTCGCCGAGGGCGTCGAGGACGCGGCGACGGCCGCCTGCCTGCGCGGCCTCGGCGTCGACCAGGCGCAGGGCTTCTGGTACTCCGCAGCGCTCCCCGCAGCAGAGGCGCTGGCCCACCGGGAGTGGGTGGCCGCTTGAGAGCACCCACCGGTCCACGCCCCCCGTGCCCACCCCCCACTCAGCCCGCGGCCCGACCGCACCAACCACTGGAGACACCATGGACGACCTGATCCGCGAGATGATCACCCCACCTCGCCGCTCCTCCCTCGACAGCTCCCGACGCTCCCGACTGGTCGCGACGACCCTGACGGTTGGCCTCGCCTGCGTCGGGGTCACCTCGCTGACCACCGGCGCGCTCTTCACCGACACCGAGACGATGTCCTCGTCGGACTTCACCACCGGCACCGTCGTGATCGACCCGCAGATGTCCCCGACCGTCGAGCTCGGTTCCGGGAACATGGCACCGGGAGACACCACGTACGGCTCGATCCTGGTGAACAACACCGGCAGCCTCGAGCAGCGCTACGCGATCTCGCTCGCCGCGACGAACGACCAGCCGACGGCGCTCACCGGCGAGCTCGGCCTGACGCTCTTCGGCGGCGTGGCCGAGGGATCCTGCAACGCGGCCGGCGTGGTCGGCCTGACACCGATCGGTGCGCGGACCTCCCTTCCCCTCACGAGCACTCCCCTGACCGGTTCCACGACGCCGGGCCAGTACCCGGGGAGCGGAACCCCGGGGATCAACGACGCCGACCGCGTCCTGGGGGCGCTGACCTCCGAGCGCCTGTGCGTCGCCGTGCACCTGCCGATCGTCACCGGCAACGCGTTCCAGGGCACCACGGCCCACCTCGCGCTGACCTTCGACGCCGAGCAGACCGCCAACAACGCCTGACCCTGCCCATGACGACATCGTGGGCCGACGCCGGCACCTCAGCGGATCTGGTCGCCGAGGTGCACCGGCGCGCCCGGCCGATGGTCGTCGGGGCGACCTACTGGCTGGGGCTCGCGGCCGGGTGGGTCAGGGCCGGCCTGGTCGTGTCCGGCGCGAGCGACCGCGCCGTCCACCTCCTGGGGGCCGTCCGGGCCCTGCGCGGGCGGGGCGCGGGCCGCATGGCCGTCCGCAGCTCCGCGTGGCTGCTGATCGGCGCCGGCGTGCTCACCTTCGCCGCGTCGATCGCCGTCCCCGCCTGGTTCGGGCTGCACGGCCAGCGCCTGCTGATCGTCACGTCCGGCTCGATGTCCCCGTTCGTCGAGGCGGGTGACGCCGTCGTCCTGCAGGCCATCGACGACCCCAGCCAGCTCCGGATCGGCCAGGTGGCCAGCTTCTGGCCGCCCGGCGGCACGCACCTGGTCACCCACCGGATCGTGGACCTGCGGATGATCCCGGCGATGGAGCCCGACCCGGCGACCGGCGCGATGGTGCCGCTCCACGACGCCTCCGGCAGCGTCGTCCAGCGACCGTTCATCCTCACCAAGGGCGACGCGAACGCGACGAACGACCCCAACGCGACCCCGCTCGCGAGGGTCAGGGGCGTCGTGGTGGGCGCTCACGCCGGTTGGGGCTTCGCCCTCGACTGGGCCGGCTCCGCTCGCGGCCGGATGGTCATGCTCGTCCCACCGCTCGTGCTGCTCGCAGCGCTCGAGCTCGGCGACACCGTGTCCGAGCGGCGCCGACGCCCCCGGGCGCGTCCCGCCCCCGAGCCCCAGGAGGACCGCTTCGATGCGTACCTCCTCGGTTGAGCCGCGCAGGCTCCGGCCTGGGCTCGTCGTGCTCTGCGGTGCCCTCGTCGGGACCCTGGCCGGCCTCGGCCTCCCCGGCGCCCTCCGGACCTCGGCCGGGCTCACCTCGCGGTCCACCGTCGGCGCCTCCGTCTCGGTCCCGGTCTGCGCCCACGCCTGGGCGGCTCAGGTAGCAGCGCTCTCCCCCGCCCTGCACTGGTCCTTCGACGCCGCAGGCTCGCCGTCGGGGGACGTCCCGGCGCCGGGGCTGCTCCGCTGCGACACGAGCGGAGCACTCACCCTGCACGGGGGGGTCGAGGAGTTCGTGAGCTCGACGGGTGCGGCCCTCGCCGACGGGTCGACCGCCACGGCCGCGCTGAAGCTGCTGCCGGACGCCGCCGCGAGCAGCGGCGACCTGCTGTGGCTCACCCAGCCCGGTGGTCACGCGATCGGGGTGCGTCTGGCCTCAGGGGCTGTCGAGCTCGTCGAGACGCCGAGCGGAGGCGGGGCAGCGGTGACGCTCGGCAGCTCGGCGCTCCCCCCGGCCGCGGACGGACGGTCGCTCCTGGTCACCGTGACCCGTACCGGCGGGATCATCGCGCTGTGGCTGGACGGCTCCGCCGTCGTCATCGCCTCGCTCGCCGAGGACCCGGGGACGGCGGCGATCCTCACGGTCGGCGCCCCGGCCGGGAGCGGTCGGCCGGCGGCCGGCGCGGTGGTCGACGAGGTCCTCGTGCTTCCCGTTGCCCTGACCGGGACCCAGGTCGCCGCGCTGGTCGCCGCCGACTCCTGGTGAGCACGAGGCACGGGGGCACGCCGCTCGGCTCAGCCGTCGGCGAGCCGGTCGAGGGCCGCAGCGACCTTGAGCATCGTGCGCAGGTTGCGGTCGGTCACCGCCGAGGCGAACCGCGCCCTCGTCGCGAGCTTGCCGCGTCCGGAGCTGAGGGTCTCCCCCTTCGTGACGGTCCACGCCGTCGCCTCGGGACCGAGACGCAGCGAGGGGCACCCCGGGTCCACCAGCCCAGCCTCCTCGTCGAGCGCGTCCAGCACGGCGGGGTCAGAGGTCACGGTGACATAGGTGTGCAGCTCGGCGGAGTCCGAGGGGAACGGGCAGGCAGCGAGCAGCGCTGACAGCCGCTCGGCGTCGAGCACGACGACCCGCGCCTGATAGCCGAACGCCTCGCTCAGGGTCGCCTCGACGGCGGCTCGCAGCGCGACGGCGTCGAGCGCGGATCGGCACACCACGTTCCCCGAGGCGAGGAGCGTCTCCACGTGCGTGATCTCCGGGCCCTCGAGAACGGCCCTGAGCTCCGCCATCGCGATGGTCCGGCCACCGACGTTGACCCCACGAAGGAAGATCGCGTAGCGCATCGCCCCACCGTAGGGCAGCAGACCGACACGCTCTCGACGGGCGAGGGCACCGCCCCCGGGACCTTCGGCCGTGGTCGCGCGCTCCCGCACGGCGCACCGTGGGGAGATGATCGCACTGGTGGTGTACGAGTCCATGTTCGGTTCGACGAAGGCCCTCGCGCAGGAGGTCGCCAC
Organism: Actinomycetales bacterium; assembly: GCA_038223605.1. Classification (GTDB taxonomy): domain Bacteria; phylum Actinomycetota; class Actinomycetes; order Actinomycetales; family Cellulomonadaceae; genus Actinotalea. The sequence continues at coordinate 466 of JBBRGX010000013.1, read as the reverse complement.
GGAGCTGGCCGAGCGCGGGCCGGTCCGGCTCGTCGAGGTCGGCGCGCTCGCTGCCGACGGGGCCGACCTCCCCGGGGACGTCGACCTTCTCGTCGTCGGCGCGCCCGTGCACGCCTTCGGGATGAGCCGGGCGTCGACGCGGCAGGACGCGGCCAAGGAGCTCGGACCGGTGATCTCCTCCACGATCGGCGTCCGCGAGTGGCTCGAGGGCCTCGGGGCGCACCCCGGCCTGCGCTTCGCCGCGTTCGACACGAAGGTCGACAAGCCCCGGCTCCCCGGCTCGGCGGCGAAGGCCGTCGACAAGCACCTGCGGTCGCTCGGGGCCGTCCCGGCACGCCCGCCGCGGACCTTCCACGTCCACGGCAAGGCGGACGGACTGGTCGATGGCGAGCTCACCGCCGCGCGGGAGTGGGCGGGGACTCTCCACCAGCTGTCCTGAGGACCGGCTCAGAGCGCGTCGATCGCC
>JBBRGX010000012.1:0-39433 GCA_038223605.1 Actinomycetales bacterium | reverse complement strand
CCGCCGGCCGGCCCGCGGCCAGCAGCGGTGAGGAAGCGCCGCTGGTAGCTGACCACCTGGTTGGCGGACGCGAACCGTGCGAGGTACTGCGGCTCGGCTGTGACCACGACCCGCCGGGTCATGTCGGCGAACTCCTCGCTGGCGAGCAGCCGATCGATCTCCGGATAGGCCCGCTCCCCCTCCATCGAGCAGACGATCAGCCGGGTGTCCGGCAGGTTCGCGCTGCGCAGCAGGCGAAGGGAGTGGCGCACCGAGTCCAGCCCGTCCGCACCCTCCGGCTCGCGGAACCTGCGGTGGGTGACGATCCGCTCGGCCATCCGGCGGCAGTCGGCGAGGTCGTGCTCCGTGTCCCCGGCCGGCAGGTGGTCCGTCGTCAGGAGGTACTCGCGCAGGGACACGAGCAGGCCGTCGTCCCCGCTCGCCACATGGGCGTCGAGCAACGCCGCCATGCGGGTCGACTGGATCAGCCGGTGCCGGATGAAGGCGTTGATGTACGCGGGTCGCGCCTGGAGGGCCAGCTGGGTCTGGTGCGGCTCGAACATCAGCGTGAAGTTGACCCTGAAGCCGTGCTCGCGCAGCAGCAGGGCCAGGCGGTGACCGTGGAAGGCGTCGGCCGTGGCGGGCTCCCACCACCACCGGTCCAGGCGCCGGTCGCCGCGCAGCAGCTGGGCAGCGTTCTCGGCGTTGACCGGCCCGGTGTGCGGCACCTTGATGACCACGCGCCAGCGACCGAGCATCTCCCGGAAGTGCTCGGCCTCCTCCAGGATCTTCTCCGGCGCGGCAAACGGGTCGTCGAGCTCGACGCTGATGTCGCAGCCGGGCCCGAGGATCCGGCCGATCTCCGTCATCACCTCGTCACGGTCACGGAAGTGGCCGCCCACGTTGGCCCTCGGGTCGTGCAGGAAGAGGTCGTAGATGATGCCGGGGTTGCACGTGAGGTTCGCGATCAGCGGCGCGATCGGCGCGATCTCGTACGGGTTCGCGGTGTCGGCCGAGTACAGCACGCTGGTCGGCCGGAGCGCTCCGTCCGCGTCGTAGGAGATGTCTCGGACCAGGTCGGCGAGCAGGACACCGTCAGGATCGAGCTCGAGCTCGAGCCGGAAGCCCGGCGGCGTGTGGCCCGGAGCCGTGTCGGCCTCGTCGATCAGCTCCCTGAAGTCCGCAGTGACCCCCAGGTGATGCGCCATCGAGCGGAGCTCGGTGAAGGCCGACGCGCTCAGCCGGTGATCCAGCACTCGACCGACGTACTCCTCCTGGCCGCGCACGGCGGGCAGGCCCAGCCCCCGCACGCGGTACCGCACCACCGGGTCAGGGACGCGGGTGACGATCGCGGGAGCCCGCGGGACGGACGTCTGCAGGTCTGTCGGGGATCGCGTCGTCATGGTGGCTCCTTCGCCTCACGAACCCGATGTAGACAGCACTATACAAGTATGTATGATGGCTGACCATCCCCCGGAGGGACGCCCGTCCGACTGCCCGCCGGATGGTAATTTCCTGGGGGTACCTGCACCGGTGGATGCCGGTCGGCTTCGACGGAGGGGTGAGATGTCACCGAGCGACGTCCTGAACCGGGACTCGTCCGTGCCCCTGTACGCGCAGCTCGAGGAGATCCTGCGCGCCAAGATCGCCGGCGGCGAGTGGCAGCCGAACCAGCGCATCCCCTCCGAGAACGAGCTCAACAAGATCTACGGCCTGAGCCGGATGACCGCAAGAGGCGTGCTCACCAAGCTGGTCAACGAGGGTGTCGTGTTCCGGGTTCCGGGCAAGGGCACCTTCCTCTCCCCGGAGAAGTTCGAGGCCATCTCACCCGCGTACCGCGGCGTCCGTGAGCAGCTCGAGGCGATGGGGTACCAGACCACGACGAACGTGCTCGGGATGGGGCTCGAGGACCCGGCGCCCAAGGTCCGCGACAAGCTCAGGCTCGCGGACGGAGCCCAGGTGTACGCGATCCATCGGCTTCGGGCCGTCCAGTCCGAGCCGATCAGCCTGCACCACTCCTACGTCCCGGCCGCGCTGGCCCCTGGACTCGACGACTACGACACCGGCAACGAGCAGCTGTGCGTCATCCTGGAGAAGAACTTCGGGCTGGCCATGAAGCAGGTCGAGGAGCATCTCGAGGCGACGGCCGCGAGCGCGACGGAGGCCGGGCACCTCGGGATGCGCCGCGGCCAACCGGTCCTCCTGCTCGAGGACGTCATCAGCAACGACCACGGCCTGGCCTTCGAGTACTCCACGATCGTCTTCCGCGGCGACCGGGTGCGTCTCGGATTCGACTACAAGCTCTAGGCACCGATCCAGGTTCCGCGATCGCGCAGCACCTCACGGAGCAGGTCGGCGCGGTCCGAGACGATCCCGTCGACGCCGAGGTCGAGCAGGCGGTGCATGTCCGCCGGGTCGTTGACGGTCCAGACGTGGACCTGCGTCCCGGCCGCGTGGGCGGCGTCGATGGTGCGCCGGGACACGACGCGCAGGGGTCCGACCCGCTCGGGCACCTGGATCGCGCCGACGTCCCGCAGCGCCCTGCGGGAGGCGTCCTCGGCGCCGACCATGGCGGCGAGCACGAAGCGCAGCACGACGCCCGTCCCGCCGGAGGTCGCGACCGGCCTGGACAGGCCACGCACCGTCGCGAGGCGGCGGGCGTCGGAGAACGAGGTGAGGCAGACGCGGTCGTGCGCCCCCTCCCGCTCGATCACGTCGATCGTCGGGCCGACGGCCCCCGCGGACTTCACGTCGATGTTGACGCGGAGCCTGGGCCAGGTGTGCAGGATCTCGGCGAGCGTCGGCACCGGCTCCGAGCCGCCGATCCGCGCCTGACGCACCTGTGCCCACGGCAGCCGGCCGATCACCCCGGAGCTGTCGGTCACGCGGTCGAGCGAGTCGTCGTGGAATGCGACCACGACCCCGTCGACGGTGCAGTGCACATCGGTCTCGACGTAGCCGAACCCGAGGTCGACAGCGGCAGCGAAGGCCGCCATCGAGTTCTCCAGCCCGTCGAGCGAGAAGCCGCGGTGGGCGAGGGCGATCGGGGCACCGAGATCGAAGTAGCCCATCTGATCCCTCCTCCCGGACCCGCACCGGGCCGTCGCGGCCCCTGGGGCCGACCGGACCCTCAGTAGCCGCTGGCGCTCTCGTCGTCCGCCGACGCCTCGCCGAGACCGTCGAGCACCGCAGCGGTGCCCGAGAGGCCGAGCCGAGTGGCGCCCGCGGCGATCATCGCGGCCGCGGCTGCCCCCGTCCGGATCCCGCCCGAGGCCTTCACCCCGAGGCGCCCACCGACCGTCTCGGCCATCAGGGCGACGGCGTGCGCCGTCGCGCCCCCGGCCGGGTGGAAGCCGGTCGACGTCTTCACGAAGTCGGCGCCCGCTGCCTCTGCCGCACGGCAGCAGCCGACGATCTGCTCATCGGTGAGCGCTGCCGACTCGATGATGACCTTGAGGACATGGTCGGCCGGCACGGACGCCCGCACCGCGGCGATGTCCGCCTTGACGGCGTCGAACCGGCCCTCGACGGCAGCACCGAGATCGATGACCATGTCGACCTCGTCCGCGCCGTCGGCGATCGAGCGCGCCGCCTCGGCAGCCTTGATCTCGCTGTGGTGCTTGCCCGAGGGGAAGCCGCAGACGGTCGCGACCTTCACCGAGCCGGCGTCGAGCGGGAGCATCGACGGCGAGACGCAGACCGAGAAGACACCGAGCCGCTGCGCCTCGGTCACCAGGGCTGCGACGTCAGCAGCTGTCGCCTCCGGCTTGAGGAGCGTGTGGTCGACCATCGCGGCGACGGTCGTCGGGTCCAGGGGTGCAGAGCTCATGCGCGGTGCCGTCCGTTCGTGGGGGTGAGGTAGGTGGGGAGGATGAGGTCCTCGACGAGACGTTCACGCTCGTCATGGGGCAGGAAGGCGTTCCAGGCGGCGGTGACCGCGACATCGCGGAGATCGTCGTGCGTCCAGCCCGCCTCGTCGACGAGCAGACCGAGCTCGTGGCTCTGGCTGGTGCCCGACATCAGCCGGTTGTCCGGCGAGACGGTCACAGCGAAGCCGAGCCGGAGCAGCGCCGTGATCGGGTGCCTGGCGATGGTGGGGACGAGCCCGGTGTGCAGGTTGGAGCTCGGGCACAGCTCGAGCGGGACCTGCTGGTCCAGCACCCACTGGGCGACCGGCCCGAGCACCGCACCGCCCAGTCCCCAGGGATCCGCGTCCGTGATCTCACCGAAGGCGATGTCCTCGACCACCCGCGCACCGTGGCCGATCCGGATCGCACCGCCGACGTGCAGGGCATCCGCGACGGACTGGACGCCGTCACCCTCGCCGGCGTGGATCGTCACCGGGATGCTCGCCTGGCGCAGGATCCGCAGCGCACGCTTGTGGGCTGCGACGGGGAACCCCGCCTCCGGCCCGGCCAGATCGGCCCCCCCGACACCGCGGTGCCGGTTGGCGAGCACGAGCTCTGCGGTCTGCTTGCCCTGGTCGGCGTTGCGCATCATCGTGAGGATCTGCACGACGCCGATCCGGCGGCCGGCGTCGGCGGCCCGGGCGATGCCGTCCTCGATGCCCTCCTGCACGGCGTCGACGACCTGCTGACCGGACAGCCCGCCCGTCTGGTGAAGCTCGGGGGCATAGCGCAGCTCGGCGTGCACCACCCCGTCCGCTGCCAGGTCCAGGACGGCCTCGGCGGCGATCCGGCGCAGGTGATCGGCGCTCTGCATCACCGCGACCGTGTGGCGGAAGGTCTCGAGATAGGCCTCGAGGTCGCCGGCCGAGGCCGCGGCGACGTACCAGCGCGCGAGCTCCGCGGCGTCGGTCGTCGGCAGCTCGTGACCGATCTCGTCGGCCAGCTCGACCAGGGTCGCCGGCCGCAGACCACCGTCGAGGTGGTCGTGCAGGACGACCGACGGCAGTCCAGCGACGAGGGAGAACGCAGGACTGTTCACCGAACCACCGTAGACCGCGCACCGCAGGGTGCGCTCCTCGAGGGTCCCCGCGCCCTTGCACAACGCTGACATTCACCCGCCTCCTGCACTGACGTCCCTGCGAGAGCCTGCGGAGCGCCCGATCGACGGGCACCGTCCTCGGACGATCACCACCCGGAGCCCCTCATGGCTGTCCTGCCCTCCACCCTGACCCTCACCGCGGCGCTGACGGCGGTACTGCTCACCGGATCGGCCGGGCCAGCGACAGCGGCGCCGGCCGCGAGCGCCGACCCCACCGGTCCCACGACAACGCTCACCGTGAGCACCGCGGCGCTCGACCAGCTCTGCGACGTCCGGCTGCCGGCGATGCTCTCTCGCGCCCATGACCGCCTCGCCCGGATCCAGGGCGACGCCTCGACACCGGGCTCGGTCAGCTGGACCCGGGCGCGGGCCGACCAGGCGGCTGCCGACGGTCATGCCGACCTCTCCGCCCGGTTGCGGCTGCGGGCGGACCAGCGCGCGGGACGCGTCGGGCACGTGGAGGCGGCGATCGCCCGCGCCGGGCAGATCCAGTCGCAGGTCTGCAGCACGCGGCCCGGCGCATGAGGGGCGCGCGCCTGGTCGTCGTCCCGGCGGCCGTCGGGCTGATGCTGATGATCGGCGGCTGCGGAGCACGCGGAGCTGCCGGCGGCCCCGGACCCGCGCCGAACGCGACGGCGACGGCGACGGCGACGGCGTCGGCACCGACGCCGACGCCTCCCGCGCCCGGTGCCGTACCGTCGGCCCTCACGTCGACAGCTCCCGATGCCGGCGCGCAGCCCGACGGGCCGACGCCATCCGACCTCGCCACGGCCACGGCGGCGCTGGACGAGATCGACCGGATGCTGAACGCTGTGGACGAGGAGCTGGCGCACGACCCCACCACCCCATGAACGCAGGTGAACGCAGGTGAGCACGGCGAGCGACGCACCCGGAGCGCGCGGCCTCGTCGTCGTCGCCGAGGACGACGAGGCGATCGCCGACCTCGTGCGCCTGTACCTCACGAGGGACGGTTTCGGGGTCCATGCCGTGCGCGACGGCCGTGACGCGCTGCGCGCCGTGCGGACCCACCGCCCGGTCGCGGTCGTCCTCGACATCGGCCTTCCGGGGATGGACGGCGTCGAGGTCTGCCGCACCCTGCGCGCCGAGCGCGACCTGACGCCGATCCTCTTCGTCACCGCGCGCGACGAGGAGGTCGATCGCATCCTCGGTCTCGAGCTCGGGGCCGACGACTACATGACCAAGCCCTTCAGCCCGCGCGAGCTCGTCGCCAGGGTCCGCGCCGTCCTGCGACGAGGCGCGGCGCCGGCGGCGCCCGTCCTGGAGCTCGGGCCCGTCCGCCTCGACCGGGAACGCCGCACGGTCCTGTCCGGCGGAGCCGAGGTCGACCTGACCCCGACGGAGTTCGAGCTGCTGGCCCACCTGCTGGCCCACCCCGGACGGGTCTTCACCCGTGACGAGCTGCTCAGCTCCGTCTGGGGCTACCTCGCGGCCGGTGGCACCCGCACCGTCGACGTCCACATCGCCCAGCTGCGCGCCAAGCTCGGCCCAGCCGCTCCGCTGCGCACGGTGCGTGGCGTCGGGTACGCGGCCACCGTCGCGCGCGGCCAGGTCGGATGAGCACGAGCGCGGCTCGCCCGACCGCACCGGCCGCCGGGGGGACGACCCTCGCGACCCGGATCGCGCTCGCCTGCCTCGCCGTCGCGCTGCTTGCCGCGCTGACGGCAGCGCTCTCCTCCTCGCGACTGACCTCCTCGGCGACGCGGGAGACGGCACGGGCAGCGCTCGGCGCGCAGGCGGACAGCCTCGCGGCGGCACTCGCCGACGTCCCGGCTGCGGACCTGCGCCGGCAGGCGTCGCTCCTCGACACCGGCACCACCTCCGCCCGGCTGGTCGTCATCGGTCCGGACGGCTTCCTGGACGGCCCAGCTCAGGCCGTCGCTGCGGCCGGACGGGCCGGCGCGGGCAGCCTGCGCACGGTCTCGCGCTGGGTCGTCATCGACCGGCGGACGGTCGCCGTCGAGGCGCGTCCCGTCGCGGCCGGCGGTCTCGCCCTGGTCGAGACGGTCCCGGCGGGTGTGCGTGCCTCGCTCGTCCGTGCGATCCTGGGTGCCTCGCTGATCGGGCTGCTCGGTGCGGGTGCGGCAGGCACGGCGCTCGGCCGGGTCCTGAGCCGCCCGCTGCGCCGGATGGCGCAGACGGCCGGACGGCTCCGGAAGGGCGAGCGGGGGCTGCGGCTGCCGCTCGACGGGCCACGGGAGCTCGCCGACGTCGCCCGGAGCGTCAACGAGCTCGCCGCATCGCTGGAGGACAGCGAGGCGCAGCGGCGCTCCTTCCTCCTGTCCGTCTCCCATGAGCTGCGCACGCCGCTCACGGCGGTGCGCGGCTTCGCCGAGTCCATCGCCGACGGCGTGACCACCGGGAAGGACGCCGAGCGCGCGGCCGCGACGATCCTGGCCGAGGCCGCCCGGCTCGACCTGCTCGTCGGCGACCTGCTCGACCTCGCGCGGCTCGACGCGGACGAGCTGCGGCTGGAGCCCGTCCCGGTCGACCTGGACACCCTGCTCGCCGACGCCGCACGGGTGTGGGCAGCACGCGCCGGCGCGCGCCAGGTCGCGCTGACGGTCCTGGGCTCGCCCGGCCTCGTCGTGGTGACCGACCCCCGTCGGATCCGCCAGGTGATCGACAACCTCGCGGAGAACGCGCTGCGCGTCACCCCAACCGGCCGGCCGCTCGTCTTCACCCTGGCGCCGGTGCCGGGGGGCGCACGGCTGGAGGTCAGGGACGGGGGGCCAGGCCTCGCCCCCGAGGAGTATGCGCTCGCGTTCCAGCGCGGCCTGCTGCACGCGCGCTACCGCCACGACCGGGGCGGCACCTCAGGGATCGGCCTCGCGCTCGTGCACTCGCTCGTCACCCGCCTCGGCGGGCACATCGAGGCAGGGCCGGCGCCCGAGGGTGGGGCGGCCTTCAGGATCGATCTTCCGGCCCTGGGTCCGGCTCAGCCCGCGGGATAGTCCTCGTCGTCGCTCGCCGCCTCGATGGCCTGGTCGACGACGTCGCGCTCGGCGGCCTCGTCACGGAGGTCCGGCCGAGGCGCCGAGGGGAGCAGGTCCCCGTCGACGGCCGCCGCCGGCTCGATGGTCCGCACGGCGTCGTCCTGCGGTGGGAGAAGGCCGGCATCGGCCCACGAGCTCTCACCAGGGATCGTGCTCATCGTCCCTCCTTCGTCCGGTCGGCTCGCGCCCCCTCGCGCACCAGGGGCCGCCCGTCCATCGTGGTCCCGTTCGTCCAGGGCCGCCATCGCGAGACGACGGCTCAGGCGGGAAGGACAGCCCACATGAGGTGGGACCAGCCACCGAACGCGGCGAGCGGTCGCCCCCCGTGCAGCAGATCAGCGGTGCGGACCGCGATGAGCGCGCCCGCCGAGGGCTCCCAGAGCAGGATCCCGTCCGGACGGCTCCGGACGGCCAGCACGACGTGCCGGGGGATGGCCGTCGACCACCCGCGGGCCGAGTCCCCACCGGCATAGAGCGGAACGGGGATGCCGGCGTCGAGCGCGTCGGCGAGCTGACCGAGCACTCCGCTCAGGTCAACGGTGTCCGTGTCGTCCAGGAGCCGCTGGCGAAAGCGCGTGCCGGGGTACCTGGCCTCCCGCGCCGCTCCCCACGGCGGCGTGCCGAGCGTGGTGGGCCAGGGCAGGCCGAGGACCGAACCGGAGTTCGACCGCGCCTTCACCACACGCTGCAGGACGCCGAACCGCACCTCGGCAGGGGCGTCGGTGAGCTCGGCCAGCCTGGCCGGGTCCGCGGCGGCGATCTCCCGTGGCGCACCGACCCGCGGCACGGTCCCCGCGGCGAGCCATCCCGCGAGACCGGGGTCACCGGCGGCGGCGAGCATCACGAGGCTCGCGGACCCGCAGGTCGTCTGGTCGGTCTGCCTGCCCTCGCGAGCGAGCCGGCCGACGGGGTCGAGGACGGCTGCCTGCACCTGAGGCGACCACGCCGCCCAGTGCCCGGCCAGCTCGACGACGGCCGCGACCCGACCGGTCGCTGCCAGCTCGCGACGGAGCAGGCCCGCGGCATCGGGGTGCTCGGCGAGCAGCGCCGTCCACCGTGAGCGGTCGGACGGCTGCAGCCGCGCGACGAGGCCGGCGGCGATCTCGTCCACCCGCGTTCCCCCGCCCTGCGACGGGCGCGCACCGGGGGCCGGGCCGGCCCCGACGAGCCGGCGGACCCGGTGCAGGAGACTCGTCAGCTGCAGGCCCGCCATCTCAGACGGCCGCGATCCGCTCGAGAACCATCGGCGTCCCGGCGGCAGGGGTCCCCACCGGGGCGATGCGCACGGCACCGGTGAGCGCTTCCTTGGCCCGCGCGAAGCGCTCGGGGGTGTCGGTGTGCAACGTCATGAGCACCTCGCCCGCGCGCACCGACGCACCGGGCTTGGCATGCAGCTCGACACCGGCGCCGGCCTGGACGACGTCCTCCTTGCGGGCGCGCCCGGCACCCAGCCGCCACGCCGCGACACCGACGGCGAGGGCGTCCATCTCGGTGAGCACTCCGTCAGCCTCGGCCAGGACGACCTCGCTGTGCGCTGCCGTCGGCAGCGTCGCCTCAGGGTCACCGCCCTGGGCGCGGATCATCCGGCGCCAGACGTCCATCGCGCGGCCGTCGGCGAGGAGCTCGGCCGGGTCGATCCGCGCGGTACCCGCAAGCCGGGCGGCGTCCAGCATCTCGCGGGCCAGCGCGACCGTGAGCTCGACCACATCGGCGGGGCCACCGCCGGCCAGCACCTCGACGGACTCACGCACCTCGAGGGCGTTCCCGGCGGTCAGGCCGAGCGGGGTGGACATGTCCGTGAGCAGTGCCACCGTCCGCACGCCGGCGTCCGTCCCGAGCGCGACCATCGTCTGCGCCAGCTCACGAGCACGGCCCAGGTCCTTCATGAAGGCCCCGGAGCCGACCTTGACGTCGAGGACGAGGGCGCTCGTCCCCTCGGCGATCTTCTTGCTCATGATCGAGCTGGCGATCAGCGGGATCGCCTCGACCGTCCCGGTCACGTCACGCAGGGCGTAGAGCTTGCGGTCAGCGGGGGCGAGTCCGGAACCGGCCTGGCAGATGACCGCCCCGACGTCCTCGAGCTGGGCGAGCATCTCCTCGTTCGTCAGGGCCGCGCGCCAGCCCGGGATCGACTCGAGCTTGTCGAGCGTGCCGCCGGTGTGGCCGAGCCCGCGCCCGGAGAGCTGCGGGACGGCGAGCCCGCAGGCCGCGACGAGCGGGGCGAGCGGGAGCGTGATCTTGTCCCCCACGCCGCCGGTGGAGTGCTTGTCGACGGTCGGCCGGGAGAGGCTGGAGAAGTCCATCCGTTCTCCCGAGGCGATCATCGCAGCCGTCCAGCGCGCGATCTCGGCGCGGTCCATCCCGCGCAGCAGGATCGCCATCGCGAGGGCCGCCATCTGCTCGTCGGCGACGACGCCGTGGGTGTAGGCGTCGATCACCCAGTCGATCTGGGCGTCCGAGAGTCGGCCACCGTCCCGCTTGGTGTGGATGATGTCGACGGCATCGAAGGAGAGGTTCACGGCACAAGCCTACGGGGGTCTCAGGCCCTGGAGATCAGATCCTCCGGGCCGAAGGCGTCGGGAAGGACCTCGGTCATCGGCCGGATGCCCGAGACGGTCGCCACCAGGAGGTCGGGCCCACCGTGCTCCCACAGCAGCTGGCGGCACCGCCCGCAGGGCATCAGCGCGTCACCCTTCGCGTCGACGCAGACGAACGCCACGAGCCGCCCGCCACCGGAGGCGTGCAGGGCACTGACCAGCGAGCACTCCGCGCACAAGCCCAGCCCGTACGAGGCGTTCTCGACGTTGGCGCCGACCACCGTGCGGCCGTCGTCGACCATCGCGGCGACCCCGACCGGGAACTTCGAGTAGGGCACGTAGGCATGGGCCAGGGCCCCGACGGCAGCCGTCCGCAGTGCATCCCAGTCGGGTTCCATGCTCACTCCTTGATGTAGGGCTGCCCGGACGCCGCCGGCGGCCGCGACCGCCCGACGAGTCCAGCGACCGCGAGGATCGTCACGATGTACGGCAGCATCAGCATGAACTGGCTCGGCACGGGAGCGCCGACGATGCTCAGCGCCCCCTCCAGGCTCGAGGCGAAGCCGAACAGCAGGGCGGCCATCGCTGCCCGCACCGGGTCCCACTTGCCGAAGATCACGGCGGCGAGGGCGATGAAGCCGGCGCCTGCCGTCATGGACTTGCCGAAGGAGGACACCGAGACGACCGTGTAGAACGCCCCACCGATCCCGACGATGCCGCCGGCGATGAGGAGGCCCCAGTAGCGGGTCCGTTCGACCTTGATGCCGACCGTGTCGGCCGCCTGCGGGTGCTCACCGACGGCGCGAAGCCGCAGGCCCCAGCGGGTGCGGAACATCGCGTACCAGACCGCCGGGACGGTGAGGTACATGACGTAGACGAGCACCGACTGCTGGAACAGCGCGGGACCGAGGATCGGGATCTCGGACAGGCCGGGGATGCTCACGGTGCCGAAACGCGTCGTCGAGTTGAGGCGCTCGGAGCTCGGGACGAGCACCTCGGAGTAGAAGAAGCTCGTGAGCCCGATCACCAGGACGTTGAGGACGACGCCGACGATCACCTGGTTGACCTTGTAGGTGATCGTGAAGACCCCGAGCACCAGGGCGACGAGCATCCCGGCCAGGATCGCCGCGACGAGGCCGACGGCCGCACTGTCGGTCAGCGAGCTGGCCACCGCTGCGCAGAAGGCCCCGGCGAGGAGCTGACCCTCGATGGCGATGTTGACGACACCCACGCGCTCGCCCACCACACCGCCGAGCGCACCGAAGACGATCGGCACGGCGAGGAGCACCGAGCTGGCGATCAAGCGTGACATCGGCAGGTCGCGCGCGCTGCCCGCCGCCGCCCAGGCGAGGAAGCCGACGAGCAGCACGACGGCGAAGACCAGGGACATCCAGATCGGCACCTTGCGTGCCTGGCGGGTCACCCAGACGGCACCGATCGTGACGGCGAGGGCGAGGAGCACGCAGATCCAGGCCGTCGTCGTCCCGGGGACCGAGGCCCCCGGAAGGCGGATGGCGTCGGACTTCTCGGAGAAGCGGAAGAGCGCGTTGCCCTCCCGCGGTGCCAACGCTGGCAGCAGCGCGAAGAGCACGGTGATCAGGCCGAAGCCGATCGGCGCCTTGTACGAGACCTGGGAGACGTGCCGCGTGTCGACGGCACCGTCCTGCACGATCGCGGTCATGCCGCCACCTCCTTGCGACGGGCCGGCCGCTTCGCCTTGCGCGCGCCCGGCTGGGGCAACCGGAAGACGGCGCGCACCAGCGGCGGGGCCGCGATGAACAGCACGATGAGCGACTGGATGACGAGCACGATCTCGATGGGCACGTTCTGTGCGGCCTGCATGACCGATCCGCCGGCCTTGAAGCCGCCGAAGAGGATCGCAGCGGCCAGGACCCCGAACGGGGTGGACCGCCCCATCAGCGCGACCGTGATGGCGTCGAAGCCGATGCCGGCGTCGATGTCGTAGCTGAAGCCGGTGGTCACGGTGCCGAGCACCTGGGTGACCCCGGCGAGCCCGACGAGCCCGCCGGCGACGAGCATCACCGAGACGGTCATCTTCGGGACGTCGATCCCGGCGACCCGCGCAGCTGCGGGGTTCTCCCCGACCGCCCGGAAGGCGAAGCCGAGGCTCGACCGGTTGAGCAGCCACCACACGAAACCGACGGCGAGCAGCGCGAAGACGAACCCGAGGTGCAGGTTGTACCTCGAGCCGAGCAGCAGCGGCATGATCGCCGACTCGTCCATCCGCGGCGTCTTCGGGTTGGCCGAGCCGGGTGCCTGCAGCAGGCCCGGCGTGGCCAGCAGGTAGGAGAGCAGGTAGAACGCGATGTAGTTGAGCATGATCGTGACGATCACCTCGTGCGCACCGGTCGCGGCCTTGAGCAGGCCGGCCAGGCCGCCCCAGAGCGCACCGGCGGCGATCCCGGCGATCATCGCGACGAGCATGTGCAGCGGCCACGGCATGTGCAGACCGAAGCCGACCCATCCGGCCGCACCCGCTGCGGCGAGCATCTGCCCCTGGCCGCCGATGTTGAACAGCCCCGCGCGGAAGCCGAGCGCGACGCCGAGGCCGGCGCCGATCAGCGGGGTCGCGAAGGTGAGGGTCGAGGTCAGCGGTCGGATCCCGGTCGCGAAGTCCGTCGCCCGGAAGTCCCAGATGGCACCGCGGAAGAGCGCGGCGTATGCCCCGCCGACCGACGTGCCGATCGCCGACAGGGTGTCCCCCGGCCGGCTGAAGAAGTACCCGGACGCCGCCTGGACGTTGGGGTCGGTCAGCGCGATGAGGATCGACCCCGCCAGGACCGCGAGCAGCACGGCACCCACCGAGACGCTCCAGCCACCGGAGAAGATGCGCTCGACGGCGTCACGCCAGCGCGTGTCCGGTTCCTGCGGGGCGGGTGCCGCGGCCGTCGGGGTCGGCGTCACCGGTCCGGCGATCGCGGCGCCCTTGCCGTTCTCGCGTCCGTCCTCGCTGCTCATGCCACGTCCGTCCCTTCGGGGGCGATGCCCGCCATCATCAGTCCGAGCACGTTGCGCGGGGTGCTGGACGGCACGATGCCGATCACCCGCCCGCGGTACATCACCAGGATCCGGTCGCCGAGCGCGACCGCCTCGTCCAGCTCCGTGGAGACGACGATGACGGGGACCCCGGCGTCGCGCGTGGCGACGATCCGCTTGTGGATGAACTCGATCGAGCCCACGTCGACCCCGCGGGTCGGCTGCGCCGCGACGAACAGCCGCAGGGTGCGGGAGAGCTCGCGGGCCAGCACCACCTTCTGCTGGTTGCCGCCGGAGAGCCGCCCGACCGGCGAGTCGATGCCCTGGGTGCGGATGTCGAACTCCTCGACGGCCTCGCGCGCGAACGCGTCGCGAGCGACCATCTGCAGCATCCCCGAGCGGACGAAGGGCGGGCCCTTGCGCCGGTCGAGCATCAGGTTCTCCGCCACGGTGAACTCACCGACCAGCCCGTCGGTGCTGCGATCCTCCGGGACGAAACCCACGCCGGCGTCGAGCACCTCGCTGACCGGCCGGCCGAGCAGCTCCTCGCCGTCGAGCCGCACGCTTCCGGCCGAGGCCTTCTGCAGGCCGACGAGCGCCTCGGTGAGCTCGGTCTGCCCGTTCCCCTGGACCCCGGCGATGACGAGGACCTCGCCGCCACGAACCGTGAAGCTCACGTCGTCGACCATCACGGCGCCCAGGGCGTCGGTGACCTCGAGGCCCGCGACGACGAGCGACGAGTCCCCGTAGGAGGGTGCGTCCTTGTGGACGGTCAGCTCGACGGCCCGTCCGACCATCATCGCGGCGAGCTCCGCGTCCGTGGAGTCGGGCTTCGCCTCGCCGACGACCGCGCCGCGACGCACGACGGTGATCCGGTCGGCGACCTCGCGGACCTCGCGCAGCTTGTGGGTGATGAAGACGATCGCCGCGCCCTCGTCGCGCAGCTGGCGCATGATCCCCATGAACTCGTCGGTCTCCTGGGGGGTCAGGACCGCGGTCGGCTCGTCGAAGATGAGCACCTTCGCGTCACGCGAGAGCGCCTTGATGATCTCGACCCGCTGCTGCACCCCGACGGGGATCTGCTCGATCAGCGCGTCGGGGTCGACGTGGAACCCGAACCGATCGGCGATCTCGGCCACCTTGATGCGTGCGGCGGCGAGGTCCAGCCGGCCGCCGGGCAGCATCGTCTCGTGACCGAGCATGACGTTCTCGGCGACCGTGAAGACCGGGATGAGCATGAAGTGCTGGTGGACCATGCCGATGCCTGCGGCCATCGCGTCGCCCGGCCCGGCGAAGTGCTGCACCTCACCGTCGAGGAGCACCTCGCCCTCGTCGGCGCTGTACAGGCCGTAGAGCACGTTCATCAGGGTGGACTTGCCCGCACCGTTCTCTCCCAGCAGGCAGTGGATCTCCCCGGGCTCCACGGTGAGACTGATGTGATCGTTCGCGACGAGAGCACCGAACCTCTTGGTGATGCCGCGCAGCTCGAGCTTCATGGTGATGATCCTGCCAGGGGGGGACGGGCGGGCAGACAGACACGCCCTGGGGCGACCGCGAGGACCGGCCCAGGGCGTGTCAGGTCAGACGGGGCGTGCTGTCACTTGCTGAGGTACGAGGTGACCGGCACCTTGCCGTCGACGATGTCCTTCTGCAGCTGCGTGACCTCGGCCATGAGCTCGGGCTTGACCTTGCTCTCGTAGTCGTGGAGCGGGGCGAGGCCGACACCGTTGTTGGCGAGCGTGCCGACGTATGCGGTCGGGTCGAAGTTGCCCTTGCCGGCAGCCATGATCGCCTCGTACGTGGAGACGTCCATGTTCTTCATGATCGAGGTGAGCAGCAGGCCCTTGACCGACGGGTCGGTGTTGTAGACGTCCGCGTCGACGCCGATGAGGGCGACGTCCTTGCCGGAGTCCGCGATCGCGTCGCGAGCCGACTGGTAGATCGGCCCACCGACGGGAAGCAGCACGTCGACACCCTGGTCGATGATGTTCGTGGCCACGGCCTTGGCGCCGTCGTTGGCCGCGAAGCCACCGGTGAAGGAGCCCTGGTCGCCACCGGTGTAGCCGATGACCTCGACCTTGGTGCCCTTGACCGAGTTGTAGTACTCGACACCCTGCTTGAAGCCGTCCATGAAGATCGTGACGGTCGGGTAGGGCTGGCCACCGAAGGTGCCCACCTTGCCGGTCGTCGAGTAGCCGGCCGACAGGTAGCCGGCGAGGAAGGCCGCCTCAGCGGTGTTGTAGAGCAGCGGCTTGATGTTCGCCGCGTCCTTCTCACCGTTGAAGTCGTTGTCGGCGGCGTCGTCGATCAGGACGTACTCGGTGTCCGGGTTGGCCAGCGCCGACTCGACGGTCGCGGCCGACAGGGCGAACCCGACGGTGACGATCGTGTTGCACTTCTCGGAGACCATCGACTCGAGGTTGGGCTTGAAGTCCGTCTCGGAGGAGGACTGGACCTCGCGGAACTTCGCGCCGAGCTCGGTCGCTGCCTTCTTGGCGCCCTCGTACGAGAGCTGGTTGAAGCTCTTGTCGTCGAAGCCGCCGGCGTCGGAGACGATGCACGCGGTGTAGTCGATCGCGGGGGCCGCCGACGTCTCACCGCCTGCGCTCGCGCTCGTCTCGGGGGTGGCCTCGGGCGCCGACGCGCACGCCGCCAGGGCCAGGGCCGTTGCGGCGGCAAGCGCCACGCCTCGCATCACAATCTTCACGTCTACTCCTGAGTGTTCCGGCATCTCGCCGTCCCCGCAGGGGTCCCGGCTCGCTCCGTCGCGAGGCAGGACGGTTCCCGGTCGGGTCGGCTGCTGTGGTCCGACCCTAGCGCCGGGCAGGTGGCGGCTGTGTTACTGGTGGGTAGTTCCGGCGGGTCGTTACGGAACCGGAATGTAGCCGTCACCCGTTCCGGCGAGCAGCGCGACCCTGGCGAGGAGGCGGACGCCGACACCGATGGCCCGCTCGTCGATGTCGAGGTCGCCCTGGTGGATGTCGTAGGTACGCCCGCCGGGCGTCCTGGTCCCGAGGCGTGCCATCGCACCAGGGGCCCGGGTGAGCAGCCAGCCGAAGTCCTCGCCGCCGAGGGACTGCTCGGTCAGGACGACGGACTCCCTGCCGAGCATCTCGCGTGCGGCGACGTCCAGGAGCCGGGTCGACCTGTCGTCGTTGACCACCGGTGGCACACCTCTGACGTGATGGACGTCGACGTGCACGTGGTAGGGCGCCACGACGTGCTCGACGGCCTCGCGCAGCACGGCGACCGCCTGCTCCCACGCGCCCTGGTCGAGGCAGCGCAGGGTGCCCCGGACCTGCCCCGTCGTGGGGATCGCGTTGTGCACGGTGCCCGCATGCACCTGGCCCCAGGTGAGGTTCACCCCCGACCTCGGGTCGAGCCGCCTGCCGAGCACGGCCGGCACCTGGGTGATGACCTGGCCGAGCGCGAAGACGACGTCCCCGGTCAGGTGCGGCCGGCTCGTGTGCCCGCCCGCTGCGGTCAGGGTCACCGTCACCGGGTCGGAGGCCGAGGTGAGCGGACCGATCCGGGTGCCCACCGTGCCGACGTCGATCTTCGGGTCGCAGTGCACGGCGAAGACCTCGTCCACGCCGTCCATGGCGCCGGCATCGATCGCGTCCAGCGCACCGCCCGGCTGGATCTCCTCCGCCGACTGGAACAGCAGCCGGACCGGCGCCGGGAGGAGGCCGTCGGCACCCAGCGCGGCGAGAACGAGGCCGGCGCCGAGGACGACCGCCGTGTGCACGTCATGACCGCAGGCGTGGCACAGGCCGGAGGACGTCGAGCGCCATGGGTGCGCGCAGGTGTCGGCGACCGGCAGGGCGTCGAGATCCGCCCGCAGCAGCACCCGCCGGCCGCTGCCTGGCCCGAGGTCGCAGACGAGTCCCGTCCCGGGCAGGGCACGGGACTCGAGGCCGGCCAGCTGCAGGCGGTCGGCGACCACCCGGGTGGAACGGTGCTCCGTCCGGCCGACCTCCGGGTGGGCGTGCAGGTCCCGGCGCACCGCGACGAGCTCGTCGTCGAGGGCATCGGCCAGCCCGTGGATCCGCTCGGCAGTGCTCACGTCGATCACGCCGTGAGCCTAGCCATGACCGAAGGGCTCAGAGCAGCTCGGTCCGGCCGAGCCCGCGGACGCCGTCGACGATGCGCTTGACCTCCTGGGCCCGCGCGCGCGTCGTGACGAGCAGCGCGTCCGGTGTGTCGAGCACGACGACGTCGGGCAGGCCGAGCACCGTGACGAGCCGGCCACCGTGCGCCACGACGAGGGCGCCGTCGGAGTCGATGGTCAGCACGTCGGCAGCGGATCCGAGCACGCGCGGGTCTCCGGCGAGCAGGTCGCGCAAGGAGGCGACGTCGCCGATGTCGTCCCAGCTGAAGTCACCGGGGACGACGGCGACGCCACCCTCGGCGGCGACCGGCTCGGCGATCGCATGGTCGATCGCGATCTTCGTCAGGTGGGGCCAGACCTCGGCGAGGACCTCGGCCCGGCGCTCGGTGTCCCAGGCGGCAGCGATCGCGCGCAGGCCGTCGTGCAGCGTCGGCTGGAGCCGGGCGAGGTGCCCGAGCAGCACCTCGACGCGGACCAGGAACATCCCGGCGTTCCACCGGAAGCGCCCGGTGGCCAGGTACTCGGCGGCCGTCGCCTCGTCGGGCTTCTCGGTGAACCCGGCGACGTGATGGGCACCGGTGGCGTCCGCCAGGCCGAGGCTCGCGCCGAGCTCGATGTAGCCGAAGGCCGTCGACGGCTCGGTCGCCGCGATGCCGATGGTCACGACGAAGCCGGCGCGCGCGGCGACGACGCCCTGCCGCACGGCCTCGGCGAAGCCCTCGCCCTCGATGACGTGGTCGGCGGCGAAGGACCCCAGGACGACGTCCCCCTCCCGTGCGGCGAGGACGGCAGCCGCGAGGCCGATGGCCGCCATCGAGTCACGCGGGGAGGGCTCGGCGATCACCGCTCCGGCGCCGAGCCCCGGCAGCTGCGCACGCACCGCCCGCTCGTGCATCGCGCCGGTGACGACGATCACGCCGTCCGGACCGGCGAGCGGGACCAGCCGGTCGACCGTGCCCTGCAGGAGGGTGCGACCGCTTCCGGTCAGGTCGTGCAGGAACTTGGGCGAGCCGACCCGCGAGAGCGGCCAGAGCCGGGTGCCGGCACCTCCCGCCGGGATGACGGCACGGAACCCTTCGATGGCGCTGATGCTCGGCATCCCGACATCGTGCCAGAGGTCGATGCACGATCTGCAGCAGTACGCCCGGCGGGCGACCAGGTCCACACGTCGTCTAGAGTCGGACGCGCAGCGTGCGGCGCCAGTCTGACCGCACCGGCCCCGACGACAGCGTCAGTCGTCATCGACCCGGAGGAGGTCCCTCGTGCCCGAAGCCCCGGCCGGCACGCTCTACCGCGGCCGCGAGGGAATGTGGACGTGGCTCGCCCACCGGGTGACCGGTTTCGCGATCTTCTTCTTCCTGCTCGTGCACGTGCTCGACACGTCGCTCGTCCGGATCTCTCCCGAGTCGTACAACGCCGTGATCGGCACCTACAAGAACCCGGTGATGGGCCTCGGCGAGGCAGGACTGGTCGCCGCGATCGTCTACCACGCCCTCAACGGGGTGCGGATCATGCTGATCGACTTCTGGTCGAAGGGTGCCAAGCACCAGAAGACCATGTTCTGGATCGTCCTGGGTGTCTTCGTCGTCCTGATGGCCGGATTCCTCCCGGTCCATCTCTCGCACGTCTTCGGGGAGGGCTGATGGCCACGACCACGGTGCGCGTGCCGGCACCGCGCAGCCCCCGAGGTAGCACCCGCACCAACGCGGAGCTCTACGGCTGGGTCTTCATGCGCGCCTCGGGCGCCCTGCTCCTCGTGCTGATCTTCACGCACCTCTTCGTCAACCTCCTCATGGGCGGTGGCGTCAAGGCGATCGACTTCGGCTTCGTCGCCGGCAAGTGGGCCAGCCCGGTCTGGCAGGTCTGGGACCTCATCATGCTCTGGCTCGCGATGATCCACGGCACCAACGGGATGCGGACGATCATCAACGACTACGCGACGAAGCCCGGGACGCGGATCACGCTCAAGGCGCTCGTCTACCTGGCCTTCACCGTCGTCGTCGTGCTCGGCACACTGGTGATCTTCACCTTCGACCCGTGCCCGCCGGGGGCCGACCCCAGCCTCCTGCCGAGCTTCTGCACCGGCTGAACCGCCTCCCCGAACGTTCCTCGACCGGCAAGCGAGCACGAAGGACAGTGATGCAGACCCATCAGTACGACGTGGTCATCGTCGGCGCCGGCGGCGCCGGGATGCGCGCAGCCCTCGAGTCCTCCAGCCGCGTGCGGACCGCAGTCCTCTCCAAGCTGTACCCGACGCGCTCGCACACCGGTGCGGCCCAGGGCGGCATGTGCGCAGCCCTGGCGAACGTCGAGGAGGACAACTGGGAGTGGCACACCTTCGACACCGTCAAGGGCGGTGACTACCTCGTCGACCAGGACGCGGCGGAGGTGATGGCCAAGGAGGCCATCGACGCCGTGCTCGACCTGGAGAAGATGGGCCTGCCGTTCAACCGCACGCCCGACGGCAAGATCGACCAGCGACGCTTCGGCGGCCACACGCGCAACCACGGCGAGGCCGCCGTCCGTCGCTCCTGCTACGCAGCCGACCGCACCGGCCACATGATCCTGCAGACGCTGTACCAGCAGTGCGTCAAGCAGGACGTCCAGTTCTTCAACGAGTTCTACGTCCTCGACCTGCTGCTCGACAGCGACCTGACGCAGGACGTCGCGGTGGGAACCGAGGTCAAGGTCGCCGGCGTCGTCGCCTACGAGCTCGCGACGGGCGAGATCCACGTGTTCCGGGCGAAGTCCGTCATCCTGGCGACCGGCGGATCCGGCAAGATCTTCAAGACCACCAGCAACGCGCACACCCTGACCGGGGACGGCATGGCCCTGGCCCTGCGCCGCGGGCTCCCGCTGGAGGACATGGAGTTCTTCCAGTTCCACCCGACCGGCCTCGCCGGCCTCGGCATCCTGCTCTCGGAGGCAGCCCGCGGCGAGGGCGCGATCCTGCGCAACGGCGAGGGCGAGCGCTTCATGGAGCGCTACGCCCCGACCATCAAGGACCTCGCGCCGCGCGACATCGTCGCCCGCTCGATGGCCAACGAGGTGCGCGAGGGACGCGGCGCCGGGCCGAACAAGGACTACGTCCTGCTCGACCTGACGCACCTGGAGCCGGCCCACATCGAGGCCAAGCTCCCGGACATCACCGAGTTCGCCAGGACCTACCTCGGGATCGAGCCCTTCACCGAGCCGGTGCCCGTCTACCCGACGGCGCACTACGCGATGGGTGGGGTGCCCACGAACATCGAGACCGAGGTGCTGCGCAGCAACACCGACGTCGTCGGCGGGCTGTTCGCCGCCGGCGAGGTCGCCTGCGTCTCGGTCCACGGCTCCAACCGCCTGGGCACCAACTCGCTGCTCGACATCAACGTCTTCGGCAAGCGCGCGGGGATCTCGGCCGCCGCCTACGCAGCGACGGCCGACTGGGTCGAGCTGCCGGAGAACCCGACGGCAGCCGTCGTCAGCCAGATCGAGGCCATGCGCTCGGCTCCCAGCGGCGAGCGGGTCTCCGAGCTGCGCAAGGCGCTCCAGGAGACGATGGACGCGAACGCGCAGGTCTTCCGCACCGCGGAGTCGCTCACCGCGGCCCTGGACGAGATCAGCGCCCTCAAGGCCCGCTACCCCGACGTCAGCGTCCAGGACAAGGGCACGACGTTCAACACCGACCTGCTCGAGGCGATCGAGCTCGGCTTCCTGCTCGACCTGGCCGAGGTCGTCGTCGTCGGTGCGCTGCACCGCGAGGAGTCGCGTGGCGGTCACTTCCGCGAGGACTTCCCCACCCGCGACGACGAGCACTTCATGAAGCACACGATGGCCTACTCCCGTCGCACGCCGACCGGCGAGAGCGAGATCCGGCTCGACACCAAGCCGGTGACCGTCACGCGCTACCAGCCGATGGAGCGGAAGTACTGATGACCGTGCAGACCTCGTCCTCGCCCCAGCCCGGTGCCATCCCGAGCTTCGACGTCACCCTGCGCATCCGCAGGTTCGACCCCGACTCCCCCCGGGCCGAGGCCTACTGGGAGGAGTTCACGGTCACCGCGCACGGCACCGACCGGGTGCTCGATGCGATGCACCAGGTCAAGTGGGAGCTGGACGGCTCGTTGACCTTCCGTCGCTCCTGCGCGCACGGCATCTGCGGCTCCGACGCCATGCGCATCAACGGACGCAACCGGCTGGCCTGCAAGGCGCTGCTCAAGGACCTCGACCCGACCAAGCCGATCACCATCGAACCCATCAAGGGACTGCCGGTGATCAAGGACCTCGTCGTCGACATGGAGCCGTTCTTCGCCTCCTACCGCGAGATCATGCCGTTCCTCATCACCGGCCAGAACACGCCGTCGGCCGAGCGCCTGCAGTCCGCCGAGCAGCGCGAGCGCTTCGACGACACGACCAAGTGCATCCTGTGCGCTGCGTGCACGAGCTCCTGCCCGGTCTTCTGGACCGACGGGCAGTACTTCGGACCAGCCGCCATCGTCAACGCGCACCGCTTCATCTTCGACAGCCGTGACGAGGGCGCCGTGCAACGCCTGGAGATCCTCAACGACAAGGAGGGCGTGTGGCGCTGCCGCACGACCTTCAACTGCACGGAGGCCTGCCCGCGCGGGATCGAGGTGACCAAGGCGATCGCCGAGGTCAAGCGCGCGATGATCACGCGCTCGTTCTGAGCCCGGCCCCACGGGTGCACCGCAGGCTGCCGGGCGACCCCTGCTGTCGTCCGGCCGTCTCGCGTCCGGCTCAGGTCAGCGGGTCCGTGCGTCGCGGGTCTGCCGTCCACGCCGCAGCGAGCAGCATGATCCTGGCGATGAGGTTGATCCAGGCGAGCAGCGTGACCAGGACGGCGAACGAGGCCAGCAGCGGGTTCCCGCCGGCGGAGCCCGCCACGACGGACGCGCCGAGGACGCGCACGACGCCGATCCCGGTGGCGGCGATCAGGGCGCCTCCGAGCAGGTCCCGCCGGGGCGGGTGCTGACCGGCGAGCACGACGACCAGGAGCACGAAGGTGAGCCCGTCGACGACGAACGCGACGAGCCGACCGAGCACGGTCAGGATGAGCCCGGTCCCGGCGTCCCAGCCGAGCGCGTCGAGCACCCCGGAGGCGACGGCGCCCGTCGCCGTGGTCAGCACCGCTGAGGCCAGCACGACGAGCGCCAGCCCCACGGCCCCCGCGAGCTGGCGGGCTCTGGCCGCCAGGGCGCTCACCCCGCTGCTCGGGGCGAGGAACATCGCACGGACCGCCGTCCGCATGGCGCCCATCGCGGAGGTCGCGGTCCAGAGGAGGACGACGACGGACACCGCTCCGGACACGCTGAGACCGGCGCTGAGCCTGAGGTCGTCCGGGGAGAGCAGCCCGCTCCCGTCCCCGGTGTCGACGAGGCCGGGAAGGGTGCGGGAGAGCGTGCGCACCAGGCTGTCCCTCAGCTCCGCGTTGCCCCCGAGCACGGCCATGGCGATGCTCCAGGCGAGGCTGAGGCCTGCGAAGAGCGAGAACAGCGCGGTGAACGCGATGCCGCCGGTCAGGACGCCGCCGCCCGTCGCGCCGAAACGCGCGTTGGCCCGCATCGGCCGGGTCGCCTGCAGCCGGGCGATCAGCGCCTTCGTCCGGTCGAGGAGGCCGGCGCTCCCCGGAGCGTGCGAGTCGTCCTCGCCGACTGCACGGGCAGCGGCGAGATGGGCACGCCCCGCGCCGGGTGGCGTCTGCTCGCTCCGACCGGTCATCTGACGACCCTAGGTGCGGGCAGGCGTCGGGGCAGCCCGAGGAGCGTCGGTTCAGCCGCCGAACGACAGGTGCCGTTCGACCCGCCAGACGTCGTCGTCGCCGTGGGAGTAGAACTCCAGGCCGGTGACCGGGAAGACGGCCTCGAAGTCCGCGAGCTCGGTGAACGCCCGGTCGAGGGCGGCTCCCGGGACGTCGTGCGCCACGGTGACGTGCGGGTGGTAGTGGAACCGCAGCCCTTGGGCGAGCGGGCCGGTGCGCAGGTCCAGCTCGAGCTGCTCGCACTCGGAGATGCCTCGCACGACCTGGACGAAGACCACGTCCGAGACGGGCCGGAAGGTCCCCGTCCCTCGGAGGTGGATCTCGAAGCGACGGTGCCGCGCGGCGACCGCTGCCACGTGCGCGTGCAGCGCCGCGAGGTCCTCCGGCTCCCCCACCGTCGGCCCGACGAGGGTCACGTGCGGCGGGATGCTCTGCGCCAGCGGGTCGCCGAACCCGGCCCTCGCCTGCTGGAGCAGGCCGGCGTGCGGCTGCGGCACCGCGAGCGCGATGCCGAACCGCACCTGGTCGCCGGTGCGCTCGGGAAGGTTCACCGAGCCCTCGGCAGCAGACCGATCCGGTCGTAGACCCGCGCGAGCGTCGGGACCGCGATCGCACGGGCACGGTCGGCACCGTCGGCGAGGACCTCGTCGAGCACGTCGGGATGGTCGAGGTAGTCGTTGACCTTGGCCTGGAACGGCTCGAGGAAGGCCACCACGACCTCAGCCAGCTCCTTCTTGAGGTCTCCGTAGCCCCGTCCGGCGAAACCGTCGACGAGGATCTGGACCGGGGTGCCGGACAGTGCCGAGTACATCGTCAGGAGGTTCGCGATACCTGGCTTGTTCACCGGGTCGAACAGGATCTCGCGCTCTGCGTCCGTCACGGCCGAACGGATCCGCTTCGCCACGACGGTCGGGGGGTCGAGCAGCTCGATCAGACCGGCCGGCGAGGAGGTCGACTTGCTCATCTTGCTCGTCGGGTCCTGCAGGTCGTAGATCTTCGCCGTCGCCTTCACGATGTGCGGCTCGGGCACCGTGACCATCGGCCCGAAGCGCGAGTTGAGGCGCTGGGCCAGGTCCCGGGTGATCTCCAGGTGCTGGCGCTGGTCCTCGCCGACCGGGACCAGCGCTGCGTCGTAGAGCAGGATGTCCGCTGCCATCAGCACCGGGTAGGTGAAGAGACCGACCGTCGTGCCCTCGGCGCCCTGCTTGGCCGACTTGTCCTTGAACTGGGTCATCCGCGAGGCCTCGCCGAACCCCGTGTAGCAGGACAGGATCCAGGCGAGCTCGGCGTGCTCTGCCACATGGGACTGGACGAAGAGGATCGAGCGCTCCGGGTCGACCCCCGCCGCCAGGTACTGGGCTGCGGTGCGCCGGGTCCTGTCACGAAGGACGGCAGGGTCCGGGCCGACGGTCAGCGCGTGCAGGTCGACGACGGAGTAGATCGCGTCGTAGTCGTCCTGGAGGGCCACCCAGCTGGTCAGCGCCCCGAGGTAGTTGCCCAGGTGCAGGGAGTCCGAGGTCGGCTGCATCCCGGAGAAGATCCTCGGACGGGCGAGGGCTGACGTTGCCATGCTCGGCATTCTCGCAGGTCCGGGCGAGCGGATCGAACCCGAACGGCCCGGTCGCGACGGCCGGCAGGGCTCAGGTCGCCTCGTCGTCGAACGGAGCGGGGAGGGCGGCGTCCGCGGCCGCAGCCGCAGCAGCCGCAGCGGCGGTGGCCCCGCTCGTGTACCGGCGTCCCGTGGTGGGTACCGGGGCCGGCGGGTCGATCAGGGCCTCCCGGACGATGCGGCGAGGGTCGTACTGGCGCGGGTCCATGGCAGCCCAGTCGATGTCCTTCGCCTCCTCGCCGAGCTCCTCGGCGACGCGGTCCTTCGCCTGGGCGAGGAAGGTGCGCAGGACCCGCACCCAGGATCCGAGCTGCGCTGCGTAGCGCGGCAGGCGCTCCGGGCCCACCACGACGACAGCGACGACCAGGAGGATGAGGAGCTCGCCCCCGTTGATGCTCGGCACGGGCTCAGCGTACGTCAGGCACTGCGGGGGGTGGCCTCGTCCGCCTCAGCTGCTGGGCGCCTCGTCGAGGACGACCCGCACGTCTCGCGTGCGGTCACCGGTGCGCACGCTCAAGGTGACCGCGTCCCCCGGCGCCTTGGCGCGAACCGCGACGATGAGCTCGTCCGCCTGGGTGACGGGACGCCCGTCGATCGCCAGGATGATGTCGCCGGCCTTGATCCCGGCACGGTCGCCAGGTCCGTCCTTGACGACGCTCGGCGAGCCGTCTTGCGTCTCGGTCGTGACCTGGACCCCCTCACCGGTGTAGCGGGAGTCGAGCAGGACGCCGATCCTCGGATAGGTGGCCGTGCCCGTCTCGATGAGCTGCTCGGCGGTGCGACGGCCCTGGTTGGACGGGATGGCGAAGCCCAGCCCGATGCTCCCCGTCGCGCTCGCCGAGCCCGAGGCCTGGGCGATCGCCGAGTTGATGCCGATCACCTCGCCGTCGGCGTTGACGAGCGGACCACCGGAGTTGCCGGGGTTGATGGCCGCATCGGTCTGGATGGCGTCGATGAAGGCCGGCTGGCTCGCGTCCCCCGCGGTGACCGGCCGGTGCAGCGCACTGACGATCCCGGTGGTGACGGTGCCCTGGAGCCCGAGCGGCGCACCGACCGCGACGACCGGGTCGCCCACGAGGACAGCGTCGGAGTCGGCGAGCGCGAGCGGCGTCAGACCGGAGCGCTCGACCTTGAGCACGGCGAGGTCGTAGTCGCCCGTCGACCCGACGAGCGTCGCCGTGTCCTGGCTCCCGTCGGCGAAGACGACGGTGATCGTCGAGCCGCTGCCCACGCTGGCCGTCGCCACGTGGTTGTTCGTCAGGAGGTAGCCGTCCCCGCGCAGGACGAAGCCGGAGCCGGTCGCCTCGCCGGCGCTGCCCCTGACCTCGATCGTCACGACGCTCGGCTGGATCGCCGCAGCGATCGCCGCGACCCCGGTGAGCTCGCCGCGGATGCTCGCGGCCCCGCCGACCGCTGGGAGAGCTGCATCGACCGGCCGCCTGTCCTCCTGCCACCGGGTCCCGAGGACGCCACCCACGGCGCCGGCGGCGACGGCGAGCACGAGCGCGGGGACGAGCAACCAGGCGAGGGCTCCGCGCCGCGAGCGTCGCGGTGCGACGGGCCGACCGTGGGAGTCGATGGACCACGGCAGGACTGGCGCGTCGCCCGCGACGGCCGGCCCGGCCGGCTCGGCAGGCGGGTAGCCGGGGGCCGGCGCGGGGCCGCTGGTCGCCCAGCCCTCGAGGGCAACGACGCCGTCGTGCGGCAGCCCGCCCGGGACGGGCGCGTCCATCGCTGCTGGTCGCGGGAACGACGGCCCGGCGCCCGGCGCGGCGAAGGGGTTGGCCGGGACCTCGCGGTCGGTGGGCTCGGTCACGGGCTGCTCCAGGAGGTGACGAGGTTCTGCCAGCCGCGGACGAGCCGCGCCTGGGCACCGTCGTCGTAGGCGCGGACGGATGCTGCGGACACGAGGTCGTCGACGGCGACCGATGGGACCTCGGCGACGATGTCGACCATGACGTCACCAGACTGCCAGACGGCCTGCCACGGCGAGCGCGAGAGCACGAGGACCGTCCGGTCGCCGATCAGGGTCTCGACGCCGTCGACCTCGGACGCGTCGAGCCGAGCGAGCCGTTGCGTGACGACGAGCAGACCCTGCGGTCCGACGAGGTCGACCTCGATCGATGGGACCGCGCCCGCATGCGTGCGGACCGCTGCGGGTCGGTAGCCGGCGGGGACGGGAACCGGTTGGGCCCAGGCGAACCCCGGGGCGTCCGCGAGGCCGGCGGCGTCGACGAGCCCGACGGACGATCCGTCCGCCAGGTCGCCGACCGGAGTGACGGCCGGCACCGGCGACTCAGCCGCCGCCGCCGCCCGTCCGAGCAGGCCGAGCGCCTGAGCAGGGTGGTGGTCGAGGGACGTCGTCGGCTCGCCTCCGAACGCGAGGAGCACGGCCACCAGCCCGAGGCCGAGCGCGCCTGCTGACATGGCGGCGACGGGCCGCCGGCGGGGACGCAGGTCACCGTGGAGCCCCCCGGTCGGCAGCCCGCCGCGGCCACCGGGGAGCGGGACGCTCCGGCCGCCGGCCCATGGCGCCGCCGGGTCGAGGCATGCCGGCCCGTGCGTGGTCAGGGCCGGCTGCTGGGCGCCGAGCGCCAGGAGCCGGGCGGTGAGATCGGCGGTGGGTCGGACCTCGAAGGCGGAGGTCAGCGCGAGGCGAGCGGCACGCGCCGCGTCGAGGCCGTCGGCACACTGCTGGCAGACGGCCACGTGCGCCATCGCCTTCGCGGCGGCCGCGGGCCCGAGCTGGGCGTCGGCCAGGGCACTGAGCTGGGTGCCGAGGTGTGTCATGCCGACCCTCCGCGATCCGCCCGGACCAGGGCGGGCGGACGGACGGGCGACTCCCCGTGCGGGGCCGTCGGGTCCCGGTGCGCGAGGCTTGCCCGCAGCTGCGCGCGCGCCCGGTGGATCCTCGACCGGACGGTGCCGAGCTTCACGCCGAGCGTGACGGCGATCTCCTCGTAGCTGAGCCCTTCGATATCGCACAGGACGACCGCCGCACGGAACTCCGGCGAGAGGGCGTCGAGGGCCGACTGCACGTCCACGTCGAGGTTGGCGTGCTCGAAGCCTCGCTCGGGCGTGCCCGGACCTGGCGCGCCGGAGAGCCGGTCGGCGTCCTCACCGAGGCTGTCCATCCGGATGCGGCTGCGGCGGCGGGCCTGATCGAGGAAGAGGTTCGTCGTGATGCGGTGCATCCACCCCTCGAAGGTGCCAGGGGTGAAGCTGGACAGCGAGCGGAAGACCCGGACGAAGGTCTCCTGCGTGAGGTCCTCAGCGTCGGCCCGGTTCCCCGTCAGACGGTAGGCCAGCCGGTAGACCCGCGCCGAGTGCTCCGTGACGATCTGCTCCCATGACGGCGCGACCCAGGCCGGTGTGTGCGTCGGTTCCTGCACGTGCCCTCCCGTCCTCGGCCTCCAGTGTCCCCTGCGAGGGTGCACCTGTGCACCTCGACGGGGCGCACCGGCGCCGGTCGCGCCCGGCCGTCGTCTCCGGGGCGTGGCAACCCCTGGGCCTGCGGCCGCGCGACTAGCATCTGCTCTGACGTCCATCCGCAACGCAGCACACACCCAGGAGCGCATCATCGCCGCCGACAAGTCCTCCAGCTGGGCCCACTGCGAGGACTTCCGCACCCTGGACGACACCATGCTGCGTGCGATGGACCGCGCGGACGAGCTGGGCTGCGGAGCGGTCTCCCCGGGGACCGGCGCCCTGCTCCAGGTGCTCGCCGCTGGTCACCGTGCGTCATCCGTCGTCGAGATCGGTACCGGCGCCGGGGTCTCCGGTCTCTGGCTCCTGCGGGGGATGGCAGCTGACGGCGTGCTGACGACGATCGACTCCGAGGCCGAGCACCACCGCGCGGCCAAGGTCGCCTTCGCCGAGGACGGCGTCCGCGCCACCCGGACCCGCACGATCACCGGCCGCGCGATGGAGGTGCTGCCCCGACTGACCGACGGAGCCTACGACCTCGTCCTGATCGACGCGGACCCGCTCGAGCTCGCAGCGCAGGTCGAGCAGGCGATCCGGCTCCTGCGGGCCGGCGGCCTGCTGCTCGTCGCGCACGCGCTGAACGACGACCGGGTGCCCGACCCGGCGCGACGCGACGAGGTCACCACAGCCCTGCGCGAGGTCGGCCGCTCGATCCGTGACGACGAACGACTCGTGCCGGCCATGGTCGGCACCGGCGACGGTCTGCTCATCGCTGCTCGTCGCTGAGCCGGACGCCGCAGAGGACCCCTCAGCCGTCGAGCGGTCCGGACAGCCAGCGGAGCAGGAGCCTCGCACCGAAGCCCGTCGCACCCTCGGGGACCTCGTGGGCTGCCGCACTCGCGCGTGCCGGTCCGGCGACGTCCAGGTGCACCCACCGCCGGGTCCCGACGAATCGCTGGAGGAAGAGAGCGGCGACGATCGCACCGGCACCCGTCAGCTGCGCTGCGACATGGCGGACGTCGGCGACGTCGGAGTCGAGCGAGGAGCGGTATTCCTCGACCAACGGCATCCGCCACAGCCGCTCGCCCGACGCCTTCCCGGCGGCCTCCAGCGCGCGCGCGAGCGAGTCGTCGGCGCTGAACAGTGCGCCGTGCCCGCGGCCGAGCGCCACCGTCGCCGCACCGGTGAGCGTCGCGACGTCGACGAGGACGTCGGGCTCCAGCTCGCGATCGGCGTAGGCGAGGGCGTCGGCTAGCACGAGCCGGCCCTCTGCGTCGGTGTTGGTCACCTCGACGCTCGTCCCGCCGTGCAGGCGCAGGACGTCGCTCGGCCGGTAGGAGGACCCGCCGAACGCGTTCTCGGCGAGCGGGAGCAGGGCGGTCACCCGGTGCGTGACGCCGGCGGCAGCGGCCCCGACGACGGTCGCGAGCGCGACGGCGGCACCGGCCATGTCGGTCTTCATCGGGACCATGGCTTCGCGCGCCTTGATCGACAGACCGCCGGTGTCGTAGGTGATCCCCTTGCCGACGATGACGACATGGGCAGGTGGTGGACCGGAGCCGCGCGGCACCGGGGTGTACCTCAGGACGACGAGCCGGGGCGGGGTCGCCGAACCGGCGCCGACGGCGAGGATCCCGCCGAAGCCCTGCGCTGCCAGCTCCGCGGGGCCGAGCACCTCGACCTGCACCCCCGCCTGCTCGGCGAGAGCGACCGCTCGGTCCGCGAGCCATGCGGGGCTCTTGGTGTCCGACGGCGTCACGGTGAGCTCACGTGCGGTCCAGGTGGCCCGCGCCGTCAGGCGTGCCGCCTCGACCGCGGCGGCGTCGTGCTCCCCGAGGAGCACGAGGCGCTCCGCCGGAGCAGGGGCGGGGGTGCCCGTGGCCCGGCTGGGGTGCCGGTAGGCGCCGAGCAGGTATCCCTCGACGAACGCGCGGACCCCGTCGGTGCCGGACCCGACAGCTGCTGTCGTGACGACGGTCCGCAGTCCGCGCGTCTGCTTGGCGACGGCGGCGCCGGCACGACGCAGGTCGTCGGGGCCCCCGGTGCCGATACCGACCAGCACGAGTCGCGCCGGCAGGCCGGTCCACGGAAGGCTCAGGCCCGAACCCGCGGGTCGTGGGAGCTCGATCCCGTGGACGTCACCGGCAGCGCCGGTGGCATGCAGGCGCTCCGCGAGGTCCGAGAGGTCGATCCCGTAGCGCGCTGCCGCGTCAGCGGTACCCGCCCGCGGCTGGGGGTCGGCGTCGCCGTCCGCCGGAGGCGCCAGCGGCACCACGAGCGCGTCGACGTCCGGCTCGCTCACCGTGGCGCTCGATGCCAGCCGTCCGGCGACGATGTCGACGAGCGGGAGCTCAGCCTCGCTCGGCAGCTGCGACGTCGCAGACCGGCGCCGTGCGTTGGCCGGCATGGAAGGTCTCAGCCGACGACGGCGGTCAGGGCCTGGGCGAGCTCGCTTGCCTCGGTCGCATTGAGCTCGACGACCAGCCGGCCGCCGCCCTCCAGCGGGACGCGCATGACGATCCCGCGGCCCTCCTTGGTGACCTCGAGCGGTCCATCGCCCGTCCTCGGCTTCATCGCAGCCATCGGTGGCTCCTTCTCCTCAGTCCTGGCCCGCCCCCGGGCCGCGCGACCACGTCAGCGGGTGACGGGGAGCCGGCGGCAAGGACGGATGTCCGTGATCAGTCTAGTTCACCGACCGCAGGGGATGGACCGACTCCGCATCACGGTGGCCACCCGGACGGCGGCACGAGTCGCCAGATGAGCCCGATCCAGGCGATCTGCGCCAGCAGGCCGAGCAGGAGCAAGGCGCTGATCACCGGACCCCGACGGCGGGCCGTCGCGACGGGCTGGGCGAGCGCTGCCCAGAAGGGCACCGCGAGGATCGCGAACCGCACCAGGCTCGTGCCCGGTTCGACCACCGCGAGGAGGTAGCCGACGTACCCGACGGCCCAGCCCACCAGCTCCGGACCGAGACGGCGCATCGGTCTGCTCGCGCACGCGGCGGCCAGGCCCGCGGCGAGGAGCAGCAGGACGAGGATCCCCCAGCCACCCAGGAGCCAGCGAGCGACGTCGAGCCAAGGGACGAACGGGACGACCTCGTGGCGCCCTCGCCAGGCGCCCTGGGTGAGCGAGTAGGCGTCCGGCACGCCGGTGGACCAGCCGACGATCGTCGGCCAGGCCAGGCCGGAGAGGCCCGCGAGCGCGCCGAGCCCGAGCACCGCCACCCGACGGGCGACCGGCATCGAGCGCCACCGGGCGACGGCATGAGCCAGGACGACGACGACGATCGGCAGAGCCACGGCTCGGGTGAACCCGAGCGAGACGACGGCGAGCGCGGCGACCACGTACCGCTCACGCTGGACCGCCCAGAGCACGACGACGACGAGGAGGAGCGCGAGCGACTCCGTGTAGCCGACCTGCAGGACGGGAGAGGAGGCGGAGGTCGCGAGGAGGGCGACGGTGAGGATCGGGACGAGCTCTCGCGCGCCGGGGCGCATGCGGTCGAGGACGGCCGCCCGCGGCTGCGCCATCGCGTACGCGACGACCCGGTGCACCCCGAGCATCGCCGCGACGCCCAGCACGGTGGCCAGGAGCGGCGCGACGACGTCCCACGGACCCCTGGTGAGCGCCATCAGACCGCGGACGAGCAGGGGGAAGAGCGGGAAGAAGGCCCAGGCGTTCTGCTTGACCGCACCGTCGTCCCCGAGCGGCAGCCCCACCGGATAGCCCCGCTCCGCGATCTCGCGGTACCAGCTCGCATCCCACATCAGGCCCGTGTAGGGGAAGTAGGCGGGTGAGGCCTCGACCCATCCGGCGGCGGCCTGGGTCGTCGCGACCGCCATGAAGACCAGGACGCTGACCAGGCGCGCGAGGAGCACCACGACGACGACCTGGACCCACCAGGGCCACGTGCTCGGCCTGCGCAGCAGCGCGTGGCTCACACGAGTCCCCGCACCGAGAGGCGCGGCGGCCGGTCGTCCCGCAGGACGGCCACCATCTCCAGGACCCGCAGCGTGGCCCGCACGTCATGCGCGCGGAAGACGGTCGCCCCGCACCAGGCGGCGACCGCCGTCGCGGCGAGCGTCCCCTCGAGGCGGTCCTCCACGCCGAGGTCGAGCGCCTCCCCGACGAAGTCCTTGCGGCTCAGCGCCATGAGGACGGGGTGCCCGAGCGCGGTCAGGGCCGCCGTGCGCCGGGTCAGGTGCACCGAGTGCCACGTGTTCTTGCCGAAGTCGTGCGTGGGATCGACCAGGACGGAGCGGGGGTCGACCCCGGCCTCGACGGCGCGCCGGGCCGCAGCGGCGAGCCGGTCGACCACATCGACCAGGACGCCGTCGAGCGGGTCGGCGCCCGGTTCGTGGACGCCGCGGGGGTCGATCCCCGCGCGTGCTGCCCGGTCCGGAGCGAGGGGGTACTGCGGGCGCAACGGGTCGGTGCGCGGGGGGACTCCACCGGTGTGCGAGCAGACCAGGCCCATCCCGTGCGCGGCCGCGACCGAGGCCAGGCCGGAGTCGTACCCGGCCCAGGTGTCGTTGACCAGGTCGGCGCCGGCCTCGCCGGCGGCGTCGGCCACCTCGCTCCGCCAGGTGTCGACCGAGATCGGCAGGTCGGGATGGGCCGCACGGACCGCCAGCACCACGGGGATCACCCGGTCGATCTCCTCGGCGACCTCGACGACCGGTCCGCGTCCGGCGCGGACCCCGCCGATGTCCACGAGGTCGGCGCCGGCCAGGACCGCGCGCTCGACGGCGGCGAGTGCTGCGGAGGTGTCGCCCGCGCGGGCCTGGGCATAGAACGAGTCGGCCGTGCGGTTCACGACGGCCATCACGGCAGCACGATCCACGCCGAGCGGCCTCCCGCGCAGCCAGAGAGGGACGCCCTGAGGTGGGACCCCGACCCGCTCGCCCACCTCAGGAGGGGTCGGTCGACGCGGCGGCCACTGCTGCCTCTTCGGCTGCTCTGAGCTCGGCATCGCGCTCCTGGACCACCCGGACGGCGTCGGCAGGGTCGTCGACGAGCTGGATGAGCTCGAGGTCCCGCGCCGAGATCGTGCCCTTGTCGAGCACGGGCCCGGCCAGCCAGTCCAGCAGGCCCTTCCAGTAGTCGGTGCCGATCAGCACGATCGGGAACTCGGTGACCTTCTGGGTCTGCACCAGCGTGATCGACTCGAAGAGCTCGTCGAACGTCCCGAAGCCGCCGGGAAGCACGATGAACCCCTGCGCGTACTTCACGAACATCGTCTTGCGGGCGAAGAAGTAGCGGAAGTTGACGCCGAGGTCGACCCAGGCGTTCATCCCCTGCTCGAAGGGCAGCTCGATGCCGAGCCCGATCGACAGCCCGCCCGCCTCGCTCGCCCCACGGTTCGCCGCCTCCATGACCCCGGGGCCGCCACCCGTCATGACGGCGAACCCGGCCTCGACGAGTCCGCGCCCGACCTCGCGACCCATGTGGTACTCCGGGTCGGTCCGCCTGGTCCTCGCCGAGCCGAAGACGCTCACCGCCGGGCCGATCTCGGCGAGAGCACCGAAACCCTCGACGAACTCGCTCTGGATCCGCATCACCCGCCACGGGTCGGCGTGGACCCAGTCGGCGCCGCCGCCGCGGGCCAGGAGGTTCTGGTCGGTCGTCGTCGTCGGCACCTGGCCGCGACGCAGCAGGACGGGCCCCTTGCGGTAGCCGTCCGTCGCCCTCGGCATGCTCTGGTCGCTCGGGTCGGTCATGATCCGAAGCCTAGGAGGTCAACCAGCCGTGCAGCGCATCGAAGCACACGGTGAGATCGGCGACGGGCGTCTGCTCGTCGTCGGCGTGGGCCAGCGAGGGGTCACCGGGCCCGAAGTTCACGGCCGGGACGCCGAGGGCCGAGAACCGAGCGACGTCGGTCC
The DNA here is from genome assembly GCA_038223605.1 of Actinomycetales bacterium. Taxonomy (GTDB): domain Bacteria; phylum Actinomycetota; class Actinomycetes; order Actinomycetales; family Cellulomonadaceae; genus Actinotalea. The sequence goes on along the minus strand of JBBRGX010000012.1, from coordinate 5,110 downwards.
AGCCCAGCTTGGCCCGCGGCGGCCGGCCCGTGACCGCACCGACGGCGGCGACGAAGGCAGCGGCCGCGGGGTGGTCGAGCCCTGGCCGGGCGCCCGGCGCCGTGTCGGTCACACGCACCTCGTAGCCGTCGAACAGCGCCCGGACACCAGCGAGAGCCTCCTGCTCGGTGCGATCGGGAGCGAATCGATGGTTGACCGTGACGACGCACTCGTCGGGGATCACGTTGCCGGCGATCCCGCCCCGGATGCCGACCGCGTTCAGACCCTCGCGATAGGTGAGCCCGTCGACCACCGCGACGCGCGCCTCGTGCGCGGCGAGCCGCTCGAGGACGGCGGCGGCGCCGTGGATGGCGTTGACGCCGAGCCATGACCGAGCCGAGTGGGCGGCCCGGCCGGGGACCACGACCTCGACCCGCAGCGTCCCGTTGCAGCCGCCCTCGATCGCACCCGAGGTCGGTTCACCGAGGACCGCGATGTCCCCGCTCACCCAGTCGGGATGGTTCGCCACCAGCCGCCCGAGGCCGTTGAGCTCGCTGGCGACCTCCTCGTTGTCGTAGAAGACCCAGGTGACGTCCCTCGTCGGAGCGCGGAGCGAGGCTGCGAGGGCGAGGAAGACGGCATCGCCCGCCTTCATGTCGACCGTCCCGCGCCCCCACACGACCGGGCCGTCCGGAGTGCTGCGGACCTCGGTCGGCAGGTTGCGCGCGACCGGGACGGTGTCGAGGTGGCCGGCGAGGACGACCCGCTCGGCCCGCCCCAGCAGGGTGCGGGCGACGAGCGCGTTGCCGTCGCGCAGCACCTCGAGGTGCCCGAGCCCCCGGAGCGCCCGCTCGACGGCGTCGGAGATCTCCTCCTCCGAGCCGCTGACCGACGGCATGTCGCACAGGGCACGGGTGAGCGTGACGAGGTCAGCGGTGAGATCGAGTTCCGGCATGCGACGACCCTAGCCAGCGGGGGCTGCCGGTGCGGCTCGGTAGGCTCCACCCATGACACGACCGGCACACGGCCATGGACTCGCCACTGTCCACGTCGCCACCGGCGCTGTGCTGGACACCTGGTTCCCGAGCCCGCGGCTGGGCGAGCCGCACGAGGCCGCGAGCGCACCGGTCTTCCCGACGGCTCACGACGAGGCCCGCGGCGTCCGCACCGAGCAGGTGCTGGCCGTCATCGACCTCGACGAGGGGCCGACGAGCGTCCCGGACGCCTACCTTCGCCTCCACCTCCTCTCGCACCGCCTCGTCGCCCCCCACGGGCTCGCGGTCGACGGGATCTTCGGGGTGCTGCCGATCGTCGTCTGGACCGACGCCGGCCCCTGCGCCGTCGAGGACTTCGAGACCACCCGGATGCGCCTGCTCGTGGCGAACGGCCGAATGCCGACGGTCCTCGGCATCGACAAGTTCCCACGCATGGTCGACTACGTCGTCCCGTCGGGGGTCCGCATCGCCGACGCCGACCGGGTGCGTCTCGGTGCCCACCTCGCCGAGGGCACGACCGTCATGCACGAGGGCTTCGTCAACTTCAACGCTGGCACGCTGGGCACCTGCATGGTCGAGGGCCGGATCTCCTCCGGGGTCGTCGTCGGCGAGGGGAGCGACATCGGTGGTGGCGCCTCCATCATGGGCACGCTGTCCGGGGGCGGCCGGCAGATCGTCTCGATCGGCGAGCGCAGCCTCCTCGGGGCGAACGCCGGCCTCGGCATCCCGCTCGGCGACGACTGCGTGGTCGAGGCCGGCCTCTACGTCACCGCGGGCACCAAGGTGAGCATCGACGGCACCGTCGTGTCCGCGCGCGAGCTCGCCGGCCGTCACGGGTTGCTCTTCCGGCGCAACTCCCTGACCGGAGCGGTCGAGGTCCTGCCACGCGACGGGCAGGGCATCGTGCTCAACCCGGACCTGCATGCCTGATCCGCGGCGCCGCCGGGGTCGCCGCCGTCGCGGCGCCCTGGCCGGGACGCTCACGTTCGTCCTCGTCCTGGCGGTCGGCGTCGGCGGGGTCACGCTGTGGCTGCGCGGTCAGGACCGGCCCCCAGCGGTCGAACGGTGCGCCGCCCTGCTCGGTGGGACCTCCTGGTACCTCGACCCCGAGCAGGCGGCCAACGCCGCGCTCCTGGGCGGGATAGCCGAGCAGCGGGCGCTCCCGGCACGCGCGGTGACCATCGCAGTGGCGACGGCGCTGCAGGAGTCGAAGCTGCGCAACATCGCGTACGGCGACCGCGACTCGCTCGGGCTCTTCCAGCAACGCCCCTCCCAGGGCTGGGGGACCGTCGCGGAGGTCCAGGACCCGGTGCACGCCACGAACGCGTTCTACGACGCCCTGGTGGGGCTCAGCGGGTACCAGGACATGCCGATCACGCAGGCCGCGCAGGCCGTCCAGCGCTCGGCCTACCCCGAGGCTTACGCCCTGCACGAGGAGCGGGCGCGCGCCTGGGCGTCGGCGCTGACCGGCTACTCCCCCGCGTCGTTGACCTGCGCCCTCGGCCCCGCCGGCCTCGGGGACCCCGCGGTGCTGGCCGCGACCGCCGTGCGCGACCTCGGCCTGACGCCGACGGTGGACGGGACGACGAGCGTCGTCGACGCGACAGCCCTTGCCGGCGGGTCGGCCGAGGCGAGCCGCGCGGGGTGGGCCGTCGCGCAGTGGGCGGTAGCGACGGCGGGGAGCACCCATGCGGTCACCGTGCGGACGGCCGATCGGGAGTGGACGCGCGCCAAGGACACGTGGGCGCAGGCGCCGACGGCACTGGCTCCCGGTCGGGTAGAGGTGACCGTCAGCACGAGTTGAGCTCGGCTCAGCGCGCCTCGGGCGGCACGTACGCGCGAGTCGTCGGCCCCGTGTAGATCTGCCGGGGGCGGCCGATCTTGGTTGCCGGGTCCTTCATCATCTCGCGCCACTGCGCGATCCAGCCGGGCATCCGGCCGACGGCGAACAGCGGGGTGAACATCCGGCTCGGGAAGCCCATCGCCTTGTAGATCAGGCCGGTGTAGAAGTCGACGTTGGGGTAGAGCTTGCGCTCGATGAAGTAGTCGTCGCTGAGCGCGATCTCCTCGAGGCGCATCGCGATGTCGAGCATCTCGTCGCGCTTGCCGAGGGCCTGGAGGATCTCGTCGGCGTGCTTCTTCACGATGGCCGCCCGCGGGTCGTAGTTCTTGTAGACCCGGTGACCGAAGCCCATCAGCCGGACACCCTCCTCCTTGTTCTTGACCTTGGTCATGAACGCGGTGGCGTCGCCCCCGTCCGACTGGATCTCGGTGAGCATCCGCAGGACGGCTTCGTTGGCGCCTCCGTGCAGCGGGCCGGAGAGCGCGTTCACCCCGGCCGAGACCGAGGCGTAGAGGTTCGCGTGGCTGGAGCCGACGACGCGCACGGTCGACGTCGAGCAGTTCTGCTCGTGGTCGGCATGCAGCAGGAAGAGGACGTCGAGCGCCTTCGCCATCACCGGGTCCACGTCGTAGTGGCCGTTCGTCGGCTGGAAGGTCATCCGCAGGAAGTCGGGGACGTAGCCCCGTCCGCGCTCGGGGCCGATCATGTTCTGCCCGAGCGCACGACGGTGCGCGTAGGCGGCGATCGTCGGAGCCTTGGCGAGCAGCAGGACGGTGGCGAGCTCGACGGTCGACGGGTCGAAGGGGTCGATGCTCTCCGGGTAGTAGCCCGGCAGCGCGGAGACGGCGCTCGACAGGACGGCCATCGGGTGGGCGTTCGTCGGGAACGCGCCGATGAGGGCCTTGAAGTTGTCGTGCAGGTGCGTGTGCCGCTCGACGCGCTCGATCCATGAGGAGAGCTGGGCCGGCCGGGGGAGCTCGCCGTGGGTGAGCAGGTAGGACACCTCGAGGAACGAGGAGTGCTCGGCGAGCTGGTCGATCGGGTAGCCACGGTAGAGCAGCACGCCCGCGTCGCCGTCGATGTAGGTGATCGTCGACTCGCAGGAGGCGGTGTTCATGAACCCGGGGTCGACGGTGACCCGCCCGGTCTCCTTCAGCAGGGACGCGACGACGATCCCGTCGTTGCCCATCGTGGCCGGCACCGTCGGCAGCGTGAGGTGGTGGCCGCCGACCAGCAGCTCTGCGTTCGTGGTGGTGGTCTCGCTCATCTGTCCTCCTCGTGGGCCGTCGGATCGTGCCTCGACGACCCCGTCGCGTGCATGGCCAGGGCGACGGTACCCCGCACCTGCACCGGAGCCCGCATCGCTCAGAACGTCCTTGAGACAGGCAGCGCCGGCGCCCGGAGGGGTGCCAGCGAAGAGACTGTCAGTGAACGGTCAAGACAGAGTAAAGCAGAGAACAACCGTCGTCGGCGCCGTGACGATCCTCACAGTCCTCGAGGCTCAGGCGCCGCTCAGCCGAGCGACTGCCCGGGAGACGTCGTCGTCGGACGCCGTCAGGGCGACGCGCACGTGGCGCGCACCGCCGGCCCCGTAGAACGCCCCCGGCGCGACGAGGATCCCGAGGTCGGCGAGGTCCGCGACCGTTGCCCAGCAGTCCTGGCCGGCCCCGGGCGAGGCGACCCACAGGTACAGACCGGCAGGTGAGCCGTCGACGACGTAGCCGGCCTGCTCCAGGGCCGCGGACAGCGCTGCCCGTCGACGCGCGTACCGCCCGTGCTGCTCCTTGACGTGAGCGTCGTCGCCGATGGCGACCGTCATCGCCGCCTGCACGGGGCCCGGGACGATCATTCCGGCGTGCTTGCGCAGCTCCAGGAGCCGGCCGACGAGGGCGGGGTCCCCCGCGACGAAGGCCGCGCGGTACCCGGCGAGGTTGGACTGCTTGGACAGCGAGTGCACGGCGAGCAGTCCGTCCAGCCGGCCACCGGTGACCCGCGGGTCCAGCAGGCTCGGGACGCCGTCGCCCGCCCACGGCTCGTCCCAGGCGAGCAGCGCATAGCACTCGTCGGAGGCGACCACCGCTCCGATCTCTCTCGCGGCCTCGACGACGACGCGCAGCTGCTCGACGCCGAGGACCTGGCCGGTCGGGTTGGACGGTGAGTTGAGCCAGACGAGACGCACGTCGGAGCGCCCCCGCCACAGGGCGACGTCGTCCGCCGGCCATGGCGTGGCCCCGGCGAGCCGGGCACCGACGTCGTAGGTCGGGTAGGCGATCTCGGGGTGGACGACGACGTC
>JBBRGX010000011.1:0-39761 GCA_038223605.1 Actinomycetales bacterium | reverse complement strand
CGAGGCCACCGCATGGGTCCCGTGGGCGGTGCTGCTGCTCGGCATCCTGGTGACGACCGCGCTTCCCGGCGGCTCGGACGGCGTTGCCGTCCGCATGGCCCTCGGGGTCGGGATCGCGGTGTTCTTCGTGACGATCCTCTGGCGGCTCGTGCTGACGGCACGCCGCCGGCCCGACGAACGCCGTGCGGTCATCCTGCTCGCGGCCATGCTGGTGCTCTGGGGGATCGGTGCGGCGCTCACGAGCACCTCGCAGGCGGTCTCCAGCGTCGTCTTCCCCGCCCCCGGCGACCTCCTCTGCCTCGCCGCCTACCTCGGTCTCGCCGCCTTCGTGCTCCTCGACGTCCCACGACGCTCGGCGTCCATCGCCGTGTGGATCGAGGCCGGCATCGTCTGGGGGGCGACCGTCTGCGTCGCCACGTTCGTGCTCCTGGACCCCGTGCTGCGCAGCCAGGGCCGCGGCGGCCTCGCCGTCGCTGCCGCTGTGGTCTTCCCGCTGGTCAACCTCGTCCTGGCGGGCATGGTGCTGGGCCAGGTGGTCCTGCGCAACCGTGCAGCGTCGTTGCGCTCGATGGTGCTGCTTGCCGGCTTCCTGTTCCTCGCGGCGGGGGACAGCAACTTCCTCACGGCGAGCGACCGTGGTGGGTCGTACACCGCGAGCCTCGCGATCGCTGCGCTGTGGGGAGTCGGCTTCGGGCTCATCGCCGAGGCGGCCACCCATCGCCGTCGCGACGACGCGTCGCTCGAGGCACAACGCACCAGCCCCCGCCTCCTGCTCGGCGCGGCCGCCATCGCGGTCCTGACGCTCGCGCTGCGGCCGGCTGGCGCCCTCGGCTGGGTGGCTGTCGGCCTCGCTGTCACGACGCTCGCGCTGACGGGCTGGCGGATGCAGCTGGCCCTCGCGGCGGCGCGCGGTGCCGCCGAGGCGATGCGGCTCTCGCTCACGGACGAGCTCACCGGGCTGCCGAACCGGCGTGCGCTGATGAAGGCCGCCGACCATGCGCTCCAGCATCGTGGTCCGGCGTCGATCATCCTGATCGACCTCGACTCCTTCAAGGACATCAACGACAGCCTCGGTCACGCCGTCGGCGACGACGTGCTCGTGAGCCTCGCCGCGCGGCTCGAGCGCTCCGTGGGCCCCGGGGTCCACCTCGCGCGGCTCGGCGGGGACGAGTTCGGGCTCCTCGTCCCGAGCGAGGACGACCTCGACCTCTTCGAGATCGCCCAGCAGACCCGTGCCGTCCTTCGAGAGCCGTTGTTCGTCCACGGGATCGACGTCTCCATCGAAGCGTCGGCCGGGATCGCGCGGCGCCACGACGAGGATGCCGACGGGACCGAGCTCCTGCGCCGTGCCGACATCGCGATGTACGAGGCCAAGTCCTCACAGGCGGGAGTGCTGCTCTACGACGCCGCCCGTGACGGGTTGTCGCACCTGCGGCTGCAGCGTGGCGAGGCACTGAGGGTCGCGATCGCCGAGGGCCAGCTGCTCGCCTGGTACCAGCCCCAGGTCGACGCGCGGACCCGCCAGGTCGTCGCGATGGAGGCGCTCGTGCGCTGGTGGCACCCCGTCGAGGGGCTGCTCCCGCCGGCGACGTTCCTGTCCGACGCTCGCCGGGCCGGGCTGATGTCAGCGCTCACAGAGCTGGTCATGCACCAGGTCATCACCGACGCGAAGCGTTGGCGCGCCCAGGGCCTGACCTTCCGGATCGCCATGAACTGGGCGCCGCCGGAGCTCATGGGCGGGCCTCTGCTGCAGCGCTTCTACGCCGCCATCGAGAAGGCCGGCCTGCCGGACAACAGCCTGCTGGTCGAGGTGACCGAGGACTCGTTCCTCGCTGACCCGGAGCGGGCGCGTTCGGTCCTGCACGAGCTGCGGGCCCACGGCATCGAGGTCTCGATCGACGACTACGGCAGCGGGTTCTCCTCGCTCGCCTACCTGCGCGACCTGCCGGTGCAGGAGCTGAAGATGGATCGCTCCTTCGTCTCGCCGGTCGCCACCGACGAGCGGAGCAGGCTCATCGTCCAGACCACGAGCCAGATGGCGCGCGCCATGGGCCTGCGCTTCGTCGCCGAGGGCGTCGAGGACGCACGGTCCGCAGCGGAGCTCGTGCCGCTGGGCGTCGACGTCCTTCAGGGCTATCACATCGCCCGTCCGATGCCGGCCGAGGCTGTCCTGCCCTGGGTGCTGCAGTGGACCGCACAGCACATGGTCTCGACGTCAGGGCCTTCTGCCGGCTGAGCTCCGGTCCCCGGCCCCGCCCTGGTGGGATCAGACCAGGCTCGAGGCCGTGACAGGTGAGCCGAGATCGGTGAACCGTTCGCGGGCGTCCAGCCGGAAGGCGTCGACCGGTGGGACGAACACGCCGTCGAGACCCTGACCGGCCGTGACCAGCGCATGGGCGGTCGGAGCGTTCCTGCGCTGGTTGTCCAGGAGGGACGTCCCGTGCGCGAACACGGGGGTGCTCGCCTCGGAACCCAGGTAGGACGCCGTGCGGGTACCGGGAAGGGTGTGCATGGTGAGCCCGGTCGACTCGAGCAGCCGGCGTACCCGCTCGTCGAGGATCGCGACGATCGAGGTCATCCGGTTGGCGCGGGCCGTCAGCATGAGGCCGTGGTACAGAGCGAGGGAGTACTTCACTCCCGAGCGCCCAGCACTCCGGCGCGTGCCGATGGTCGCGATCTCCCAGGTCGAGCGCAGGTCGAGGCCTGCCGCCGCCGCCGAGCGCGAGCCGTCGATGCCCCACGGCTCGCCCTGGACGTCGGCGAGCGTCTTGAGGCCGGCCGTGCCACCGGGCGCCAGGAGACGCATCACCGCGACGACGTCACCGTCGGCATCGCTCAGGCAGATGAACCGGGTGACGTCCTCGTAGGGCCCGTACTCCTCGGCGAACTGCGCTGGAGTGTTGCCGTACCACCGCATGAAGACGTCGGCCTCGCACTCCCGGGTGGCCTCGAGCAGGTCGTCCTGGGGATCGAAGTGCATCCACGTGTCGACAGACATCAGAACTCCTTGTGGACGATCTTCGTCGCGCCGAACCACTCGCGCGTGAGCTCGACGGCCGCCTGCGGGGAGAACTCCTTGCAGGTGTAGATGTCCACGCTGAAGAAGAGCCGGGGCTCGTCCCATGCGTAGAAGTGCGCGCCGGACGTCTCCCAGTGGATCCATCCCGCCCATCCGTAGAGCGGTGACTGGTGGGTCACGGGCTCGATGAGCTGCACCATGTCGATCGCCTTGGAGAGCTGCGAGAGGTACTCCTTGATGGAGTCCGGGCCGATCGGCTCGGTGCACAGTCCTTCGATGACCAGGCGTTGACGCCAGATCTCCGGGGCCAGATCGAGCACAATCGACTCCTGTCACTCAGGTATGACTACGCGAGGCTTCGCTGGTCGCAGAGCTCAGTATGGCCCCTCTGCGGCGACCTGAGCAGCGAGGAAGGTCCGTGGCGTTGATCACCTTTGTCATGCCGTCATGACTCGTCGCACGTTCAGCCCAGCAGTCTCGCACCCAGGAGCTCGCCCGATCTGGGCCCCCCCGGGATCGCGAACACGGCCGATCCGATCGGGATCGTCCAACGATTGAGCAGGTCGAGCTCCGCGAGGCTCTGCTGGACGGGGAGGTACTGGGCGAGCACATCTCGCTGGAACGTGACGAAGACGAGGCCGCTCTGCCGTCCGGCGGGTTCACCAGGGTCGTGGAAGCTGTAGCCGCGGCGCAGGAAGCGCGCCGACGGATCTGCCGTCCGGGCGCGCCGAAGGTGCGCCGCCATGTCGATGACCGGTAGCCCGAGGCCGTCCTTCGCCCCGAGGTCCGGCTCGTCGTGCTCCCGGCTCCCGGTGAGCGGCGCCCCGTCAGCCAGTCGACGCCCGATCGTGAACTCCCTCCCCTCACGGTCGACGAGGTCCCAGCCGTCCAGATCCATGGCGATGCGCCGGATGACCATCGACGTGCCCCCACTGAGCCAGTCCGGTCCGCTCGCGTCGTGCCAGATGAGTCCGGCATCCGTGCGCACGTCCGGGTTCCTTGTGCCGTCGACCTGTCCCATGAGGTTGCGCATCGTCGCCCCGGGAGGCGTGGCCCCCGGACTGGCCCGGAATCCCTGCTGGGTCCACCGTGTGCGGACGAACGTCGTGGCTTCCTTGCTGAGCAGACGCGCTGCGTGCGCGACGGCGAGCCTGTCGTCGGCGCAGATCTGCAGGACGAGGTCGCCGCCGGTCCACCGGTCCTCGAGCCGGTCGATCGCGAAGGCAGGCAGCGGCGCCAGCCATGGCGGTCGATCCCGGTCCAGCCCGGCAGCCGTGAAGACGCCGGGCCCGTAGCCGAGAGTGACCGTGAGCCGAGCCGGAACCTTGGCGAGCTCCGGCTCGCTGTCGGTGAGGCCGGGCCGGCCGCCCGTGAGTCGTTCGATGTCGTCGGTCCAGATCCGCATGAGGCGAGTGAGCGCCTCGCGGCCGACCCCGGGCAGCAGGTCGTAGGCGACCCAGGTGGCGAAGGCCTGGGGGACCGTCCCGACACCGGCCTGACGTTTCCCACGGAACGGTTCGACGCTGCGCCCGACGAGGTCGGGAGGCGGCGGCTGCTGTGAGACGTGGTCCCAGGTGGCGTAGCCACCGGCACCGAGTGCCGCACCGCCGACCGCAGCGGCTCCGCCACGCAGGAAGCTGCGGCGGTCGAGACCGTCCGTCACGGTGTCATGGTCGGCGCAGGGTTCGAGGGGTCGCCCGTGCCGTTCATCGAGTCCCCGCTCTGGTAGTCCTCCTTCGCGCCGGTGAAGGTGCGTACCGGTGCGGTGAATGTCCACGTGCTGTCGTCGTCGGCCCTGACGGTGAAGGTGACCTCGGCACCGGGAGCGAGCGGCGTGGAGATCGTCATGAACATCAGGTGCTCGCCGCCGGGGGCCAGGGTGAGGCTGCTTCCGGCGGGGAGGGCGAATCCGCCGACCTTGGGCTGCATGACCGTCGCGCCGCTCGCGTTCGCGACCACCTCGTGCAGCTCCATCGGTGAGACGGGGCTGCTGGCCGAGACGAGCGTCACGGTGTGGTCGGTGGTGTTGGTGAGGGTGCCGAAGCCAGCGGTCATCCCGGAGTCGGCGGCCTTGACCCAGGCGTCGGTCATGGTGAGGTCGCCGGTCGTGGACGACGCGGGTTCGCTGATCGAGGACTGACAGGCGGTGAGGGCAAGGAACATGGCGAGGGCAGGGGCGAGACGCGCCCAGGTCAGGCGAGGCATGAGGACTCCATGGGGTGTGGTCGACGGACGCCGTTGCGTTCAGCGGCGACGGCGACGGGAAAGGGTGGTGGCGATGGCGGTCGCGAGCACGAGCAGGCCTACGATCACGCCGGTCGCCGGGCCGCTGAGGCCTGAGGTGCCGCCCGCGGACTGCCCCGTCGGCGACGTGGACGTCGCGGCTTCGGCGGCCGGGGTCGTCACGGTCTCACCGGTCGTGGTGGCGCCGGTGGGTGTGGGGGTGGGTGTGGGGGTTGGCGTCGCGACTGGGGCCGTCAGCGAGAAGGCGAACGTCCCCTGTACCGGGTGGCCGTCGGCGGAGACCACGCGCCAGATCACCGAGTAGGCGCCGGGAGCGAGGCCCAGGGGAACCGCGACGGACACCTGTGTCCCCGTGACTACGGGTGACTCGAGGGGCACGTCGCCGTCAGGTCCGGTCAGGACGACGGTCGGCGAGATCGCCAGCACGTCCTCGCTGAACTCCAGACCGATGGTCGCCGGCGGCGCGTCGAGGACGGCACCGGACGCCGGTTGCGTGGAGATCAGCTCGTCGTGAGCCGACGCAGGGCCGACGGGCCCGACAAGAGCACCGAGCACGAGGGCGATGAGGGCGCCGGCGAGCGAGGCACGGCGCACTGTGGTCATGGCGAGGATGGTCATGTCTCTCCGGTCATGGGTTCGATGGGTCAGCTCGGGCCGCCCCGGGACGTGGGCGGACGCAGAGTGGCCTCGATCCGGCGCGGCGGGCACGGTGCCGCCGGTCCCCGGAGGCGGCTGGTGCTCGACTGCGGTGCGTCCCGTCAGGCGGGGAGCGGGAGGGGCGGGCCGCGCCCTGGAAGGTCCGTTCCCGCCCGGCGACCGTAGGCCCGGCGCGAGTGCTCAGGCGCCGCGACGGTGCGGTCAGCGGTCGGCCTGGCCACGGGGTCGCGCCAGAGGGCGGTCATGGTCCGCCACCAGGAGCCAAGGACTCCGACGCATCGGTCGACGCCCACGAGGAGACCGATCGCGACCATCGTCGCAGCAAGGTGGGAGAGAAGCATGGGGACGGTCGGGGTCATGGGGTGGTGCCCGGCGGAGATGGCGACGACCGCTCCGTGGTGACTGGTCGTCGTCATCGTCATGACGTCGGGGCCCTGGAGCCAGGAGAGCGCCAGGTGGACAGCGAGCTGGGCGCCGAGCGCCCAGGGGAGGAGGGTCCGTGCCCGCAGGGGGGCCCGGACGAGCGGGCGGGCGGCGACCAGGAGGACGGCACCCATCGCCAGGAGGAGCCGCGTGTCAGGCGGGTCGCCGCCGCCGGCGACGTGCCCGGCGCCGGCCAGGGCGACGGTGATCGTCGCGACGCCCGCGCCGCGCAGGGCGGCGGACGTCCCGCCTCCTCCACCCGTCATGTCGATCACCGTAGCCTGCCGCCATCGAGAACCGCCCCCACCGTCACGGGTCAGCCACGGGGGCAGGTGGCCGGGTCCCGCAGCCGCTGGACCAGCCCGAACGCGAGGACAACGACCGCGAGGGCGGCCATCGAGCTGTCGGTCCGCGCCGAGCCCAGGAAGGCGGCCGCGGCGGGAACGCTCAGCCCCGCGGTCACCGCGCAGCGGGTGCAGCCGAGCGCCGGTCGGCCGCCGACCGGGGCGTAGGTGCCGAGAACGGTGGCCGCCAGGAGCCCCGCGACGACGGTCTGGACCATGGCGACACCGTCCGAGGGTCCGGCGAGCAGCCAGGAGGCGAGGACGGTGAGGGGAGCCAGGACCACACCGAGACGCAGGCTCCGGCGCCGTGCGGGGGCCGACAGGGCGATGACCGGCTCGGTCATCGCCCGACCTCGGCCTCGACGGGTGCGGCCACGAGGAGCTCGCTCAGTGCTGCGATGCCGCCGACGGTGTAGGCGAGCCACGCCGGAGCCGCCGACGGCCCGAGCTCGGACTCCTGCTCGCGCCACTCGTCGAGGCGGCGGATGACGACGTCCCGCCACGGGCCGCGCGCGCCTGATCTCGCGGCGGCACGCAGGTCGCGGCGCACCTGGGCGAGCGCGGCGGCGCGCCCCTCCCAGTGCTTGGCCGAGCTGCTCGTCCCCGCATCGAGGCGGCAGAGCGAGACGCCCTCGACCACGTCGCCGAGCCGGGCGAGCGCTGCGGCCTCGTGCAGCGAGAGGAGCGCGGTGATCTGCTCGGCCCCGAGTGCCGGCATCTCAGGCGTTCTCGCGCTGCCGGGCCTCGATCGTGCGACGGACCTCGGCCATGTCGAGCTCCATGGCCTTGCCGACGAGCTCCTCGAGCGCCGGTGCCGGAAGGGCTCCGGCCTCGGAGTAGAGCAGGACCCCGTCCCGGAAGATCATCAGGGTCGGGATGGAGGTGATGCCGAGGCTACCGGCGATACCCTGCTCGGCCTCGGTGTCCACCTTGGCGAACGTCACATCGGGGTGCGCAAGGGACGCGGCTTCGAAGACCGGGGCGAAGCGTCGGCAGGGGCCGCACCAGGCCGCCCAGTAGTCGACGAGGACGATGCCCTCGCTCTGGATGGTGGGCTCGAACGTCGCCTCGGTGAGGTTGATGGTCGCCATGGTCACTCCTTGCTGGAACAGGGATCGTATACCCCCAGGGGTATATGGTAGCGCAGTCGTGGCAGGACCACGAGAGTCCCTTCTTCCCAGGCACGCGTGCGGATCGCGGCCCTCTCGCCTACTCTTCCCACCGAGGGGAGTACTTCGCTCGCACCGGTCCGGTCAGTACGGCGTCTGATGACGACCTCGGACGGTGGCCCGGCTCGCGTCGGGTGAAGGAGACCTTGAACCAGCTCCGAGGAGCCACGTGCACCCGTTCGCCACCACCATCGACCCGTCTGCCTCGGTGGGCTCGCCCGGCCTCTGGGCGCTCACGATCACCATCGTCGTCGTCCTGGTCGCTGTCGACTTCCTGCTCACGCGGCGACCGCACGAGGTCTCGATGCGCGAGGCATGGATCTCGACGGCCGTGTACATCGCCGTGCCCCTGGCTTTCGGCGCGTACGTCTGGGGCCGATGGGGCTCGCAGCGCGGGCTGGAGTACCTGACCGGGTACGTCGTCGAGAAGTCCCTGTCGATCGACAACCTCTTCGTGTTCATGATCCTGCTCAGCGCCTTCGCCGTGCCCGCCGTCCTGCAGCAGCGGGCCCTGCTGTTCGGCATCGTCGGTGCGCTCGTCCTTCGCGGGCTCTTCATCGCGCTCGGGGCGGCGGCGCTGAGCCGCTTCACCTTCGCGTTCCTCGTCTTCGGCCTCGTCCTGCTCGTGACCGGGATCAAGCTGCTGCGCGACCAGCGCTCCGGAGCGGAGCACCACGTCGACCCCTCGAGGATGCGGTCGGTCCGCCTGGTCAAGCGGTTCGTCCCGGTCACCGAGGAGTTCCACGGTCCCCGACTGAGCGTCGTCGTCGCCGGCCGTCGCGCCCTGACCCCCTTCGCGCTGGTGGTCGTGGCGCTGCTCGCGACCGACATCGTCTTCGCCGTCGACTCGATCCCCGCTGTGTACGGGATCACCGGTGACCCCTATCTCGTCTTCGCAACGAACGCCTTCGCCCTGCTCGGGCTGCGTGCCCTGTACTTCGTCCTCCACGGGGCGCTCGGGCGGCTCGTGCACCTCGGCTACGGGCTCGCGATCATCCTCGGGGTGATCGGGACCAAGCTCGTGCTGCACTGGGCGCACGGGATCTGGCCGGCGGTCCCGGAGATCCCGACGCTCGCCTCGCTCGCCGTGATCGTCGTGGTGCTGACGACCGTGACGCTCACGAGCCTGCGGGCCACGCGTCGCGCCGCGGTGGTCGCCTCCTTGTAGCCTCGAGCGTGCTCCGTGTCCGCCTGGTGCCCTGGGCCTCGCCCGATGCCCGCGCCCTTCGCGCCGCCATGTACGCCGACGTCGCCGAGCGATACCCGCAGGGGACGGCGGAGGTCGAGCTGCGCGGTGGGTTCGCCGTCCTGGACGCGGAGGCGGCCGAGGGGATCGTCGCGATGCTCGTCGCGCACGACGCCGACCCCGCCGACGACACGCCGCGGGCCGTGGGTTGCGCAGGCCTCCGCTCGGTCACCACCCCTGACCCGGTGCACGTCGAGGAGGTCCGCAAGGTCTTCGTCCGCCCAGCGGTGCGGCGCAGGGGCGCCGCGACCGCGATGCTCGGGGCCTTGGAGGTCGCGGCCGCGGGACGAGGGGTGCAGCGGCTGGTCCTCGAGACGGGGCGGCGGCAGCCCGAGGCGCTCGCGGTCTACCGGCGCCTGGGCTACGAGGAGATCGAGCCGTGGGACGGCATCGAGGCTGATCAGGGCTCGATCCACCTCGGCAAGGACCTCTGCCCTCGGGAGGCGGTGTCGACCCCTGCGCCCCGCGGTGGTTCGATCGGTGCGGTCGAACCCGAGGAGGGACCGTGCCGACCTTCCTGCTGATCGCCGTCCTGCTGGCCGGCATCGTGGTGTGCACACCGCTGGCGGACCGGTGGTCGGTCCCGCTGCCCGTGCTGCTGACGCTCTTCGGCATCGCCGTTCCCCTCCTGCCGGGGGTCCCGGTGATCACGATCACTCCCGAGCTGATCCTGCCCGTCGTCCTGCCGCCGCTGCTCTTCGCCGCGACGCAGCGTGCGACGGCCCGTGACTTCCGGGAGAACGCACGACCGATCCTGCTGCTCGCCGTCGGCCTGACGATCGCCACGGCGTTCGTCGTCGCCACGGTGGCGCACCAGGCGGGGCTCGGCTGGGGGGCAGCCTTCGTCCTCGGGGCCGTGGTGGCACCGCCCGACCCGGTGGCCGCCACCGCTGTCGCCCGACGTCTTCGGCTGCCCGGCCGCCTCGTCGCCGTCCTCGAGGGCGAGGGCATGGTCAACGACGCGACCGCCCTGGTGCTCTACTCGGTGAGCGTCGCGGCCGTCGTCGCCGGCACTCTCTCAGCGGGTGGGCTGGTCGTCGCCCTCCTTCTCGCCGTCGGTGTCGGCATCGGTCTCGGCCTCGTCGGTGGTTGGCTGACCAGGGGAGTCCTGGCGCGGCTGCACCTGGCAGCACCCGAGACGACGGTCACGCTCGCCGTCCCGTTCGGTGTCTACCTGCTCGCCGAGCACCTGCACGGCTCCGGCGTGCTCGCCGTCCTCACGCTCGGGCTCTACCTTCGGACCTTCGGCCACGCCGCGATGACCTCGGGCGGCTGGCTCCTGGGCCGGGCGGTCTGGCGTTACGCGGACTACATCGTCACGGGCCTCGTCTTCGTCTTCATCGGCTTCGAGCTCACCGCCGTGCTCCGGTCCTCGCCGCTCACCTCCGGCGAGGTGACGCTCGCGGCGAGCGTGGTCCTCGCCCTCGTCCTCGTCCGCTTCGCCTGGCTCTTCCCGGCCGTGTGGCTGGGGCGGCTGAGAGTCCGGCGCTCGCCATCGTCCTCCCAGGCGATGCCCGGCGGAGCGCGGGAGACGCTCGTGACCGCGTGGGCCGGAATGCGTGGCGTGGTGACGGTGGCGACAGCCCTCGCCCTCCCTGAGCTCACGGACGCGGGACAGGCGTTCCCGTCGCGCACGGTCATCGTCTTCGTCGGGCTGGTGGCCGTCCTGGGGACCTTGGTGGTGCAGGGGCTGACGCTCGGACCTCTGGTGCGTCGGCTCGGGGTCGGCAGCGAGGTCGACGTGAGCGCCGAGACGCGCGCCCTGCGGCGCCGGGCGACGGCGACCGCGCTCGACTTCGTGCGCAGCTCCCGGGACGACGTGCCGGCACGGGTCCGCACCGCGGTGACCGTGCAGTACGAGGGCTATCTCGCGGCGCAGGACGCCCTCGGTACCGCGCGAGCGGGCGACCTGACGGACGAGAGCGACACCGGCGACGAGCGCGCCGTCGGTGACCTCCTGCGCCGCGCGGCCGAGGTCGAGCGGGAGGTCGTCATCGACGCGCGGCGCCGGGGGCTGGTCAGCCCCGAGGCCGCGGACGAGGTGCTCGACGACGTGGAGAGTCGGGCGGTCCGCGACGCCTGAGCCGGTCGGCCGACCCGCGGCTGCCGGTGCCGTCAGGGACGCGTGACGAGGCGACGGCCCAGCAGGTACATCTCGCAGCCGAGGCAGTAGCCGAACGCCGCGTTGAGGAAGGACGCGACGAGCGCGAGGGACGCGGCGATCGGGACGGCGTGCGCCACCCCGAGCAGACCGAGACCGACGCCGGCGGCGGAGATCGTGAGCCCGACCACCTGAGCGAACCGCGGCGGGCGAGGGTCCTCGCGTTCCCGGGTCGGCGCGAGGTGACGAAGGACCCACCGTCGGAAGACGATCCCGGTCAGCGATCCGGCCGGACCCCTGACGACGCCGGTGAGGAAGAGCAGACCCACCACCGCGAGCCCGACGAGGCCGGCGGTCGTGTCGCCGAGGAGCAGGACGACCGTCACCAGGACGGCCGTGACGCTCGCGGAGAAGCGCGGTCCGCGGGGGTCGATTCCGGTCACGGCCGGCCGCACGGGTGCGGTCGGCTCGCCCTCGGGGCGGTCAAGCGGCGACACGGCTGCTCCTCTCGAGGAGCTCGTCGACTGCCCCGGCGGCGAGCTCGGTGTTCATGGCGCCCGAGGTCCGGGCGTGTACGGCGCCGTCGGGGTCGAGCAGGAAGACTGTAGGGCTTCTGCGCACGTCGAGGAGCCGGACGAGCTCCATGTTCTCCTCGGCGCAGATCTCGACGACCTCGACGCCGGGTCGCATCTCGGCGACCCCGTGCAGCACAGCCAGGGCACGGGGGCAGACCGAGCAGGTCCGCGAGGAGAACTGGACGAACGTCGCTGCGCGGCCGCTGGCGAGGCCGGCGAGGGGGTGGCTGGGGGAGTCCTGGGTCGCGCGGAAGCGCCCGTCACGCAGCCGGACGACGATGCCGATGACTGTCGCGAGGAGAAGCGAGCTGAGGGCGAGGAGCATGGATCGACTTCCGACGGCGGGGCAGGAGGGGGACGTGAGGCGGACGGCCGCTGACCAGAGGTCTCAGCGACAGGCCCCGTCCATACAGGGCGCCGACGTGTGCTGGTTCATGGCGCCCACCTCCTGTCGGTCGAAAGGTCCGGAAGGACCCACGCAATGGAAACTCACGGCACCGGCCGTGTCAAACGAACCGCCGGGTGATCTTGCCGGTTCGCCTCGCGTCGGTGGCACTGCCTCGGCGGCTACGTTGAGCGCGTGCGGGCACCACGGAGCGAGCGACGACGATGAGGCCGCACCCTTCCGGCTCGGCGGCGGACGCGGCCTCGTGCTCGGCGTCGCCCACCAGGGGGGCCGGGGAGCGGTCACGCCTCAGGAGGCTCCTCGGACCAGCCTTCGTCGCGGCGGTCGCCTACGTCGACCCCGGGAACGTCGCCGCGAACGTGACAGCGGGTGCCAGGTACGGGTACCTGCTCCTGTGGGTCCTCGTCGTCTCGAACGGGATGGCCGTGCTGGTGCAGTACCTGTCGGCGCGTCTCGGCCTGGTGACGGGGCAGAGCCTTCCCCAGCTGATCGGGCGGCGGCTCGCGACGCTTCCGCGTCGTGCCTTCTGGCTCCAGGCCGAGATCGTGGCGGCCGCGACCGACCTCGCCGAGGTCGTCGGCGGTGCGCTCGCCCTGTGGATCCTGTTCGGCACCCCGCTGCTCCTCGGCGGCGTGATCGTCGGGGCCGTCTCGATGGCGCTGCTCGCCGTGCAGTCGCGCCGCGGTCAGCGTCCCTTCGAGCTGGTCGTCATGAGCCTGCTGGCGGTGCTCATCCTCGGTTTCCTCAGCGGTCTCTTCGTCGACGCACCGGACTGGGGCGCTGCGGTCGGGGGGCTCGTGCCGCGATTCAGCGGGTCGGGCACCGTGGTGCTGGCGGCGAGCATGCTCGGCGCGACGGTGATGCCGCATGCGGTGTACGTGCACTCGGCGCTGGTCCGCGACCGCTACGACGTCGTGGCTCCCGCCGGCGGGCAGGAGCCGGTCCGGCCGCCCAGGGAGCTTCTTCGGGCCATCCGGTGGGACGTCGTGCTCAGCCTCGTGGTCGCCGGCTCGGTGAACGTCGCGATGCTGCTGCTCGCGGCGACGAGTCTGACCGGCGCCGCGGGTACCGACACCCTCGACGGGGCGCACGCGGCCATCACGGCGGCGCTCGGTCCGGCAGTGGGGGCCGCGTTCGGGATCGCCCTGCTGGCCTCCGGCCTCGCGTCGACCTCGGTCGGCTGCTACGCGGGCGCGACGATCATGGCCGGCCTGCTGACGATCCGGGTGCCGATGCTCGTCCGGCGGGCCGTCACCCTGATCCCCGCCCTGGTCCTGCTCGGATGGGGCGCCGACCCGACGTGGACGCTGGTGCTGAGCCAGGTGCTGCTGAGCCTCGGCATCCCGTTCGCCCTGATCCCGCTGGTCAGGTTGACGAGCGATCGCTCGCTGATGGGCGGGCTCGCCGTGCGTGGCATGCTGCGCGCGGCAGCCTGGCTCGTCGTCGTCGCGGTCGTCGCGCTGAACGTCGCTCTCGTCGCGGTGACACTCACCGGGCGCTGACGGGCAGGTACCTCGCCCACCAGCGAAGAACGTGCTCGAACCTCGCCACGCGGTGCCGCGGCCGCCCGGACCGGGTCAGCTCGTGCCCCTCACCGGGGAAGAGGAGGAGCTCGGTCGGCACGCCGCGGCGATGCAGCTCGGCGAACCACCGGTGACCCTGCTCGACGGGGCAGCGCCAGTCCTGCTCGCTGTGCACGACGAGGGTCGGCGTGCGCACGCGGCCCACGTGCGCCATCGGTGACTGGGCCGCGACGGCGGCCGCGTCCTGCGCGGTCTCGCCGTCACCCACGTACTCCAGGCCGAAGAACCACCCGATGTCGCTCGAGCCGACGAAGCTCACGGGGTCGAGGAAGCCCCGCTCGACGATCGCCGCGACGAAGCGGTCCGTCCTGGTGGTCAGCCAGGCGCTCAGGTACCCGCCGTACGACCCACCCATCACGCCGAGCCGCTGGACGTCGACGGGGACCGCCCCGCTGGCGGCGTCGAGCAGGGCCATGACGTCCTCGGCGTCCACCGTCCCCATCGCCCTGCGGATCGCCCTGCCGTGCGCCGCCCCGTAGCCCGACGAGCCGCGAGGGTTGCCGTAGACGACGACGTAGCCGGCCCCGGCGAGCACCTGGACCTCGTCGAACAGTGAGGTCGTGTACTGGGCGAAGGGTCCACCGTGGATCATGAGGATCGTGGGGTGAGGTCCTGGGCCGAACCTCGCCGGGTCGGGGCTCACGGCCCAGCCGTGGACCGGGTACCCGTCGGGCGCCGTCCCGGTCAGCTCGACGGCCGCCCGGTAGCGGCCCGCCTCGCGCAGCCCGGTGCCGAGGGTGGTCACGGTCCGGGACTGCCCGCTGGTGAGGTCGATCACGACGAGCTCGCCGGACGAGTCGGGGCGCGCAGCGGTGACGGCGGCGACCGTGCCGCTCACGCACAGGGCTGTGACCACGCTCGGCTGGTCGAGGAGCACGAGGCCGTTCGGCTCGGCACGGGCGGTCCCGTCGGTGCGGGAGCCGGTCGGCAGGGCACGGAGCAGGACGTCACCACGCCGCTGCTCGGCGACGAGGACGGTGCCGGGGCCGAGCTCGAGGACCCCGGGGAGGAGGTCGACCTCCTCCGCCGAGGTCACCCGGGCCGGGACGCCCTCCGGCGCGCGGAGGTCGAGACGGTAGAGGCCGGTGAGTGCCGCGACGAAGTCGCGCCCACCGGGACCGAGGTCGTTCGCGAGGAACCACAACGTCGCTCCGTCGGCAGCGGGCAGGACGGTCTCGACGGTGAGCGTCGATCCGGTGCGCGCGTCGACCAACGGGCGCAGGGCCGGGTGCCGGCCCTCGACGGTGCAGGCGGGCACGAGGACCGCATCTCGTCGCAGGTCGCCGGGCCCGACCTCGATGACGGCGACGAGCGCCTCGCCGTCGGGCATCCAGCGGTGGCCCCAGACGTCGCGCTCGCCGTTCGTGAGCTCGACGAGCGGCAAGGGCGCCGCCGGCGGCTCGATCCGGCCGAGGTCGACGGGCAGGTCCACGACGACCAGCCGACGACGCCGGTCGGCGGTGAAGCCGAGGTTGTCGGCCCGGTTGTCCGGCGAGGTCAGCAGGCGGGGGGCCTCGCTGGTGGGATCCCCGCCTGGCACGTAGCGACCGTCGTCCGGGATCCGCGCCGTCATGGCGATCCGGGTCGAGTCGGGGGAGAACCGCACGTCCGCGACGCCGAGCGGGGCGTCGGTCAGGCGCATCGGCTCGCCGCCGCCGGACTCGACGACGTGGAGCTGGGTCGGTCCCTTCTCCGGTGCCCGCAGGAAGGCGATCAGGCTGCCGTCAGGTGACCAGCGGGGCAGGCTGTCCCGCTGGCCCCTGGTGAGGAGCCTCGCGGGCGCGCTGCCATCGGTGGGCACCGTCCAGATCCCGCTCGCATAGCCGTCGGACTCGAGGTCCGGGGTCGAGACAGCGAAGGCTGCGCGCGACCCGTCGGGGCTCAGGGTGGGGCTGGAGGTCGTCCGGAGCAAGGGGAGGTCGTCAGGGCGCACCGGACGAACCTATGCCCTGCCCAGGGTGTCGGTGGCCCAGGCCATCGCCTCGAGGTGCGCCGCAGCGATCAGCGCGCAGGTCTCGTCGCCGGTGCAGGCCCGCCCGCCCTGGCCGTCGGCATAGGTCTCGACGGCAGCGAGCAGGGCGCCGAGCGGTCCGCTGTGCTCCAGGAGCGCCGCAAGGAGCTCCCCGGAGAGAGCGAGGCGTTCCAGGACGAGCTCTCTCGGCAGGCCGAGCACCACGTCGAGCCTGCTGAGCAGGCCGACGGTGAACGCGACCTCCGGGCGCACGCCCCAGGCACCGGCGAGGATCTCGCAGGTCTGCGCGCGGATGACCGCCTCGGTCAGCCGCGCCTCGTTCGAGCCGCCGGCGTCGGCGGCCACCAGCAGCATCACCCACGAGTTCAGGCGCTGAGTCCCGAGCATGACCAGGGCGTCACGGACCGAGGAGAACCGGCGTCGTGAGCCGGAAGAAGCGGCGTTCGCCGCCTGGAGCACGCGGACGGTGAGGGAGGCGTCACGGTAGACGACGTCCTCGAGGGAGCTCAGTGAGAGACCGGGCTCGGCGAGCCGCGCGAGGACGTCGAGGCACGCCGCAGCGCTCGGCGCCAGCGCCGTCGTGGTCATCGTCTCCGGCCGCAGCAGGTGGTAGCCCTGGAAGAGCTCGAAGCCCAGGTCCGTGCAGCGTCGCATGTCCTCGGCCGTCTCGATCCGCTCCGCGACGAGGACGACGTCGTGCTCGCGAAGACGGGCGACGGTCGCGGGCAGCTCGTCGTTCGGCACCTGCGAGATGTCGATCTTCACGTGGGTGACGTCGTCGAGCAGGGGGATGCGATCGGTCTGCTCCCAGAGGAAGTCGTCGAGGGCGACGGCATAGCCCGCTGCGCGAAGGCGCCGGACCCCGGCGATGACCTCGTCGTCCATCGGGAAGGTCTCGAGGATCTCCAGGACGGTGTGGTCGGGTGCGAACGGGACCGCGGCCTCGTCGACGAAGAACGGCCTCGTGAGGTTGACGAAGGCCAGCTTCTCGCCGACCAGCTGTCGCAGGCCGAAGGAGGTGAAGGTCGCGAGGATCACCGCTGTCGTGGCCGCGTCACCCGGGTCGATCCCGGACTCCGCACCCGAGGTCGTGCTCGTCGCCTGGCCGCGGAAGAGCAGCTCGTAGCCGATCGTCGAACGCCCGGCGTCGAAGAGCGGCTGCCGGCCGACGTGGACGCTGCGAACGGCTGCCGCCTCGGAGAGGCCGGGGCTGGACATCGCTCAGGCACTTCCCGTGGTGCCGAGAAGGGTCGCGAGCAGGGCGGTCACGTCGGCAGCGGGCATCGGTCGGCCGAGCAGGTAGCCCTGGCCGAGCACCCCGGAGGGAAGGCCGGCCAGCTGCTCCTCGGTCTCGATGCCCTCGACGACGCAGTCGATCCCGAGGTCACGGGCCAGCCCGCGCACGGCGCGAACGATGCTGACGCTCATCGGGTCGTCGGGAATGCCGGCCGTGAACGAGCGGTCGATCTTCACGGACGTGACCGGGAGCTGGGCGAGGTAGCGCAGGCTGGCGTAGCCGGTGCCGAAGTCGTCGATGGAGATCTGCACACCCTGCTGCCGCAGTGCGGTCAGAGCGGCCATCGTCGACCGCCCTGCCTCCAGGAGGACGCTCTCGGTGAGCTCGAGGATCAGTGCCGATGGCGGGAGCCCGTGCCTGCCGAGGGGACCCATGACGTCGCCGAGCAGGTCGGCGTGGGCCGCCTGCCGCGCGCTGACGTTCACCGAGACCTTCAGGTGGCGAGCGCCGGGGAATCGCCCGTGCCAGTCGGCCAGGTCACGGCAGGCCGTGTCGAGCACGACGCGGCCGAGCGTCCCGATCAGGCCGGTGTCCTCGGCGATCGGCACGAAGTCGCTCGGCCCGATCGCCACGCCGTGCTCGTCGCGGAGGCGGGCCAGGGCCTCGATCGCGACGAGGCCGCGGGTGGCCAGGTCGTAGATCGGCTGGTACTCGACCGACGACGTCGCCGCTCCTGCCGTCGACGGCATGGCGTCGAGGGACGTGCCCCGCCCGCCGCTCCGGAGCGCGGCCCTGAGGGTGGACTCGACATGGGCGCGATCCAGCGCGGTGTCCCGCAGGTTCCTGTCGAAGACCTCCCACCGGGCCTTCCCGTGCTCCTTCGCCTGGTACATCGCGGCGTCGGCGTCCCGGAGCACGTGGCGGGGGTCGTCGCCCGCGTACCCGAGCGCGATCCCCACGCTCATGGAGACGAAGTACTCGACGCCGTCGACCACGACGGGCGCGGCCACTGCCGCCCCGATGCGGGTCGCGACCTCGCGGGCGACGTCGAGGTCGCGATCCGCATCGGCTGTCGCGCCGGGCTCGAGCGGAGTCGGTTCGAGCAGGACGACGAACTCGTCACCACCGATGCGCGCGACCGTGTCCTCGGGCCGCAGGAGCGCACTGATCCGCAGCGCGGTCGCTCGGAGCACGGCATCGCCCGCGCCGTGCCCGCCGGTGTCGTTCACCCGCTTGAAACCGTCGAGATCGCCGTAGAGGACGAGCACGGGGCGCCTGGACCTGGCCTGCCTGCTCAGCGCCCCCTCGAGCCGGTCGGTCAGCAGCCGGCGGTTGGGCAGGCCGGTGAGGTCGTCGAGCACCGCAGCGGCCTCGAGCCGTTCGGTGAGCTCGACGCTCTCCTGGATGTCCCTCGTCATGCCGAGCGCTCGGACGACCCGCCCGTCAGCGTCCCGCTCGAAGGGGGTGATTCGCCTCAGGAACCAGCGGTAGCTCCCGTTCGCCTGACGCACGCGTACCTTCAGGCGCTTCGTCTCGCCGTCGGCCAGCACCCGGGCCGCGGTGTTCACCTCCGCCAGCATCGCCATGTCGTCGGGGTGGACGAGGAGGCGGTAGAGGTCGTCGCCGAGCGTCGTCACCTGCTCGGGGGTGTAGCCGAGGCTTTCGGTGAACGATCCCGAGGCCCAGGTCACGGCGCCCGAGTCGAGGTCGACGACGTAGATGAGGTCGGGGCTCGCGGCGAGCACCGCGTCGTGGAAGCTCACGGCCTCGGTGAGCGCCGAGACGTCGACGACGTGCACGAAGAAGCCAAGGACGGCTCCGTCGTCGGCGACGTCGGGGATGTAGGTGGCCTGGGTGTGCCGGGAGGTCCCGTCGGCGCCGAGGATCGTCCGGGTGAACTCCTGGCGCTCGCCGGCCAGGACAGCGAGGAGGTGGGGCTCGTTCAGACGGAAGAGCTCGCCGCCGAGGAGCTCGCGGATGTGGCTGCCCGCGATCTCCGCCGGGGTCTTGCCGAAGGACTGGACGTACGCGTCGTTCGCGACGACGTTGCGCAGGTCGCGGTCCCAGTAGCCGACCATCGCCGGCAGCGAGTCGACCAGGGCCCGCAGGCGCCCGGCGTCCCGCTGGGTCTGCCGGCGTGCGGCGGGTCGGCGGCTGCCGGTGAGGTCCATGAGGGGGCGGGACGCCAGGGCGGCGCCGCACATCTCGGCGAGGTCCTCCAGAGCGGCGACGTCCGCGGCGCTCCAGGCGCGCGGCGTGGTGTCGATCGCGCAGAGCGAGCCGACGACGACGCCGTCCGGACCGCAGATCGGGATGCCGAGGTAGGCGATGACATCGAGGTCGCGCACCGCGAGGTTGTCGCGGACCAGCGGGTCCAGGTGCGCGTCGCGAACGAGGAGCGGCCCCTCGCGGCGCACGACGTGCTGGCAGAAGGAGTGGGACAGGGGTGTCTGCCGGGTCTTGCCGGCCCAGCCACCGAGTCCGGCGAGCCCGGGGAAGATCTGGCGGTCCTTCTCGACGAGGGTGACCAGTGCGACGGGAACCCCGAGCTGGCGTTGGACGACGCGGGCGATCCGGTCAAGGGCGAGGTCGGCCGCCACGGCCCGCACGACCGGCGCGCGCCGCGCGCTCGAGGCGGACGCTGCAGCGCTCATCCGATGGCCCCCTTCAGGACAGGTCCTCGGCGTTGACGCCTCGGGTCGGGCGAGCATAACTGCGAGTCGTAGCCCGCTCGACTGGTGGCGGCCCGGCGGGTCGTCGTCCGAGCCTGCGGTCGACGGAGCCCACCAGATGGCGCGCAGGGGTGCGCGAGCTCCGATGGCACGACCGAGCGGTGCGGAGAGCTCCGGAGTCGCGATGGCGCCGGGGGACGTCGAGCTGCACGACCGACCATCGGCTGGACCAGGAGTCTCGTGAGAGGTCGATCCATGCTGCGCTGCCTCGTCGTGCAGCCCGCGTCGGCACCCCGTGCAGGTGAGCGGTCAGCGGAGGCGACGTCGTCGCAGGTCAGGGGCTCGCGCTACGGGCCGGAGGGAAGCAAGGGCTGACTCCTCCGACGGACGGTCCGCCCCGTGACCAGACGCCGCGCGGCCGTTCTCGGGCTCGTCGGGATGGCCCGGGCGTGCGGTTCTCGGGGTCGCCGGCCCGTGCTCCTGGGCACGACCATCGCTCGACCGGTGCGCCGCGCGCTCCCGCCCGGGGGCGCCCGGGAGCCCCGGTCTCCGCGTTCCGCCGGCCCACGACGCATCGTCGGACGGGCGCAGACTTCACCCGCTCTCCGGCCCGCAACGGGACCTTCGGCCCTCGCCTGCTACCCGAGCGCGGCAGGCCGGACGCGGACCGGCGCCAGTGCGCGGATGAGGATGACAGCCGTGATCGACCCCGCGGACATCACCGAGGCGAGGACGGTGATCTGGAAGGCTCCCGCAGCGAGCGGGGAGACCCCGCCGAAGATCGCGCCGACGAAGGCCCCAGGGAGCGTCACCAGACCCGTCGTCCTCGTCTGGTCGGTCACGGGGATCAGGGCGGAGTAGACCGCGTTCCTGGCGAGCGAGAGGGTCGACTGGCGAGGGGTGGCGCCGAGCGCGAGCCAGCCCTCGACCCCTTCCCAGCCGTCGTTGACGGACTGGGTGAACCGGCGGCCGGCCAGGGTGGTGACCGTCATCGCGTTGCCGATCACGATCCCGCCGATGGCGAGGGCGTAGCGGGGCGTGAAGGCGATCGCCCCGGTCATGAAGACGATCGCCAGGGTCACCGCGATCCCGGCGCTCATCGCGCCGCTGACGACACCGAACCGCCCCCAGCTCCAGGTGAGCCTGCGCGCCGCTGTGGAGGCGGCGACGCTGAACATCACCAGCAGGGCGACGGCGACCCACGCTGCACTGGTGATGACGCTGCTGAGCACGAGGCTGATGGCCGCGAGCTGGACGGTGCCGCGGACGATCGCGAGCGCCGGTGCGAAGAGGTGCGGCGCCCGCGCTGCCCACAGCACCGCGACGGTCAGGACCATGAGGACCCCGACGCCGAGGAGCGTCGGGAGGTGGTCACGGAGTCCGGTCACCCGACCAGGCTATCGACGCCGACGACCCGAGGTACGCCTGGGCGCCGGGGAGCGGCGGGGAGTGACGTGGTCGGTCCGTGAGGGCAACCACAAGCGGATGGTTCACGGCGACGCCGCTGACCGGTCGCCCGCCCCACTGACGGCGGGTCAGCCGGTCGGTGGGCTGACTCACGGGAACGACGCGTCACCGGGAGTCAGGTCCAGTGCCCCGCCTGGGACGCACGAGGGCGACCGGTACCCCTCGGACATCCGCGGGTAGGTGTCCGTCCAGTAGAGCTGGACCAGCGTGGCCGCATCGGTCGGGGTCGCACCGAAGAGGACCGCTGCCCGCGCGTCGAGCTGCACCGCGTGGCACTCCGCTGACGGCTCGTTGAAGTCCCCGCCCACATGCATCGCCTCATGGACGACGACGTGCATCGCGGTGGCCTGTACCGACGTGGGGGCTGCGCTCCCGCTCAGCAACCAGCCGGCGAGCTCGTTGCAGACGCTGCGCCGCAGCTGGGCCACGTCCCCCTTCTCGAAGGAGACGAAGCCTCGGGACTGGGTCAGGTCCAGCAGGTCCTGACTGAAGCGTTGACACCTCGCGGTGCCGTTCGGGTTCCCGGAGAGGGTTCTGACGACCCGGGCAGCCTCGGCCTGCACCCACTGGTGCCGCGTCTCGAACCCACCGGCCGTCAAGGTCAGGAGGAGCAGGATCGTCAACCCGATGGCGGGCAGCAGCCGCTCGCCGGCGGCAGTCTGCCGGAGCTTCCACACGCTCCGCGCGGTCCACGCGACCAACAGGACGCTCACGACGGTCAGGGGACCGATGTCGACAGTGCTCACCACGGGTTCATCGACAGGATCGTCGAGAAGATGAAGCCAGGGGCAGCGGTGCGGAGGTCGATGCAGCCACACCCCTCCTGGCGGGTCCAGGAGATCGGTCGCGGCTAGGCTCGGACCGACTCGTCACTCGCTCAGCCTGCCAGCTGCGCGGTCGTCTGCCGAGCTGGAGAAGGGGAACCGGGTGGGCGGGCGCGAAGGACCGTCGGGCGCCGTAGGCCCTGGGTCGGTCGAGGTGGCGGAGGCCTTGCGTCAGTCCCTGCATCCGGTGTTCCTCATGACTCCGGTGCGCGACGACGCGGGCGAGATCGTCGAGCTGATCTACTCGTTCGTCAACGATGCCGGCCTGAGGCTCTACGGGATGAGGAGCGACGACGCGGTCGGCCACGGCCTGCTCGAGCTGTTCCCGTCCTCACGGGAGAACGGCATCTTCGACGCCGACGTGCGGGCGATCCGGACGCAGGTTCGCGTCGACCTCGACGTGCCGTGGGTGGATGAGAACGGCGTCAGGGGAGCCTTCACGATGCGGGCCACGCCGCACGGGACCGGCGTCATGGTGACGGCGGTCGACAACACGGCCACCTTGCTCGTGGAGACCGAGCGGCGGTACCGCCTGCTTGCGGAGACGGCGAGCGACGTGGTGTACACCCATGGCACCGGTGGGGTGGTCGAGTGGGTGTCCCCGTCCGTGACCGAGATCCTCGGCTGGCCGCTCGAGGACTTCGTCGGCGTCCCCCATCTCGATCTGATCCACCCCGACGACCGCATGGCCGCCGCGCATGCCGAGCCGCCCGAGGCCAGGGGTGGGGTGGCCTCGGGCCGAGCTCTGATGCGCTTCGCGACCCTCGACGGCCGCTGGCGATGGATGTCCGTTGCGGCGCACGTGATCCGCGATGACGAGGGGCGGGTGATCGGCACCGTCGAGGTGCTCAGGGACGTCCAGTCCGAGGTCGAGGCCCGCGAGGCGCTGGTGGCGCAGGCCGAGCGTCTCGAGCTCGTGCTGGAGGGCTCAGGGCTGGGCATGTGGGACCGGGACATGCGCACCGGGGTGGGCATCTGCGACGAACGGTGGGCCGGCATCCTCGGACACTCCATGGCGGAGCTGGCGCCGGTGACCACGGAGCGATGGTTGGCCCTGACGCATCCGGATGACCTGGACCGGGTGCGGCAGGCGGCCGATGACCACGCTGCCGGACTGAGCGACTCCTTCGACGTCCAGGCGCGGATGCGGCACCGGGACGGACGGTGGCTGTGGGTCCGTGAGCGGGGTCGGATCGTCGAGCGGTCGGCAGAGGGACGGCCGCTGCGGATGACGGGCACCCTGGAGGACACCACAGCGCAGGTGGAGGCGCGCCAGGCGCTGGAGATCAGCGACGTGGCCCTGCGCGCGACGCAGCGGATGGCGCGCCTGGGGAGCTGGAAGCTCGATCTGCCCACCGGTCACGTCGCGTGGTCCGACGAGCTCTTCGAGATGTTCGGCCTGGAACCGACGAGCACGGCGCCGGACTTCGCCGAGCAGGGGCACCTGTTCGGGGCGGAGAGCTGGGAGCAGCTCCGCAGCGCGGTGGACGGGACCGCCCGGACCGGTGTCCCGTACGACCTGGAGCTCGAGATCGTCCGTGCGGACTCCGGACGCGGGTGGCTGCACGTCAGGGGAGAGGCCGTTCGCGACGAGCACGGCCCCATCGTCGGCCTGCTCGGGTACGTGCTGGACATCACCGAGCGGACCGAGGTGGAACGGGCGCTGGCCTCGTCGGAGGCGCTGTTCCGCACGGCGATCCTTGCGTCACCGATCGGCCTGGCGATGACCGAGCCGGACGGGTCGTTCCGGGTCGTCAACGAGTCGCTGTGCCGGTTGCTGGGGCGCGAGGAGGCATGGCTCCTCGGCCACGCCGAGCAGGACGTGACCCACCCTGAGGACGTGGAGCGGGTCCTGCGTGAGCGGGCGGCGGACATCGCTCGTGAGGACGATGCCGAGATGACCGTGGTCCGGTTCGTCCACTCCGAGGGTCAGGTGCTGTGGGTCAAGCGGGGAGCCGAGCTGATCTCGGGCGCTGCCGGGCGGCCGGACTACCTGCTCGTCCAGTACGCGGACTCCACTGCCGAGCACGACGCCCTGGAGATGCTCGCCTATCAGGCGTTCCACGACCCGCTGACCGGGCTGCGCAACCGCGCCTGGATCCTGGACATGCTGGAGGTGGACCTGCTCGCGGCGCCGCGCATCGGCAGCCGGGTCGGCGTGCTCTTCATCGACCTCGACAACTTCAAGATCGTCAACGACTCCCTCGGCCATGCGGCAGGTGACGAGGTCCTCATCACGGTCGCCGAGCGGATCGCCGGGGTCCTGCGGCCCATGGACCGGGTCGGCCGCTCTGGAGGGGACGAGTTCGTCGTGGTCGTGCCCGATGTGATGGATGCCCAGCAGGCGGAGCTCGTCGCAGAGCGGATCGTGTCAGCGGTCGGCACGGACCTCACGATCCGTGGCCACCGGATCGTGCCCACCGTGTCGATCGGCATCGCCCTGAACGACGAGGAGTCGACCAGCGCGAGCCTCTTGCGCGACGCCGACGCCGCCCTGTTCCGCGCCAAGGCCGCCGGCCGGTCTCGCTGGCAGTTCTTCGACAGCGCGATGCACGCCGACGCCGTGGCGCGACTGACCATCGAGGAGCAGATCCGGCGCGGCCTTGGCGCAGCCGAGTTCGTGGTCCACTACCAGCCGATCGTGACTCCGGCCGACCGCCGGGTCGCGGGGCATGAGGCGCTGGTCCGCTGGCAGCACCCCACCCGCGGACTGCTCACCCCGATCACCTTCCTGCCGACCGCAGAGGACTCCGGCCTGATCGCTGGCATCGGCCAGCAGGTGCTCGACCAGGTGTGCGCACTGCTCGCGAGCCGCCCGGAGCTGCCGGGTCCGATCAGCGTGAACTTCTCTCCTGTCCAGCTCGCCCGTGCCGGCTGGCTCGAGGCCTTCACCGACACGATCGACCGGCATGCGGTCGACCCCCGACGCCTCGTCGTCGAGCTCACCGAGACGGCCGTCATGTCCCTCCTGGCAGGAACCCGAGCGGACCTCACGGCGCTGCGCGACCTGGGGGTGGGCATCCACGTCGACGACTTCGGCACCGGGTTCTCGTCCATCTCGCTGCTCCGGGACCTGCCGGTGACCGGTCTCAAGCTCGACGCCACCTTCGTCGCGGACCTGGGCGAGGACGACGACGCGGCCAGCGCCCTGTCCACCGGTCTGGCCGGGCTCGTCAACGGACTGCACCTGCAGGGCATCGCCGAAGGGGTGGAGACCGAGGCTCAGCACCGCCTCCTGCTTCGCCATGGCTGGAGCCACGCGCAGGGGTACCTCTACGCGCGCCCTGCGCCCGAGCCCGTCCTCACGATCCCCGGGACAGCCGGGTAGCGGAGACGACGGCCGCCGTCAGCGCGACGACGGCCGCGGCCGTGAACGCGGAGTGGAAACCACCAGTCGCAGCAGCGACGCCGTGCGGGTCTGGGCCCGCCGCCGCTGCGCTCAGGGCGGAGATCGCGCTGAAGGCCGCGATGCCGAGGGCTGCTCCGATCTGGGAGCTGGCGTTCGCGAGCCCGGAGGCCAGCCCGGCGCTCTCGATCGGTACGGCCGAGGCGATGACCATGGCCGACGGTGTGAAGCTCAGCGCGACACCGGTCGCCGCCAGGAGCAGGCCGGGGAGCACGTCGACGAGGTAGCCCGCCTCGGCCGGCGTGCGCGCGAGCCACAGGTGCCCCGTGCCAAGGACGGCGAGGCCGACGGTCAGTGTCCGCCCGGGACCCAGTGCCCGCAGGGCGCGGGGGAGGACGAGCAGTGAGACGGCGAACCCCGCGAGCGACGTCGGAACCATCGCCAGGCCCGCGTCCCGTGGGCTCATCGCCATGACCTGTTGCAGGTAGAGGGCCACGAGGAAGAAGGTCGATGCCCTGGCCGCTCCGCCGAGGAGCCCGACGACGATCCCGATCGACATCCGGCGCGAGCCGAACAGCTCCAGGGGAATGATCGGGGCGGTGGCCCGCCGTTCGACGACGACGAAGGTGGCCAGCAGGATCGCTGCCGCGCCGAGGCCGACGATCAGCCGCCGCGAGGTCCAGCCATGATCCGCGACGGAGAGGGTGCCGACGATCACGGCGAGGGCGGCGCCGGTGACGGCGGCCGCACCCAGCGCGTCGAAACCTCGCAGGGACGAGCGCGACGGTCCTCGATCGAGCAGCCGCGGCCCCGCGAGGAGGCCGAGCAGCGAGATCGGCAGCGTGAGGAAGAAGACCGATGGCCAGCCGAGCGCGGCGGTCGTGAGCCCGCCGACCAGCACGCCCGTGGCGCCGCCCAGCGCCGAGGCCGCACCCCAGGCACTCATCGCCTTCGCCCGCTGCGCCCCCGGGAACTGGACGAGCAGGATCGAGAAGGCGGCCGGAGCCAGGGCAGCGGCGCCGAGCCCCTGAAGTGCCCGGGCCGCGATGAGCACGGACCCGTCGGCCGCGAGCCCGGCCACCGTCGTCGACAACGCGACGAGCGCCGAGCCGAGCAGGAACATCCGGCGCCGCCCGAGGAGATCGGCGATACGTCCCGAGACCAGGAGGAAGCCGCCGAAGGCAAGGAAGTAGGTGTTCACCACCCAGGCGGTGCCGGTGCGGCTCAGCCCGAGATCGTGCTGGATCGAGGGGAGCGCGACGTTGACGATCGAGGTGTCGAGCATCACGACGAACTGGGCCGAGATCAGCACGGCGAGCCGCGCCCGCTGCCTGGTGGCGCCTGCGTGGACGTCCGGGCGACGGCGCCCGAGCCGCGGCCGCGACCGGCGTTCGGTGAGCCGGGAGGTGGTCATGGCTGGGGCACCGTCGATCCGGTCCGCACCGACTCGACCACGTCGGTGATGGCGCGCACCGAGAACCTCGCGCCCTGCTCGTCGTCGAGCAGCCCCTGATGGCTGGTGTCAGCCGTGCGGAGCGTGCTCCGGGTGGACAGGGCGGCGAAGCGCTGCTGGGCGGTGTACCCGGCAGGATCGCTCTGCGCCTTGTCGGCCGTCGTCAGGACCAGCAGCGGCCGTGCCGCCAGAGTCGTGAGGGTCTGTGCCTGGGCGAACACGGTGTCGTACTCGGTGATCTCGTCGACGGCGTTCCGCATGGCGCGGGCGGTGGTCGCGAAGGCGCGGTAGGCGCCCGCCGTCGGCTCGGGCATGGTCGTCCAGACGGACGCCGGCACGAGCTGGGCCAGGCCCATGCGGGCCAGCGAGGGCAGGAACGCCGCCGGTCCACTCCCGCCGCCGGTCCGCCCGGCGAGGCTGTCGGTGATGTCGTACGGGTTGGTGGCGTCGAGCAGGACCATCCCGGCGACCTCCGACGGGTGCTGGGCGGCGTAGGTCATGGCGTAGAGGCCGCCGGCGGAGTGCCCGACGAGGACGTACGGGCCGGTCTCGCCGGCCCGGTCGAGCAGGGTGTGGAGGTCCTCGGCAAGGGCGAGCCCGTCCTGCGGGGCATCGACGGAGTCGCTCCAGCCCTGGCCGGCGCGGTCGTAGGCGCAGACGCGGCTCGTCGTGCTCACCGCATCGGTGATGCGGGTCCAGGCGGTGGAGGTCTCCCCGAGCCCGCTCTCCAGCACGACGGTCGGGCTGCCGCTGCCGGTGCACTGCAGGTGGAGGGAGCGTCCGCCGATGTCGACGGACCTGCCGGGCATCGGGTAGGCGGCGTCGTCGAGCGTCACCCGCGCCGTCTCGTACCCGCCGCCGACGGACGCCAGGGCGAGCACGGCGAGGGTCGGCAGGACGAGCCAGGTGCGCGCCTTCGTGTCAAGCGAGCGCCTCGCGTGGAGCGTTGCCCACACCGCGAGCGCCAGCATCGCCGGGCCCCAGAACCAGCCCGACGTCGTGAGAGCCGCGTCGTCGGGCGTGAGGACCACGAGCGCGGTGCCGACGGCCGCCATCACGGCGGCGGGAACCGCTGCCCAGCGCTGCGGCTGGTCCGTCCGCCTCGACGACAGGACCGCGAGCAGCGCCCAGCCGAGCGCGAACCCGATCAACGCGGCGCCCGTGATGGCGGCCTCCGACCCGCCGGGGAAGGCGACCAGCGGGAGGAGCAGCGCGCTCACCGCGCCCACCGCCCAGGACAGGGCCGTGACCCGTCCCAGGTGCCCGCGGCGAGGGGCCGCGCCGAGCGAGGCGTCGTCAGATCCCACCCGGCGCTCTGCCTGCTCCGTCGGTGCGTCGAGGGCCGCGCGGGTCGAGGGGTCGGTCGAGCGTCCTCGAGGATCGATCGGTGTGGTCGTCATGGCATCTCCCTGTCGAGCGCTGCGTCGGGCAGCCACCGGTCGCCACGTCCTGTCGACCCTCAGATCGTCGCGACGGCGCGCGCGGCTCACCCCGGTCAAAGTGCCGGGTTTCCCACGGGATCGGACGGGTCTGTGCGCGGTAACGTCGGCCTGTGCTTCGTGGGCGGGACGCCGAACGTGCCAGCCTCGTCGCCCTGGTCGACGGGGCGCGTGCCGCGCGTGCCGGCGCCCTGGTGCTGCGGGGGGAGCCCGGGGTCGGCAAGACCGCGCTGCTCGACGACCTGGTCGCCGGCGTCCAGGGCGTACGGGTGCTGCGGACCCAGGGTCTCGAGTCCGAGGCCCCGCTCGCCTTCGCCGCTCTCTACCGCCTGCTCCGGCCCCTCCTGGCGCTGCGGGACCGGATCCCGGTCCCGCAGGCGCGCGCACTCGCCGTGGCCTTCGGGCAGGAGGACGGTGAGCGGGTCGACCCGTTCCTCGTCGCGGTCGCGACCCTCTCGCTCCTCACGGAGGCCGGTGAGCAGCTGCCGGTCCTGGTCGTCGTCGACGACGCGCACTGGCTCGACCCGGCGTCGGCGGACGCCCTGCTGTTCACGGCGCGCCGACTCCAGGCCGATCGCGTCGCCCTGCTCTTCTCGGTGCGCGACGAGGTCGCGACGCCGTTCCGGCCCGACGGTGTGCCGGTGCTCGCGATCACCCCGCTCGACGAGGCGTCGGCACGGTCGTTGTTCGAGGACAGCGCCGGGGCGATGGTCGCGGACGACGTGGCCGACCGGCTCCTTGCCCAGAGCGCCGGGAACCCCTTGGCCCTGGTCGAGCTCGCAACGACGCTGACGGCCGCCCAGCTCGCCGGGGAGGCGTCGATCCCGTCCCACCTGCCGCTGACGGCGGACATGGAGCGGGTGTTCCTCGACCGTGCCCGCCGGCTCCCGGAGCAGGTGCAGTCGCTCCTGCTGATCGCGGCGGCCGACGACTCCGGGCGGATCCGCACGGTCGGCCGGGCGGCGGCGATCCTCGGGATCGACGGGGCGGCGATCAGTGCGGCCGAGACCTCAGGCCTCCTGGTGCAGGAGGGCGACACCCTTCGGGTTCGGCACCCCCTGGTCCGGTCGGCGATCTACCAGGCCGCGACGGGGCTCGATCGTCGCCAGGTGCACCAGGCGCTCGCCGAGGCGCTCGACGGTGAGGGTGAGCCGGACCGGCAGGCGTGGCACCTCGCGGCCGCTGCCACGGGGCCGGACGTCGCCCTTGCCGCCACCCTGGAGTCCACCGCCGCCCGGAGCGAGCAACGCGGCGGCTACGGCGCCGCGTCCGAGGCGTTCGAGCGGGCCGCCGAGCTGACGGCCGAGGCCGACAAGCGCGCGGCACGCCACTTCGCCGCAGCACGCAACGCCTGGGACGCGGGGGCGGCGGCGCGCGCGGCAGCGCTGGCCGGCGCGGCGCGGCAGGAGACGGACGACCCGGTGCTTCGCGCCGACATCGACCGGCTCCGCGGCCGGATCGAGGTCAACATCGGTTCCGCCGCGGCGGCGCACCGGATCTACGCGACGGCAGCGGCGGCGCTCGGGGACCGCGC
Organism: Actinomycetales bacterium; assembly: GCA_038223605.1. Lineage (GTDB taxonomy): Bacteria > Actinomycetota > Actinomycetes > Actinomycetales > Cellulomonadaceae > Actinotalea. The sequence goes on along the minus strand of JBBRGX010000011.1, from coordinate 10,050 downwards.
GCCCGAGCGGGCGCTCGACCTCGCCGTGGCGGCCGCCGGGCTGGCCGCCTACGGAGGCGACAGCGGCACCCCGCTCGATCCTGGCGCGATCGCCACGGATCCGGCCCCGGGTGACCCCGTGCGCGTCCGCTCGCTCACGCAGCTGCTCCTGGCCATGACGGCGGCGCACCAGGGCCGGTGGACGGAGGCCGTCGAGCGGTTCGCCGGGGCGGTGGAGGCCGGGGTCCAGGACACCCACCCCGACGACTTGGCGCACCTCGGGCAGGCAGCCCTTCACCTCGGCGACGACGCGGCCGCCCTGCGATGCTTCTCGACGATGCTGGGTGGCGCCCGTGAGAGGGGCGCGGGGATGGCCGTCCTCTACGCGCTGCCACGCCTCGCGTTCCCGCTGTTCCTCTCCGGTCACTGGTCGGCCGCCCGGAGCGCATCAGATGAGGCGCGCACCCTCGCCCGGAGCTCCGGTCACCCGGCACTGACGGGTGCGCCCCTCGCCTCGCTCGCGCTCATCTCGGCCCTGCGGGGCGAGGATGCCCTGGGGGAGCTGCTGGTCGAGCTCGACGCCCTGATGGAGGGCACCCCGCTCGGGATCCTCTCGGGTCCGACGCACGACCTCCGGCGCTGGGCGCTGGGCGTGCGGGCCGCGAGCACCGGCGCGGTCCGCGAGGCGCACCACCAGCTCAGCCAGGTGACGACGCCGGCACTGGTCCGGATGGCGGCGATCGATCGCATCGATGCGGCGGTGCGCGCGGGCGACACCCCTCAGGCGACCCTCTGGGTCGAGGAGCTCATCCCCTTCGCCGAGGCCACGGGGTGGGAGTGGGCGCTCGGCGCCGCCGACGTCGGGAGGGCGCTGGTCGGTGCACCGGCCCGCGCGGCGGAGCTCTTCGAGAGTGCCGTCGCCCACTACGACCAGGCTGACCGCCCCTACGACCTCGCGCGCACGGAGCTGGCCTTCGGTGAGCACCTGCGGCGCTCCCAGCAGCGGGTGGACGCGCGCGCGCACCTACGGCGAGCCCTGGAGGTCTTCGAGGAGCTGCGTGCGGAACCCTTCATCGCGCGGGCAGCCCATGAGCTGCGCGCCTCCGGCGAGACGGCGCGCAAGCGCGACGTGACGACCCTCGTCCGGCTGACGCCGATGGAGCTCCAGGTCGCCCAGCTGGTCAGCCAGGGGTTGTCCAACAAGGACGTCGCGGCCCAGTGCTGGGTATCGCCGCGCACGGTCGCCTTCCACCTGCGCAACTGCTTCGCCAAGACCGGCGTGACCTCGCGTGGCGAGCTCGCGCAGCTCGACCTCACCTAGCCACTGCCGTCAGATCCTGGCCGTTTCGCCGGGGTGAGCGCCTGTGGTGCACGACACGCTCCTGTCGAACGATCCACTCGCCGTCACAGGAGCAGTCCCTTGATGCAGAACACCCCACGCATCTTCGTCGGTGCCGCCACCTTCCAGATCAGCGCGTTCGGCTCGAGCGAGTGCGCGCGCGTGGTGATCACCGAGGTGGCAGCCGTGCCGGGCGTCGTGCGCGTCCTCGCCGACCTCGCCACCGGCAGCCTCACGGTGACCGCCGCCACACCCCTTGACCACGCTGAGATCGCCGCGGCCGTCGAACGGACCGGCCACCACGTCGTCACGTGACGACGCCTCACGCCGTGCCGGCGACGACCTCTGCGAAGAGGCGCTCGTAGTCGTCGACCATCCGGTCGGCGGAGAACCGTGCCATGGCGTCGGCCCGGCAGCTGGTGCGGTCGATCGAGCCGGCTGCGTCGACCGCAGCAGCGGCCGCCCCGACCCCGGCGACGAGGAACCCGGAGACTCCGGGTCGGATGATCTCGGCCATCGACCCGCGCTCGTAGGCGATCACCGGCGTCCCGGTCATCAACGACTCGACGACGGAGAGCCCGAACGGCTCGTCGAAGTCGATGAGGTGCAGCATCGCGATGGCTCCACCGAGGAGGCGATCGCGCTCCACCGGACCGACCGGGCCGAGGTAGGTCACCAGGCGCGCGTCGAGGTGGGGCTCGACCTCGCGGCTGAAGTACCCGGCGTCCTGGACGACGCCGGCGATGATCAGCGGCAGCCCGGCGCGGCGGGCGACCTCGATCGCCGTCGCCACGCCCTTGTCCGGGTGGATCCGGCCGAGGAACAGCAGGTAGCCGCCCGCGCCGGCACCGAGGGTGAACTGACCGACCTCGATGCCGTGGTGGATCGTGGCGGCGTAGGTCAGGTCGGGGTGCCGGTCGGCAGCGCTGATCGAGACGTACCGCACCACGTCGTCGTAGGCCCGGTACACCGGCACGATCCGCTCCGAGGAGAAGCCGTGGATGGTCGTGACGACGGGTGTGCGGACCAGACGGCTGAACACGAGCGGCAGGAAGTCGAACTGGTTGCTGATGACGTCGAACTCCGCTGCCCGTTCGAAGACCGCAGCGATGTGCAGGGCCTCGGCGACCTTCGCATCGACCGTGGGGTCTTCCTCGTAGCCGGCCGGAGCCTCGGCGTGCAGCCGGGCCGCCGTGCGTGAGTCGGCCGTGGCGAAGAGGGTCACGTCGTGCCCGCGGGCGACCAGGCCTTCGGTGATCGTCGAGGCCACCTGCTCCCACGGGCCGTACGAGCGCGGCGGCAGTCGGTGGGCGATCGAGGCGAGCACGGCGACCTTGATGGCGGGTCCTCCCCGGGTCGGCTCGATGGGACAGCGCGTGCACCAGACGCTACGCCACGGGCCCCTCCGGGCCCCGCTGCTAAACTGAGGGGAACCATCTGGACCTGACGCCGCCACGCGGCCCCTCTCCTCCACCGCGCACGGCAGCACTCTCGCTGCGAGCAGGCAATGTGGAAGAAGGCCCGTGATGGGCGTCCGCCTCGGTTTTCTCTCGACCTATCCGCCTACCCAGTGCGGCATCGCCACCTTCTGCCAGGCGCTCGCCGACCAGCTGACACTGTCCGGCGTGGAGGTCGGCGTGGTCCGCCTCGTCGACGAGCCGCAGGCCATGGTTCCTCCCGTGGTGCACCAGTGGGTCACGCCTCGGCGGGACGGCGGGGCGGACGCCGCCGCGGCGCTGGACCGGTACGACGTCGCCATCGTGCAGCACGAGTACGGGATCTTCGGTGGCCCCGACGGCGTCGACGTGCTCGACGTGGTCGCCCGGCTCCACGTGCCGGTCGTCACCATCCTGCACACGGTGCTGGTCCACCCGACGCCTGGTCAGCACCGGGTCCTGGCCGGGCTGGTGGACCACTCCGCCGCGCTCGTCACGATGACGCAGACGGCCCGCGACCGGCTCGTCGCCGGGTGGGGCGTCGACCCGGCCCGGGTGTCGGTCATCCCGCACGGCGCTGCCGGGAACCTCTCCGAGCACGTGACCCGTCGGCCGGCCGTCGAGGGCACCACGGTGCTCACCTGGGGCCTGCTGTCCGAGGGCAAGGGCATCGAGTGGGCGCTCCTCGCGATGGCCGAGCTGCGGCGCCGGATGCCGCTTCCCCGGTACTCCGTCGTCGGCCAGACCCACCCCCGCGTCCTGGAACGGGAGGGTGAGGCGTATCGGGAGCGGCTCGAGGCCATGACGCGCGATCTGGCGCTCAGCCGCACGGTGCGGTTCGACGCCCGATACCTCTCGGGCTCCGACCTGCGGACCGTCGTCCGTGGGGCCGACCTGATCCTGCTGCCCTATGACTCGCTCGACCAGGTCACCTCCGGGGTGCTCACCGAGGCCGTCGCTGCGGGCAAGCCGGTCATCTCGACGACCTTCCCGCACGCGGTCGAGCTGCTCTCCGGCGGCGCCGGCCTTCTCGTCCCGCAGCGTGACCCGGACGCGATCGCCGACGCGCTCGAACGGGTGCTCACGGAGGACGGCCTCGCGGACCGGATGGCTGCGACCTCGCGCCGGCTCGCCGCGTCCTTGATGTGGCCGGCAGTCGCAGCGCAGTACGTCGAGCTGGCCTCGACGGTCCAGCACCTCGCCGTGACCGCCGCCGTCTGATGGGTGGTCACGGTACGGACCGCACGGTCCGGTTCGACCATCTCGCCCACCTGACGACGCGGACCGGCCTGTTCGAGCACGCACTCGGCACCGAGCCGAGACCTGAGCACGGGATGTGCGTCGACGACGTCGCCCGGGCGCTGGTCGTCACGTCCCGGACGCCTGACCCGACGCAGGCGGTGACTGACATGTCGGCCACCTACCTGAGGTTCCTGCGCGAGGCCCAGCGCGTCGACGGCACGATGCACAACCGTCGGACGACGGACGGGGAGTGGGTTGACGGTGCCTCCACGGGCGACCACTGGGGACGAGCCCTGTGGGCGCTCGGCACCGCGGCTGCGCACCTGTCCGCCCCGCTGGCCGAGGTCGCGCTGCGCGGCGCGCACGAGGCCATGCGCGGGCGGTCGCCGCACCCGCGCTCGATGGCCTATGCGGTGCTGGGCGCCGTCCAGGTGCTGCACCTGCGGCCGCAGGACGAGGCCGCCCTCGGCGTGCTCGAGGACGCCAGGGCCGTGCTTCCCGGGCCGGGCGCCGACCCGGACTGGCCGTGGCCCTACCCTCGGCTGACCTACGCGAACGCGGTCCTGCCGGAGGCGATGATCGCCGCCGGGGTGGCGCTGCTCGACGACCGTCTGCTCGGTGCGGGCCTGGACCTGCTGGGCTGGCTCGTGCGGGAGCAGACGGTCGGCGGGCACCTCTCCCTGGTCCCCGCGGGTGGTCGTGGACCGGGCGCCCCGCGCCCCGGGTTCGACCAGCAGCCGATCGAGGTGGCGGCCCTCGCCGAGGCCGCGCAGACGGCGTTCCTCGCGACCGGCGCCGGGCGGTGGCTCTCCGTCCTCGAGGACTGCGTCTCCTGGTTCGAGGGCGCGAACGACGCGGGCGTACCGGTGCGGCACGCCGTGACGGGGGCCGGGTTCGACGGTCTGGAGCCGTGTGGCGTCAACCAGAACCAGGGGGCCGAGTCGACCCTGGCCTGGCTGAGCTGCGTCCAGCTGGTCCAGCCGGTTCCTGCAGCGGTCGCGCGATGAGCGACGGCGGACGACAGGGGTCCGGGCACGACCCGCACTGGGTGCGCCGGACGGGCCATGCGCTGCGCCCCGATCCGTCCAGGGTGCTCGCGATGATCTTCCTCCCGGGCCAGGAGATGCTCGCCACCGGACTGTCACGGTCGACGTCGGTCCTCGGCCGCGTCCTCGCGATCCCCGAGGCGGAGGTGGACGCCGAGCTGCGTCTCCTCTCCGCTGCGTTCGCGCACCGCCACCGGGACCTGACCTCCACCTGGGACGCGCACTTCGAGCTGGTCAAGCACCGGCTGCCCGGCACCCCGACGCTCTCGGCCGGCCGGCGGCGCCTGATCGGCGCCTGCTTCACCCAGGAGTTCGCGATCGAGGGTGCGGCGCTGTTCAACCCGTCGATGGTCCCGCACCCCGACCAGGGAGGGCTCCCGCCGGGCGCGACGCGGTTCGTGATGACCGTCCGGGCCCTCGGGGAGGGCCACGTCTCCAGCATCGAGCTGCGGACCGGCGTCGTCGACGCCGGAGGGGCCATCTCCATGGACGCGCCGCCCTCGGTGGCGGTGCAGGCGGACCTGGTGCCGGTCACCTACTCGCGGTCGGTGTTCAGGCACCGGCTCGACGACCTCAACGGTGACCGAACCAACTCGGACTTCGTCCTGGGCGAGCTCGCACCGGAGTTCGGCCGTCCGGAGCTCGACCTCGCGCTCGGTGTCCTGCGCGAGGAGAGCCTCACCCGTGGTCTGGCGGTCCGCACACTCGATCAGATCGACCAGGTCGCCGGGTGCATGTACTCGGTCGCGTTCCCCGCGGGCTCCAGCATCCAGGAACGGGTGCTGACGCCCCGCGGCCCGACGGAGAGCCATGGGCTCGAGGACGCCCGGATGGTGCTGTTCACCTACCCGGACGGCAGCTCGGAGTACCTGGGCACCTACTGCGCCTTCGACGGGAGCTCGATCTCGCTCCAGCTCATGCGCACCGTCGACTTCGTGCACTTCTCGATGACCCCCCTGAGCGGACCGGGTGCGAAGGACAAGGGGCTCGCCCTGTTCCCCCGACAGGTGGGCGGGCGCTATCTCGCCATGTCCCGCGCCGATCGCGAGGACAACGCCGTCTCCGCGTCGGTGGACCTGCAGCACTGGGACGAGCCGGTGGTGGTCCAGCGACCCGAGGAGGCGTGGGAGCTCGTGCAGCTCGGCAACTGCGGGCCCCCGATCGAGACCGAGGCCGGTTGGCTCGTCCTGACCCACGGGGTCGGGCCGATGCGCACGTACGGGATCGGCGCCGTGCTCCTCGACCTGGAGGACCCGACGGTGGTGCTCGGCACGCTCGCCCGCCCCCTGCTCACCGCGACCGGGCCGGAGCGGTCCGGCTACGTGCCCAACGTCGTCTACTCCTGCGGTGCGATGCTGCACGGCCGCACCCTCGTGCTGCCCTACGGGTGCAGCGACTCCCTCACCCGGATCGCCCTGGTGGAGCTGGACGCCCTGCTCGCCGAGCTGCGTCCGGCCCGAGCGCCCGGGGACCGCGCCGACCCCATGCAGGACAGATGAGCCCCGAGGTCGGTCCCGGAGCCGGGCTCTCGTCCGGGGCGCTCCGGGTCAAGCCCTGGGGGCACGAGCGGATCGTCGCCGGCGGCGGGCACGGCTGCGTCGGCACGCTGATCTCCGTCGACGCCGGAGCCGCACCCGGCCGGCGCGAGGACACCGTGCGGCTGGCCGACCGCCACGGGCGCGGCGGCACCACGCGGCCGTGACCAGCACCCTCTCGACCCCGCGAAGGGATCATGAGGGACGTCGGGTCAGGCGGTGACGGCGATGGTCGGCACGACCCCGGTGGTGCGGACCGAGCACCTCATGGTCACGACGATCCGCTGCTGCTCGGCGCGGTCGTCGCCGAGGTGACCGTTCCGCTCGTGCTCCTCAGCTCGGCGACCAGCTCCTCGACCACCCGGACCGTGTCCTGCCAGCCGGTCACCGCCGTGCACGGCACGCCCATGGCCTTGACCGGGTAGTCGTTGCCGCCCTCGTCGAGGCGGTCGCCGATGAACAGGATCTCGCTCAGGTCGAGGTGCAGCATCCGCGCCAGCTCGCCGACGCCGTAGGCCTTGTCGATCCCCCGCCTCGTGATGTCGACCGAGGTGGACCCGCCGCTGCGGACCTCGAGGCCCGGCAGACGGTCCTGGGCATAGGCCCGGAGGGACTCCTTCTTGCTGCCGTCGGGGTCCCACTCCCGCTTGGCGTCGACGGGAGCCGACTGGCCGAGCGCGGAGAAGGTGACCTGGCTGCCGCGGTCCTCGATGACCGGCCCCCAGGTCTCGCTGCGCCACAGGCCCAGCGTCTTGGCGCCCGCCTCCAGCACGCCGGTCGCGGCCTGTCGCTCGCTCTCGTCCAGGTCGTGGGCGTAGACCTGCTGCCAGCCGTCCCGCCACACGTAGTACCGGGTGCCGCAGGTCGGCATCAGGTGCAGGCGGTCGAGGCCTGCAAGTGTCGGGGGGAGGGACCGCAGCAGCTGCTCGTCGAACTGCTCGAACCGGCCGCCGGAGATGACGCAGACGGCGACCAGCGCCAGGAGCTCCTCCAGGGCCGTCAGCACCGGGTCAGGGACGCGGGACTTCGACGGCGCGAGGGTGTCGTCAAGATCGAAGACGACCAGCGTGGGCTGTGTCACGGCGCTCCTCTTCTGGGGGTCGACCCGGTGGAACCTACACCCGGCCGACCCCGGCGGGGCCGGTGCCCACGGTGACGCCGGCGTCGGGGGATCGATCGCCCCCCGACGCCGGCACCCCGCAGACGAGTGCGATCAGGGATAGACCTCACCGGCGAACCAGGTCCCGGCGTCGATCCACTCGCCCGCGCCGCCACCGCCCCAGCCGTTGTTGACGTAGAAGCAGGTGTCGGTGACGGTCTCCTCCCAGGACCACAGGAGGAACGTGTGCCGCACGATCCGGTTCTGCCACGCGTAGCCCCAGGCCACCGGGTAGTGGCTGAGCCAGCCGGTCCCGATCACGGCGGGTGTGCGCCGGTACGCGATCGAGCTGGCCGCGTAGTTGGCGAGCCTCGTCTCGTGGATGCCGAGGGAGTTCCAGTGCGTGTCGAGCCGCGTGTAGCTGCGGCCGTTGACGTACGAGGAGGCGCCGGGCATGTCCCATGGCGTCGTCGCACCGCTGCCGAAGGCGCAGAAGGTTCCGACGTCGTTGTGCAGCTCGGAGATCATGGCCCGCACCCCGGCGTCCTGCCCGATGGGGGCCACGGCGTCAGCGCCCCGGCCGCCGTTCTGCCGGTACAGGCCGTTGCGACCGGCCCAGTAGGCGTTGCCGTTCGCGGCCTGGCGGTCGGCCCAGCCGAAGAGGATCGCCCAGGCGACGGGGCCGCAGCCGATCGCGCACCCGTTCTGGTCGAACTGGTTGTATGCCGGCTGGTCGCCGGAGCTCCCGGCCCAGAAGATGGTCCACGTCATGATCAACGACCTCCGAAGACAGGCCCGAGGGGCGAGATGGTCGGGGCGATCTCGGTGGGAGCCCCCGACGGCAGGATGAAGAAGGTCAGCGACTCGGTCGCGCGACCGTAGTGGAACGTCACCTGGAAGGTGAGGTCCCGTGCGCCGCGGCTGTCACCGGCGGTGAGCGTCAGCCGAGGTGGTGTGGGCTGCGTGTTGAGCTCGGCCGTGACGAACTCCGCACCGGGTCCGTCGATCGTGAAGTCACCACGTTCGAGCAACGGGACCGAGAGGGTGTCACCCTCGCGGATGCCCTGGCCGTAGGTGTCCGTCAGCTCCTCGACGGCCCACGGGTGCTCCGCCCGCTTCGCCAGAGCAGCCAGGTGCGGGGCGTAGGCGGCGGCGTAGCCGCGGGTGCACTCCTCCCAGGAGTCCCATGAGCCGTACTCCTTGATCGGGCGCGTCGCCCGGGACCGGCGCAGTCGCGCCGTCGCCGCCTTGTCGCCGTCCTCGACGAGCTGGTCACGGCCCTTCACGGTGAGCGAGGTCGCCCACCCGGCAGCCGAGGTCCGCCCCTCGGGCACGGTCGGGAGCTTCGGCGGCATGGTGCCGATGTGCCCGAGCATCGTGCCGTTCGCGTCCTCGGCCACGTAGCAGAGCGAGTCGAGCTTCACGATGCGCGCGGCGTCGCCGGCGCGGGCCTCCAGCTGACGGCTCGGCGGTGCGATCTCGAGGCTGAAGTGCGGGATCGGCACGTCGTGCCCGCCCGTCGAGACGACGATGAATCCCCGGTCGAACCGCTTGGGCTCGTCCTCGCCGATCGGCAGGGCCGTCGTGATCCCGACGACCTCGACCTCCCAGTAGGCGACCTCCTTGAGGTCCGGACGGTAGACCGGTACGGCCTCGTCGCCGAGCTGGGCCTTCCCCGGCTCCTGACGACTGAGGGTCGAGCCGAGCGCCGCTTCGAGAGCCCTCGCGGCCCGTCGGCGCACGTCGGTCGGTACGTCCTGCATGGTGACGCGCATGGTGCCCACTCCTTCGTGTGGCGGTTGGTGCTGTCACGCATATAGAGGGCGACGGCCGGGAAAAGTGACCAGCGGAGGAGTCGTGCGCTGGCGTGTCCTTCCGCTGATCTCCCTGATCATCGGGCTCGTGGTCGCCGTCAACGGCGGGTGTCTGGCTCACCTGAGCTGGGGGGCGCCATCACCTCCGCGCTCCTCGCCATCGCCCGCCGGCCCTTCGTCCTGGTCGGCGTGCACGTCGCCATCGCCCAGCACCCGCACCGGCACCGGCCCGGTGTCACGACCATCGTGGGCGTCGTCCTGTCGACATCGGCCTGGTCGCCACGATCCCCGTCCTCAGGACAGGGGGATCGACGCCTCGCAGCCGATCTCGCGATCGTCGAGGGTGACCACCGAGGACGTCTCGGGGCAGCCGATCCAGTGAGACGTGTGGGCGTCGTGCCGCAGCCGGCACGAGCGTGCCCCCCGTGGATGCCCCCGCTATCCCTGCCCCGCCGCACCGGTGGGCTCGGGCACGGGGACGCACACGGTGATGGACTTCGGTCGGATCTTGATGCGCAGCTTCTTTGTCGCCTTGCGCACGCCGCCGTCGAGCTCGTAGG